>VBCK01000181.1:8026-9247 GCA_005882215.1 Betaproteobacteria bacterium | reverse complement strand
GAGCCAATTGCCACTGTCCCGCTCGGCGTTGTCCAGGCGAGCGGCATTGACCGGCGCCGACGAGTCAGCCGCCGAGGCAGGCTCCAATCCAATCGAGCTCAATGAAATCAGCAGCGCAGCGGCCGCAGTGGGGGTTGAAAAACTCCGCCTTTGACGCTTCATGCTCTGCCTCCGGGCAACGGTCCCGGAATGTTTGCATCGGCGCGACCGCCCTTCTTTCAAATAGTTCAAGGCTTTGCGCTTTTGTGCTCCAAGGTCGGAGGCAGGCACTAAAAGGTATTCTTCGAACTTCATGCCGATCGCGAAGGCGTTCTCGTTCTGTGAAGTCCCACCGGTGGTCGGAACTATTCCGATTTTCCGCCGCGGGTTGCGGTAGCAGCGTAGGACTTACAGCAGTTGTTCGCACGAAATCAAAAATGCGCGCGCGTTCAAACAAGACTCAGGCGACGTGTTGCGGCATATTGCGGGAACAGAGCTCGACTCGCGTGGCCGCTGCAACTCATCTCCGATTTCGCATGGCGGCGCCGCGCTGGCGGCTCGCGCAGCGCTGCCCTGTCGCGCTGTTCCATCCACCAGAACACGTGGGGGTTCGGAGTCATCCTCCGGCACATCGATTCGCCCGCTATTACCGAGGTCAATTCGTTCTCGATTTTTATCAACCTTTTTCATCAGGAGACTTGTATGAACAGATGGCTTGCCAGCCTTGCCGTTGCAACATTCGGAGCAATTCTGCCGCCGGTTTTTGCCGGAGACACTTCCACGCCCTCGGTTTCGGATTCGACTCCCGCCGACGGCTCAGTCGAGCTGAGCGGTGGCGCGGTCGCGGCGGGTATCGGCTATACCTGGGGTAATGGCTCGTTGACTTTCAACAATCGGAAGCACAACTTCAGCATCAGCGGGCTGTCGATCGTCGACGTCGGTGCGAGCAGCTACTCCGCCAGCGGCAACGTCTATCACCTCAACAAGCTGTCCGACTTCGACGGCAACTATGTGGCCCTTTCGGCCGGCGCGGCGATCGCCGGCGGCGGAAATGCCGTCTATCTGCAGAATCAGAACGGCGTCGTGATCAAGGTCGCGGCGACCGAGATCGGGCTGCGCTTCAACCTGGCCGCCAGCGGCGTCAACGTCACCCTGCACAACTGACCGGGTCGACGCAGAGCAAAGGGTGGGATGCCGACAACATCCCACCGCAAATTCAAACATCCATCGCTCGTCGCCGCC
>VBCK01000181.1:0-7983 GCA_005882215.1 Betaproteobacteria bacterium | reverse complement strand
CATCCATCGCTCGTCGCCGCCGCGGCCGCTGCGATGAACTGTCTGATCGAGCGCAAGATCGATGTCTGGCCTGCTTACTTCTTGGCGCTAGTGATGGTGCCGCATGAAACCGCAAGCGCCGCACAGCTCAGAAAGCCTTGAGTCAGGATCGTGAAACACTGCACGGCGAAATCGCCTCCACCAGCTCCAAGGAATCCTCCAATGAGAGACACCCGCTTGTTGCCAGATCTTCGCTACCGGTTGGGTCGACTTCTGTCGTTCGCTCTGTTGGGCGCGGTCTCGCTTTCATCTTCGCTCGCTGGCGCGAACCCTTCGATGAAGGCGACGCCGGATGCGCAGACGCTGCTGGACGCCGCCAGATCCGACGATTGGCTGCTTCCTGCAAGGTCCTATCTGGGCAATCGTTACAGCACGCTGAGCCAGATCACCCCAGAAAATGTGGGCACGCTGGGCCTGGCCTGGGAGACACAGATCTCCGACGATGGCCAGCAGGAAGCTTCGCCCATCGTTACGAACGGAACGATGTACATCTCCACGCCGCATGACAATGTGCTGGCGCTCGACGCACGGACCGGCAAGCTCAAGTGGCAATTCCCATACAACCCGCCTGTCATCTCCTTTGCCGTCAGTCGGGGCGTCGGTATCGAGGATGGAAAGGTGTTCTTAGGGACGCAGGACTGCCGCGTCATCGCGCTCAACGCTGAAACGGGCAAGACCGTCTGGGATGTTCCGGGGTGCCGCGACAGCGTCAACAGCTTTTTCTCGATGGCCTCGTACGTCTACAAGGGCAGCGTGATCCTTGGCACGGGGGGTGGCGATAACGGAAACCAAGGGCGCGTAAGCGCCTTCAGCGTGGTCGATGGAAAGAAGCTCTGGGACTGGGACACGATCAAACGTGACACGTGGCCCGGCAAGTCGTGGGTGCACGGCGGCACGGACGTCTGGTCGGGAGTGGCGATCAATCCGGACACGAACACGCTGTTTGTGGCCCCCGGCAATGCTGGTCCTGACATGGTCTTAAAGGGTCGCGAGGGCGAGGATCTGTACAGCAACTCGATCGTCGCCCTGGACATCAGCGGTAAGACGCCCAGGGTGAAATGGCACTACCAGCTCCTCAAGGACGACACCCACGACGCCGACCCTGCGATGGTTCCGGTGCTCTTTTCGGGCAAGGTCGCGGGTACTGCCCGTGACCTGGTGGGCATCGGGGACAAATCCGGCAACTTTTTCATTTTCGAGCAGGCGAACGGCGAACTGATTCATCGTCTCACTCTCAGCAAGCAGGAGGGACTCGACACTCCCCCCACGCCTGAAGGCATACCGGGCTGTCCGAACCACGGCGGGGGAATCGAGTGGCTCGGTGGCGCCTACGACCCGAATTCGAATCTGTTCGTGGTTGGTAGCACCAATGAATGCGGAATCTGGAAACTATTGACTGAGCATCCGGAATACATCCCTGGCCAAGCCTACAAGGGCGGTGCATTGCCGAAGCGCGGTAACGGCACCGGCGTCCTGTCGGCCGTGGACGTGGATACCGGAAATGTGCGCTGGAAGGCGCAAGTGCCGTACCCCGCGCAAGGCGGCGCTCTGATCACGGCGACGGGACTCGTCTTCACCAGCGATCTGGGTGGCAGTGTGTACGCGCTCGACGTTGCGACCGGCAAGGAACTCTGGAAGACCAATACCGGCTCGTCGATCTGTGCACCATTTTCCACTTATATGTTGGACGGCGATCAATACCTGACGATCCTGGTTGGTCAGGCGGGAAATCAGCAAACCGCGAATCTGCCGGCAACACACGGCAGCCATGTGCTTGTCTACAAGTTAGGCGCGACTCAGACCGTCGTCAACGGCACCGAAGGACAGACGCCGATGGCGGCCATCCCGCCTTCGGCCGCAAGCGCTCAAATCGCTGGCACCGGGTCGGCGCCGTACACGAAGGAACAGGTCGTGCGGGGGCAAACCGTCTATTCGGGCCAGTGCGCCGTGTGCCACGGAGACAAGCTGCAAGGCATTTCCGCCCCAGCATTGACCGGTCCCAGTTTTGCGAAGTCGCATCTGAACGTCTCGCAGATTCGTTCCGTCGTGGCGACGCAGATGCCGCTGACCGCGCCCGGCTCGCTGACCCCGGACGACTACGCATCGGTGATGGCCTACATGCTGTCCTACGACTGCGTCAAGCCTGCGGGCAATGGAAGCAAGCCATTCCCGCCGGCCGACGACCCCGCATTGACCAAGGTCACGATCGGAGCGAAAACCTGCTCGTCGGAAGCGCATTGAAAAGGCTATCGCTCCGAAAAAAGCAGGATCCGTGTTCCTTATTCACCTAGTGGGAGCTCAACCATGATCCATCCTCAATGTTCCGAGCGGCATCTCCGCTCGACCGTCGCTGGCGAAAACCACGCGATGCAGGCTGCGGCGACCTGGCTCGTGCTGGGCGCTATGGCTTTTTCCTGCAGTCGCGCAATTGCGCAGGCCGACGCCGCAGCCGGCAAAACTGCGTTCGCAAACCAGTGCTCCTCCTGCCATACGACGGAGCCCGGCAAGAACGCATTTGGCCCTTCATTGGCGGGCGTCGTCGGCCGGCGAGCGGGAACCGCGCCCGGTTACAAGTACACCGACGCCATGGCCAACTCCGGGCTCACGTGGGATCAGAAGACGCTCGATTCATTCCTGACTTCCACGACCGCCAAGGTGCCTGGCACCGCGATGGCGGTTGCGCTTCCCAATGCGAGCGAGCGCGCGGCCATCATCGGGTATCTCGAAACGCTGGGCGTCACCACCAGCGCCCAGGCGCAGGCACCCGCCGCCGTCGAGTTGCCGCCACCGGGCGCCGGGCCCACGCAGGACGAGCTGAATCACGCACCCTCCGACACCCAGAACTGGATGTACGCGAGCAAGGACTATTCAGGCCAGCGCTTCGTGAATCTCGCCCAGATCAACACGAAGAATGCGCACCAGCTGCGGGCGGTCTGCATGATTCGTTCCGAGACGGCGGCGCCGACGCAGACCAATCCGATCGTTTACAAGGGCGTCATGTATGCGACCGTGGACACGACGGTGGTGGCATTCGACGCGACCACCTGTCGCAAGCGGTGGACCTACAAGTGGAACGCAACGGGGCACGCGATTTCGCCGACCAATCGAGGCGTCGCGATCAAGGACGGAATTCTGGTGCGCGGCACGCCAGACGGCCACCTGATCGCGCTCGACATGGACAAGGGGCGGCTGCTGTGGTCACGTCAGATCGCCGACTCGCAGGCCGGGCAGTTTTTGAGCATGCCGCCGCTGATTTTCGAGGATCTCGTGCTCTACGGTCCGGCCGGCGCTGACTTCGGACCGAAAAACTGGGTGGGTGCGTTCAAGCTGACGACGGGGGAGCAGGTGTGGCGCTTCAATCTGATCCCGGATGACAGCGAGCCTGGGGCCGATTCATGGCGAGACGCTCAAGCGCGACAGCACGGCGGTGGCAGCCTCTGGACCCCTCTTGCTCTCGACGTGGCCAAGGGAATCCTTTAC
This sequence comes from Betaproteobacteria bacterium, assembly GCA_005882215.1. Lineage (GTDB taxonomy): Bacteria > Pseudomonadota > Gammaproteobacteria > Burkholderiales > Burkholderiaceae_F > VBCK01. The sequence continues at coordinate 4,464 of VBCK01000181.1, read as the reverse complement.
CTGCCGGTTGGAAATCCAGCTCCCGATTTCAACGGAGCTGTTCGGACGGGCGACGACCTGTATACCGATTCGGTGGTCGCGCTCGATGTGCACACGGGCAAGCTGCTGTGGTACCGCCAGTTCATTCCGAACGACACGCACGATTCGGATCTGAGCCAAGTCAGTCCGTTGTTTACGGCGAAGATAGGCGGCAAATCACGCGACTTGATGGCGATCAGCGGGAAAGACGGTCTGCTGCGCGTGATGGACCGTGACACGCGTGACGTCCTGTTCGAGCTGCCGATCACGACCCGGGAGAACGTCGATGCCGCGCCGACCGTCGAGGGCATCCATCGCTGCCCGGGACTTCTGGGGGGTATGGAATGGAACGGCCCGGCTTACAGTCCTGTGACCAAGACCATTTACGTTGCCGCAGTTGACTGGTGCGGTACCTTCAAGCTGGCCGCTGAAAAGCCGGAGTTCGTACCCGCAGCGCACTACTATGGGGGCGCCGTGATCCCGGACGCGAGAGAAACATCGCGGGGATGGCTGACCGCCATCGACGGCACGACCGGCAAGGTGCACTGGCACCAGCAATGGCCCACGCCGCTCGTTGCGGCAGTGACGGCGACCTCCGGTGGGGTGCTCTTTACCGGCGACCTGAACAACGACTTCCTGGTGCTTGACGCGGCCAACGGGAAGAAGCTCTACAGCTTCAACACCGGCGGAAGCATCGGCGGCGGGGTCATCTCCTATGAAGTCGGCGGCAAGCAGTACGTCGCCACGACTTCCGGCGTCGTCTCCGGCTTCTTTGGCGGGTCCGGCACTTCGGCGGTCATCGTGTTCGCGCTGCCTTGATGGCCAGGTTGCGGGCGGACACGGCAGAGCAGCTGATCGACGAGTACCTCGGCATCGAGCAGGATGAAGCAAAAATGAATCGTTCGTACGTACCGATCGGCGGCCCGCATCCGGACTACCAGATCACGGCCCTGGTACTGCAGGGCGGCGGCGCGCTGGGGTCGTACCAGGCAGGCGTCTACGAGGGCCTGGCTCAGGCCGGCATTGAGCCGAACTGGGTCGCCGGCGTTTCGATCGGAGCCCTGAACGCCGCGGTGATCGCCGGCAATCCGCCTGAGCGGCGGGTCGAACAGCTGCGCGGCTTCTGGGAGTTCATCTGCCGGCAGCCATGGTCGCCGCCTTTGCAATCCGCGCTCATTCCGAAAGCGCCTGAGGATTTGCCCCAGGCCTGGCGCGTCCTGATCGACTCCCTGGACTCGACCCGCGCACTACTGGAAGGCCAGAACGGCTTCTTCGTTCCGCGCCCCTGGCAATCGCTGGCCCTCGCGACCCAGGGGCCGCAGACGGCGAGCTTCTACGACACGCGGCCGTTGCGCGCTACGCTGGAGCGCTTCGCCGATTTCGACCGCATCAACCGTCCGGACCTGATGCGGGTGTCGGTCGGTGCGGTGAACGTGCGCACCGGAAACTACGCGTACTTCGACAACACCGAGCGCACGCTGCACCCGGAGCACTTCATGGCCTCGGGCGCGCTGCCGCCGGGCTTTCCGGCGGTCGAAGTCGATGGCGAGTTCTACTGGGACGGCGGGTTGGTTTCGAACACGCCGCTCTATTACGTACTGATCGCGCGGCCGCGGGACGATGCGTTGATATTCCAGGTCGATCTGTGGAGCGCGGTCGGCGACCTGCCCAAGGACCTGTTGCAGGTGGCAGTGCGTCAGAAGGACCTGCAGTACTCGAGTCGGACCCGCCTGATCACCCTGTTCATGAGGCGGCAGCAAAAGCTGCGTGGCCTGCTGAATGAGCTGTTGACGCTGGTCCCGGAGTCCGAACGCCAGAACGCCATTTACCAGCGCGCCGCGCAATTTTCGAGCGCAGCCCGGCGCAACGTGATCCATTTGATCTATCGCGACAAGCCGTACGAAAGCTACGCGAAGGACTACCAGTTCGGCATGCTGACGATGAACGAGCACTGGTCAAGCGGTCTGTCGGACATGGTCGCTACGCTGGAACGGCGTGGCTGGCTGGACAAGCCGACTGACGAGGAGCCGTTCGTTACGCATGACCTGCACAGCATCGAAGCCGCCGCTTGATACGGACGCCCCCGCACACTACGCCTGCTCGCCGGCAAGCCACTCGACCCTGGCCACCAAATCGCGATAGGCGTCAGCGACGCCGCGGGACGACCCCGAATCGACGGCTTTCAGCTGCGTCGCATGGCGGCGCTCGAATTCCGACAGCAGGCCCGGTGGCGCCTGAAGCTCGGGGTCGCTGTCCAATGGCTCCACGTCCAAACGATCAGCGACGCGCCTCAAGACCGCCGCGACCGCATTGTCGTACGCCTTCAACAGATGGTGTCCGGCAGCGTCGAGCTCGACTGGACATTCCGCACGCAGCTGCGCCACTTGCAAGGAGCTTATCGCCGTCGCCTGAGACGCAACCACCAGCTCCGCGTCGGTGCCTGGGCGCTCCACCGTGCCCGCTGGGGCCGGCTCGAACAGAGCGACCTCCGCCATCCGTTGCGCCAGCACCAGGTTTTCGAAGATCCCGGACCGCTCGGCGGCGATCGAAGCTCCGGCTGTGCCCGAGGCCGGACGGCCATGCCGGCGCAGCAATGCCGCTGCGGCTCGCACCGCTTTGGCCAGCGCCGCTCGCATCTGCTGCTCGGCTCGCTCCGGCCAGACGTAGTTGAAGATGACCGCCATCACCGCGATGCCCAGCACGATCCCGACCAGTCGGTCGCGCGCGTGCGTCACGTCCGTATTCGGCACGTATGCTTCGAGAACTCCGTAAAAAAAGGCCATGGCCATCTGCACGCCGCAGTAGGAGATCCGCTCCGACCCGCTGGTGACCCAGCCGCTCAGCGCGGCAACAGGAAGGATCAGCAGCAGCAGCCCGCCGATCGATTCCAGGTGCGGAACGACGAACACGGTCGCCAGTATCGCGAGCCCTCCGCCAACCAGGGCACCCAACAGGCGAAGTGAAGCTCTGTGGATCGTTGCTCCTGCGCTGCTGAGCGCAACGACCACGCACGTAATCGTGCAGGTATGAATGCCGGGCCAGTCGATCGCCGTGTACACGATGTAACACAGCATGGCTGCCAGCGTCACCTTGAGCCCAAACTGGAGGTACACAGGGTTGGTGAGCGCATCCGACACGAAGAGGTGCCGTGGGGGGCCCGATTCGCCGCTCGCAGCCGACGCCGGCGTTGCCGTCGGCAACTGCCGCAGCTGCGTGGCTATCTCGGCCACGTGGCGTTCCATCTCGTCCAGAATCAGCGCAAGCGGCCCGGCACCGTTGCTCAGGCTCGCTCCAGGTTCCAAAGGACTGCGGTAGCTGCTCAAGTCGCCATCCAGTGAGCGACGAAGGTCGTCAAGCGCGGACCGCAGCAGGGTCATCCGGGCACGATCCTGCGGTGGATCGAGGGCACGCCGAACCGCGCCCAGCATGCTGGCGGCTTCGATGATCCGATTCAGAGTGCCGATCAGCGCCTGGTAGGCTGGAAGCCTGCTCTTGAGCGCCGGGTCGCCGTTTGCAGACAGTTTCAGAAGTCCGAGGAGGCGCGCCGCGCCAACGACCCTGCGACCGAACGGCATCGTGGCTTCCACAGACAATCCTGCCAGCCGCCGATCCAGAGCGTCGATGACGAATCCGAGCCTGAGCTTTGCCTCCTGGCGCAGCAGTGCCGCGGGGCGCACCGGGACGATCACCCGATTGACAACTAATATGACCGCGATCGGAAAAGCCATCACGACCAAAGTCCACAGCGTGGAGCGGACCAGCACCTCCGGCCCCGGGTACAGATCGACGAACTGCTGCGAGATCAGCACGATGATTCCGATTCCGAAGGCGATCGGTCCCAGCACAAAGACGCGCGTCGTGTACATCGCCGCGCAAAAGATCAACGCCATCAGCGCGAGCCGAAGCGGCGGGTGATCGACCGTGATCAGATACGCCAAAATCGTGACGCCGAACCCGACGACCAGGGCAAGGGCGAGAGCGATTCCGGTCATCGTCGTGGTCACCACGTCTTCCCTGGACATGAAGAACACGAAGAAGGCCGACAGATACGCTTGTGGAATCTCGAGCGCCATCGAGATCGTTACGATCACCAGGCAGGCGATCGTCATTCGAAGCGTGGCCGCCCCTCGCCCGGGAAACGGGGCCAGCTCCGACAGAAGCCAAGTCCAGAACCGTTCAAAGCGAGCAGCGACCCCTGGGCGCTCCCGGACCGCGAGCGCGTCAGCGTTCATCGCGCGTCGACGGCGTCACCACGGCGACTGCAGAAGCCCCGATCCGGAACAGGTCCGGCGCGGGTTCCGAAACGCGGATCCGAACGGGGAAGCGCTGCGCCACATGCACCCAGTTGATCGACTTTGGAACCTGGGGCAGTCCCTGGGCGCTGCCGCCTTCGTCCGGCAGCACGCCCCAACCGACCGAGTCGACTACGCCAGCGAAACTCCGGCG
>VBCK01000180.1 GCA_005882215.1 Betaproteobacteria bacterium | reverse complement strand
CAGGAACGGCAGCCGCCACCAGCCGCTGTTGGCGAACGCGTCTTCCCCGACCCAGGTGCGGGTGCCCAGGATCACCAGCAGCGCCATGAAAAGGCCCACCGTGGCGGTGGTCTGGATCCAGGACGTGAAGTAGCCGCGCCGGCCGTGCGGCGCGTGCTCGGCCACGTAGGTGGCCGCTCCCCCGTACTCACCGCCCAGCGCCAGGCCCTGCAGCAGCCGCAGCGAGATCAGGATCACGGGAGCGGCGATGCCCCAGGTCGTGTAACCGGGCAGCAATCCGATCAGGAAGGTCGACGTTCCCATGATCGTGATCGTGATCAGGAACGTGTACTTGCGGCCCACGATGTCCCCGATCCGGCCGAAGATCACCGCCCCGAACGGGCGCACCGCGAAGCCGGCCGCAAAGGCCAGCAGCGTCATGATGAACTGCGCGGTGGTCGACAGCGGAGCGAAGAACTGCTTGCCCACGACGGCCGCCAGCGTGCCGAATATGTAGAAGTCGTACCACTCGAACACCGTGCCCAGCGACGAGGCGAAGATGACTTTGCGTTCTTCCGGCGTCATCGGTCGCCCGCTTGCCCCCGGCGACCGTTGCGCGCCAATGCCGTCCGCTGCTGCAGTCATGCGCCTCTCCTCATAGAGTCGTACTTCAATGCGCCTCTCCACCTGGGACGAGCGCCGAGGACTCGCATCCTCGGCGCTCGCTTCGCCTTCTAGGCCTCTAGTTCTGCAAACCTGGTGGGGTGGTGGAATCCTCGAACGGCCATACTCCGCGCTCGAACTTCAGCATCAGCAGGCCGTTGTCCTGGCAGGTCGTCCAGACCGTTCCGCGCTCGGCATCCAAATGGACCTGCGCTGAGCACCAGTCAGGACCACCGGCGACAAAATTGTTCCCAAGTGGATGATTGGACCCGCCGCTTAGCGTCGTTGCACCGGCCGGATAGAAGTAGGCAATTTCCTTCGGCCGACGCGGATTGCGGATGTCAAACACACGAATACCCGAGTTGAACATGCCACACGCCAGAGTTGTCGCGTTGTTGCGGTTATCGACACTGCAGTAATGGGTGCCGTATGTGAAGATCGATAGGCCCGCAAGGTCAGGAAGCACGCTTGCGCACTTCTCAGGCGCGTTCATCTCCAAAAGGACCTCCGAAACTTGTCTCGGGTTCGTTTCGTCACTGATGTCGACGATGCGGGCCATCGGGAACGGCGGAAAACCGGCCGCGCACGCGCCCGACCATCCAGCGTAGAACAACCCCCCGCTACCTGCCTCATCGACATGGATGATGTACGGCTTGCCCCTGATGGTCACCGGGATGGTGTGCTGCGCAATGGACCCGTCCTTGAACAGAAACTTACTGATCACCTTGATTTGTGGATTGGGAAGCCGCGCCTGCACCTCACTCGTATCCAAAATCACGAAACCATTGGTCGGGGCTACGTTCGGATTGGTCAAATCCGCTACAGAAAGAAGGCCAGGAGACACGCCATAGAGCCGATTGCCATCGTTACTGACGGAAAGGCCGTGTGACGCGAGTCCAAGCGTTTTCATGTCGAATGTGGCAATGTACTTCGGCCTTGTCGGGTCGGTGAGGTCAACGGCGTGGTATGAGCGGTTTCTCGTATCGCCGATGTAGTAAGTCAAACCGTCCGGCGCGAACGAGCCTTCGTGTCCAATCGGCGTGACGGGCGCCACCGTTCCGCCGTCGGTGCCAGTGCCTATCGCAAAAGAGCCGATCAATTGGGGGGAACGGCAGTCCTGAGAAACATCGTAGATGTCCACCGCAGGGCCACCGCCGCCGTTCGTGCCTTGGTCCGCTGCCAACAGCTGGCGACGTTCGTTGACCTTCAGCGACTCCCATGGATCAAGCATCGAAGTGGTCTGAAGATAGCCGGTCAGAGTCGGTTTCTTCGCATTGGTAATATCGACCACACGCACTCCGTAGGTCGCCGGATCGCGAGTCTTCGGACTTAGTGCTGGAGACTGCGAGCCGTAGTAGCCGCATGTGTGAAGCGGCTTGGCTTCGGCGCCGTCGCCATCCTCACTGTCAGCTTGCCTTCTTTCTTTGAACTCGGCCGATTGCCAATTGCCGCCGTCGTTGCGACTCTGACCGATCAACTTCAGGTTGCAATTGAAGCCCTGGAATCCAGCCGCTCGCAGCGCGGCCGGCACCTGGCCCTGAAGGCCGGTTTCGGGATTGTCCTCAGGGCCGCACACCGCCTTGGGTACGGTCCGCCCGATCCTGCCTTCGTCCGACGCCTCGTCCTCGGCTGCCAGCGCGATCACTGTCCCGGCGACAGAACCACAGAGCAGGGTCAAAGCTCCGTACCTGATCAACTTGGACAAGCGGTAGTTCATCATCGTCCCCCTCCGGTCTTGTCGAGTGAAGCAATGGCACACCGTGCGCAGCCTTCCCGCAATCAGGATGCCTGCTCAAGAAACCGCCCCTGCCCCGCCATCGCGGGGCAGTCGCGGAAGGCGCTCTGATTCTTCTAGTTCTGCTGGCCCGGCGGCGTCGAACTCTCCTCGAACGGCCACACCCCTCGCTCGAACTTCAACATCAACAGTCCGTTGTCCTGGCACGTCGTCCACAAGGTTCCCTGCCGGCCGTGATCCTCCGAGACCCGCAGGTGAACCTGCGCCGAGCACCAGTCGGGCCCGCCCGCGACCCAACCGCCTGCGCGAAGGTGATTGGACCCGGGGCTGGCGGTGGTCTCTCCAGCAGGGTTGTAGTAGGCGATCTCCTTCGGACGACGCGGATTGCGGATGTCGAACACGCGGATGCCCGAGTTGAAGTAGCCACACGCCAATGTCGTCGCATGCTGCTTGTTGTCCACGCTGCAGTAGTGACTGCCGTAGGTGAAGATCGACAGGCCCACCAGGTCCGGCAGCACCTTGGCGCAGTTGGGCGGGTTGTGAATCTCCAGCGCCAGACGCGACACGATCTTCGGCTTCGTCTCGTCGCGGATGTCGATGATCCGCGCCATCGGGAACAGCGGCAAGCCAGCCGCGCACGCCGCCTGCTCCTGGATCGGACCGCTGATGCCGCCGGAGCCGCCTTCGTCGACGAAGATCACATAGGGGTGGCCGTCGATTCTGACCGCGATCGTGTGCTGTGCCACCGAGCCGTCCTTCCACAACAGCTGGCTGATCAACCGCACCTGTGGGTTCGGCGCCCGGGCCTGGATCTGGCTCAAGTCGTAGATCAGCAGCCCGTTGGTCGCCGGCTTGGTCGGGTCGGTCAGCGCGGTCGGATCTCTTCCCCCGAGCGATACAAAGTAGCCTCGATTACCGTCGTCGCGGATCGACATACCGTGCACGTTCGCGCCCACGATCCCGGTGGTCCAGGACGTGATCAGTGCCGGGTGGGTCGGATCGGTCGTATCGACCGCGTAGTACTGGCCGCTTGCAGTGGCCGTCGAGCCGGCCGGCGTGTACGTGTAGCGCAGATCCCCGCCGTAGTAGGTCAGCCCGTCCGGCGCCCACGCCCCCTCGTGGCCGATGACGGGGTGCGGCGAACCGGTGCTTCCATCGGCCTTACCAACCGCCACGGTCGCCAGCAGCTGCGGGGTGCGGCAATCGCCGGAGACATCGTAGATATCGACCTCCGGGCCGCCTCCACCGTTGTGGCCATTGTCTGCACCGAGCAACTGCCGGCGTTCGTTGACCTTTAACGACTCCCACGGATCCAGCATCGAGGTGGTCGTGAGGTAGCCGGTCGGCGTCGGGGCATCCGGCTCGCTGACGTCGAGCACCGGCACGCCCAGGTGCGTGCGGTTGGCCGTGCTGAACGACGTGCCGTGATAGGCGCAGATGTGGTGGTGCTCGTCCCGAAACTCGGTCGTCTGCCAGTTGGCGCCATCACCCCGGCTCTGGCCGACCAGCTGAAGGTTGCAGTTGAAGCCCTGGAAGCCGGCCGCGCGCATCGCCGCAGGCACCTGGCCCTGCAACGCGGTCTCGGGATGATCGTTCTCGCCGCACACCGCTTTGGGCACTGTGAGGGGAGCGGCGCCGTCGTCGTCCGAGCCCTCGACCCCGGCTGCAGGCGCGACCACGATCGCACCCACAAACACGCACGACACAACCAGAACCCCGGGCTTGATCCACTGGGACATGGGATTTTTCATAGTTGTCCCCTCCTAAGGTTCGAAGAGCCTACAACGCGCTTACCCGCCCGTAAATGAGACTTAGGTCGAAGGCTGTTCCAATCAAATACCGCGAGCGCGCAAATTATTGGTGGCCACTCTTCGAAACGATGACGACCGGCTTCAACTCCTTCTGGCCCTCGCGGATTTCGTAGACTCGGTCGGCCGCGATCGGTCCGCTGAAGCGCTGCACCAGGCCGCTTCCGGGCCACCGGATCTCCAGCGCATCGATCGCGGCCGCCTGGCCGAGCCCGATGTGCGGACGCAGGCTCGAGGCGCCGAAGCTGCCGCCGCTGTTCACGGTCCTGAAGATCTCGCGCGCCTTGCCGTCCTCGGTCGTCTGCACGCGGATGCGCGCCCCGACCGCAAAGCGGTTGGCTTTGACCCCGACCAGCCTGAGCTTCACCCAGTGGTTGCCGTGGCCGGGATTCTTGAAGAGCGCGCTCCAGAACTTGTCGCTGGTGTAGGCGCCGCCGATGACCTCGAACACGTCCTGGTTGCCATCGTTGTCAATGTCCCCGAACGCCACCGCGTGGCCCTTTTGCAGGTGGCCGAACCCGCCCGACGTCGTCACGTTCTGGAAGTATCGACCCTGGTAGTTCCGGAACATCTGGTGGGGCACGATGTTGGTCAGCGGCGCGGCGCCCGTGCCCGCGTAGAAATCGAGCCACCCATCGTTGTCCAGATCGCCAAAGTTCGCGCCCATCGTCAGCAGCAGCTGGTCCAGGTGCGCTTCGTGCGACACGTCGGTGAAGGTCCCGTCCCGGTTGTTGTGGTACAGGCGCGGGCGGTCGCCCACGGCCTTGTCCTTCTGGCCGATGTACTCGCGGACGATGTTCGGCATCGTGGCCCAGTACCCCGATACGAAGATGTCGGGCCATCCGTCGTTGTCGTAGTCGAAGAACCAGCAAGTGAAGCTCATGTTCGGCTCGGCGACGCCTGCCTGCGCCGTCACGTCGGCGAACTTCGGCGTTTTCCCGGGTACACCGAGATTGCGAAACAGATGATTGGGCTTGCCCATCACCGATACGTACAGATCCTGCCAGCCGTCGTTGTCGTAATCGTCGGCAGCGGCTCCCTTGATCATTCCGCTGAGTTCAATCCCGGTGTCGGGTCCGACATCGGTGAAGGTGCCGTCGCCATTGTTGATATACAGCCGGAAGTTCCTGGCATCGGCGGGCCACTGCACCTTATCGCGCACGATCTCGTTGCCGACGAACAGGTCGAGCAGCCCGTCGTTGTTGAAGTCGGCCCATACGGCCGTCTGGGTCGGGTAGTTGTTCAGCAGCCCTGCCTGCGCCGTGACGTCCGTGAATGTGCCGTCGCAGTTGTTGCGCAGCAGCGAACTGGGAACCTGGCCTTTATCGTGCAGCCAGGCGCCGCGGGGGATGAAGACGTCGATGCAGCCGTCGTTGTTGTAATCGACCTGGACGATGTTAAGCCCGCCCGTGATGCCCTTCAGGCCCGCCTGTTCGGTCATCCGGGTGAAGGTGCCGTCGCCGTTGTTGTGGAAGTATTCGAGCTGCTCCTCGATCCCCATGTGCGAGATCATCAGGTCGAGGTGGCCGTCGTTGTCGAAGTCCTCCAGTATCGCGCCGCCGGCGCGCCCGAAAGCGTTCAGGCCGCGGGACGTCGCGACGTCGCGAAACAGCCCGATGTCGTAGTCCGACCTGAAGGTTTCCGGCGGGATCAGCCAGGGCTTCGGAACCCCGTCGGGGTACTTCCCGAGCACCATGTACGAAATGTTCAGCAGCCAGCGGTACACCAGGGCGTTCTCGGGATCGGTAGTCGGATCCGACAGCAGCTCGCCGTAACGCCTCGCAGCCTCAGCCGCTCCCAGCTGCTCCTTGTGCACGCCCTCGTTCTTCACCGGAAAGATGCACGAGTCGGAGTTATGGTTCCAGGTGCAGTTCTGCAGCTCGCCGAGGCGGAAATAGGCAAGCGCCTGGTCCCCTTTCAACGTCTCGATGTCGCGCGCCGGCAGCGACTTGCCGTACTCGGCCAGCAGCTTGTCCAGCAGGGCGATGGCCGCCTCGGATGCCCCGCCGTAAACATATTGCTGTGCCAGCTCGCGCTGGGCAATCAGGCGCTTGATCGGGTCCGTTTCCGACGCGAGGTCGGATTTCAGGCTCGCGATCTTCTTTTGCTGCAGGTCCCACGGATTGTCCCAGGCGCCCTCCTTCTCGGCGATCGAGGCGAGCGTCTTGACCATGTCGAAGCGCTGCCGCTGCCACATCAGCGCCGCAATCGCGACCACCACGGCGATGCCCGCCAGAACCAGCCAGGCCACCGGCGTTGCGGTCAGCCGCGATCGCCGGGGCGCCGCGCCGTCGCCGCCGGGCTCGGCGGCTCCAATCCCCGGTCCGGGTTCGGCCGGGGGCGCGGATTCGCCACGCGACTTGGCGGCATCCGCTGCGGCGTGTGATCTTGCGCGTCCGCGCCGGCCCATCTTCGATCCGGGTGGCTATCTGGTCTTCGGAGCGAACGCGACGTCCCCCGTCGCGAGCGCAAACGCGGGTTCAGCGGAACTGCTGGGCTGCGGAAGCGGATCCTGCACCTGGCCGGCGGCGATCGGCAGCGACAGGATCCTCAAGCCGATCGTCGTCAATAGCACCATCAGCACCAGCATCGGCAGCTGGCTCCACACCCCCTGCTTTCCCTTCGGAAACACTTCCAGCGCCTGCACGTGCGCCAGGTACACGCTGACGATGTGCCCGAACAGGATCAGGCCCACCTGCGTGTGCCAGACGCCATCGGCCAGCAGGATGATCGGCGCCCGGACCGTGTGCGCCGTGCCGAAAAGGTCCCACCCGATGCCGAAGGGGTCGGAGACCATCGTCAGGATCGCCGGCGCCTGGCCGACGAGCAGTGTGTAGTAGTGCGTGACGTTATAGACGAACGCGATCGGGATCAACGAGAAGGCGAATTGCAGCGCCAGGTCGCGCAGGCTCCTTTGACTGCCGGTGACGATCTTCATGATCCACACGAAGAGCAGGTAGATCGCCAGGTACAGGAACGGCGACAGGAAGAGCATCGCCCATTGCCAGTCGTAGTAGATGTCGACGAAGAACAGGTACGGCTGGGCGATGAAGCGGGTCAGCTGCGGGTAGATCCCCTTCCAGAACAGCAGCACCCACGGCCGCGTCTCGTGCACGCCGTCGAATGCGGTCGAAGACAGCATGAACAGGACGAACAGCAGCAGGCTGAAATGATCGGCCGGCTCCTGCAGCAGTCCGATGAAAGGCTGTCGCAGGCGCAGGCGGCCGCGCTCCCCGGAAGCCTGGCCGCGCCGGTACTCGAAGGGGGAGATCTTCGCAATCAGCCGCAGGAAGACGGAGAACAGCTCTGCCTGGCGGAACCACGCGTCCCGGCCGAACAGCGCCGCGCCGGCGATGTTGACGATGCTGTACACGAGCAGGATCAGCCCCAGCGTCCGCGGGGGGGCCTGGCCGAACAGCTCGAGCCAGATGAACGCCATGTAGAACGCCAGCGCGGGGTAATAGCCGAGCCATGGCGGATACCGGAGTCGGGGCCGGAAGGCGCCAGGGCTGAGTCGCTCGATCCCGTCGCAGATCACGCGCCACGGATTGACCAGCGCATACAGGTCGCCGATCAGCGCCGTCAGGTAAGTGAACCCGAGCGCGAAAATGATCCAGAAGAAGGTCACGCTGAAGTTGCCGCGCGCTGCCGGAACACAACAGCAGGATTAGCGCTGCCACGCCGCGAGCGACTTTCTCCATGGGAACGATGCCGGGTTCGGACGAGGCTATTGCGGATAGACTTCCAGCGCACCGAGCTCAGAGTGCGCCTTGTGCAGTTCCATGCCGAAGCGCCCGGTGCGGTCGGCGATGAACTGCAGGCTCGCAGTCTCCCCCGGTCCGAGCTGTGCATGCAGGTCGTACCCGTGAAGATGCAGCTCGTCGCGGCTGTCCGACCGGATGTTCAACGTCACACGTTCTCCCTGGTGGACCTGCAAGACTTCGGGGCCCGACCTCAGTTTGCCGCCCTTGATCGTCAGATCGAAGACATCAGCGCGGACAGACGGGGTTCCCACCTCCGCGCTGCGCGCTCCGGCGGGCACGCCCATTGCCCCAGGTGCGGCGACCCCGGCTGCCTTTGCACCGTCCTGCGCCTGCTGCTCTGGAAACTGCGGCTTGAAGTAGATCCAGAGCGCGACCAACACGATCAGCGAAACGACCACGAAAGCGACTGGCTTCAGCATCACCCGCATTTTCTCCGATCGCGCACAAAAACGAAGGCTCCGGCGACACCGCCGCCGGAGCCCTCAGCCGAAAACGATGAGGCAGTCGCCGGATCGGCCTCCTTGGCTAGTTCTGCTGACCCGGCGGTGTGGAGCTGTCCTCGAACGGCCACACCCCGTTTTCGAACTTCAGCATCAGCAAACCGTTGTCCTGGCACGTGGTCCACAGCGTCCCCTGCCGGCCGTGGTCCTCGGAGACGCGCAAGTGCACTTGCGCCGAGCACCAGTCCGGACCGCCCGCAACGAAGTTATTAGCGAAGCCATTATTGTGGTTGGACCCAGGGCTAAGCGTGGCCACCCCGGCCGGATTGTAGTAGGCGATCTCCTTCGGACGGCGCGGATTGCGGATGTCGAACACGCGGATGCCCGAATTGAAGTAGCCGCACGCCAGCGTCGTCGCGTGGTGCTTGTTGTCCACGCTGCAGTAGTGACTGCCGTACGTGAAGATGGACAGGCCCACCAGGTCGGGCAGCACCTTGGAGCAATTGGCCGGGTCGTGCACCTCCAGCGCGAGCCGCGACACGATCTTCGGT
>VBCK01000179.1 GCA_005882215.1 Betaproteobacteria bacterium | reverse complement strand
GCCCTGCGTGAAGAACTGCGCCGGCACGCCGATCCGCACCCCACGCAGGTCCATATCCAGCAAGCGCGTGAAATCCTCGTCGGGTCGCTGCACGCTGGTTGAGTCGCGCGGATCGAACCCCAGCATCGAGTTGAACACCAGCGCGCAGTCCTGGGCGCTGGCCGCCAGCAGACCCGCGGTATCCAGACTGGAGGCGAACGCGATCATGCCCCAGCGCGACGGCCGGCCGTAGGTGGGCTTGACGCCGGTGACGCCGGTAAAGGCCGCCGGTTCGCGAATCGAGCCGCCGGTATCGGTTGCGGTCGCAACCGGCGCCAGGCGCGCCGCCACCGCCGCCGCCGACCCTCCCGAGGAGCCGCCCGGCACCGCGGCCGCATCCCACGGGTTGAGCACGTTGCCGAACGCGCTGTTCTCGTTGCTCGAGCCCATCGCGAACTCGTCGCAGTTGAGCTTGCCCAGGCACACCATGCCGGCTTGCGCCAGCCGTTCGACCACGGTCGCGTCGAACGGGCTCAGATAGCCTTCCAGCATCCGGCTGCCGGCGGTCGAGGCCCAGCCGCGCGTGACGAAGATGTCCTTGTGCGCGATCGGCATGCCCAGCAGCGCGCCCCGTTCGCCACGCGCGCGCCGCGCGTCGGCCGCCTGCGCCTGCTGCAGCGTCAGCTCGGGCCGCACATCCAGGAACGCGTTCAGGCCCCGGTACCGCTCGATCCGCGCCAGGAAGACGTTGGCCAATTCCACCGCCGACACCTGGCGGTCTTCGAGCATTTGCGCAAGCCGTGCGAGTCCACTGTGGGCAAGTTCGGTCACCGGCGCCAGCTCCGCGCGCTTACGGCGGCGCTTCGCGCCGTCATTCGATCACCCGCGGCACCAGGAACAGCCCCTGCTGCTGCGCCGGCGCGTTGCGCAGCAACTCGTCGCGGTCCGGCGGCGGCTCCACGACGTCTTCGCGCAGGCGCTGCGCTCCGTCCAGCGGGTGCGTCATCGGCGCCACCCCGGTGGCGTCGACCCGGCTGATCTGCTCGATCATCGCGAAGATGTCGTTCAGCTGGGCCTGTGCGGCCCTGGCCTGCTCATCGGTGATCTCGATGCGCGCGAGGTGGGCGATCCGCTGAACGTCGGCAAGGGTCAGCGACATCCTCAGTGTCCTGATCGGGGGGTCGGCCGGGCGCGCGGGCGCTCATCCGGACGGACGCCGCGCACCGGGGGCTTGCGGCATTTCGTCTATTATGGCGCACCTGCACAACGAGCCCGCCGCCAGGCGGGCCGATTTTCCTTTGTTCGCCTGTCACCCGGAGCCATAAAGCGGCATGTTCGGCGTCCTACGCAGTTATTTTTCGAGCGATCTGGCCATCGACCTGGGCACTGCCAACACGCTGATTTACGTGCGCGGCAAGGGCATCGTTCTGAATGAACCGTCGGTGGTAGCAATCGCCCGCGAAGGCGGGCCCAACGGCAAGGAAGTGGTGCGTGCGGTCGGGCTGGAGGCCAAGCAGATGCTGGGCCGGGTGCCCGGCAACATCGAGGCGATCCGTCCGATGAAGGATGGGGTGATTGCCAATTTCACCGTCACCGAGCAGATGCTGAAGCACTTCATCAAGGCAGTGCATCCGTCCAGCCTGCTCGCGCCGAACCCCCGGATCATCATCTGCGTGCCGTGCGGCTCCACCCAGGTCGAGCGGCGCGCGATCAAGGAGTCGGCCGATGCGGCCGGGGCGAGCCAGGTATTCCTGATCGAGGAACCGATGGCGGCGGCGCTGGGCGCCGGGCTACCGGTGGCCGAGGCCTCCGGCTCGATGGTGGTGGATATCGGCGGCGGCACCACCGAAGTGGGCGTGATCTCGCTGGGTGGCATGGTCTACAAGGGCTCTGTGCGGGTCGGCGGCGACAAGTTCGACGAGGCGATCATCAATTACATCCGGCGCAACTACGGCATGCTGGTGGGCGAGCCCACCGCCGAGGCGATCAAGAAGCAGATCGGCTCGGCCTTCCCGGGCTCCGAGGTGCGCGAGATGGAGGTGAAGGGCCGCAACCTGTCCGAGGGCATTCCGCGCAGCTTCACGATCTCCAGCAACGAGATCCTGGAGGCGCTGACCGATCCGCTGAACCAGATCGTATCGGCAGTGAAGATCGCGCTGGAGCAGACGCCACCGGAACTGGGCGCCGACATCGCCGATCGCGGCATGATGCTGACCGGGGGCGGTGCGCTGCTGCGCGACCTGGATCGGCTGCTGATGGAAGAAACGGGCCTGCCGGTCATCGTGGCCGAGGATCCGCTCACGTGCGTCGTGCGCGGTTGCGGGATCGCGTTGGAGCGGATGGACAAGCTCGGGTCGGTGTTCGCGCACGGCTGAACCGCGCCCGCGGCAGCGCAAACGCGAAAGCCGGGGTGGTAGCCACCTATGGAATACGGACCGCCGCCGCTTTTCAACCAGGGCGTTTCGGCCCGCGCCCGGCTTGCCTTCTTCTCATTCCTGGCGGTGCTGCTGATCGTGATCGACGCGCGCGTGAACGCGCTGGACACGATCCGGGTCGGAGTGGGCGTGATGCTTTACCCGATTCAGCGCGCGCTGCTATGGCCGCGCGATGCGCTGGTGCAGGCCGGCCGCTACGTGACGACGGTGCAGAACCTGACGCGGGACAACGAGCGGCTGCGCGAGAGCGCGGCCGAACACGCCGCGCGGCTGCTGCAGGACGACCAACTGCGCCTTGAAAATGCGCGCCTGCGCCAGTTACAGGGGTTGCGCGAACGCATCGGAGTCAAGACGCAGATGGTCCAGGTGCTCTACGAGCCGCGAGACCGCTTTACCCACAAGCTGGTGATCGACCATGGTTCCTCGGACGGGGTGCGCGCGGGCAACCCGGTGATCGACGAGCAGGGCGTGGTCGGACAGATCACCCGCGTGTTCCCGATGGTGTCCGAGGTCACCGTGGTCACCGAACGGGAGCAATCGATCCCCGTCGAGGTCGTCCGCAACGGCTTGAGGTGCATCGCCTTCGGTGGCGCCGAACCCGGTACGTTGGAACTGCGCTTCCTGGCCGCCAACGCCGATCTGTCCAGTGGCGACGCCGTGGTGACCTCGGGGCTGGACGGGCTGTATCCACCAGGGCTACCGGTGGGCACGATCGCGCGCGTGGAACGCGACGTGAAGGACCAGTTCGCGCGCGTGATCGTCAACCCGACCGGGGGCGTCGATGCGAATGGCGTGCTGGTCGTGCTGCAGGTGACGGCCGCGCCGCTGCCGGCGCCACCGCACGAGGACGGGCGCGGTGAGCATCCCGGCCGGCGGAGCACACGGCGATGAGGCTGTGGCGGTTGCGCCGCGCCGGCGGCGAGACCGCCGCCGCGACACCTGCGGGGCTACAGCGTGGGCAGCCGCACAAGCAGGTGCTGCGGCCGGTCAGCCCGGTCTTTATCTGGGTGACGCTGGCCGCGGGCCTGGCGCTGGACCTGCTGCCTTGGGGCCGCACGCCGCTGGTGCCCGACTTCCTGGCGCTGGCGCTGGTGTTCTGGAATATCCACCAGCCGCGGCGCGTCGGCATGGCGGCCGCGTTCCTGTTCGGCTTGCTGACGGACGTACACGACGGGGCGCTGTTCGGTGAGCACGCGCTCGCCTACACGCTGCTCTCCTACGGCGCGATTTCGCTGCACCGGCGCATCCTGTGGTTTCCAGTGCTCAGCCAGAGCCTGTACGTGCTGCCGCTGCTGCTGGTAGCGCAACTCGCCTCGGCGGCGGTGCGGCTGTGGGTGGGCGGCGCCTCGGCCAACTGGTGGGTCGGGCTAACTGAAAGCGCGGTGGGTGCGCTGATGTGGCCGCTGGTGAATTGGATCCTATTCGCGCCTCAGCGCCGCCCGATCAGCCGCGACGAAACACGGCCAATTTAACCAGGGGGCGCCTTCAACTCGACGGTGTTGCCGTCCGGGTCCCGGATGTAGATCGACGCGCCGTAGCCCTCGGCTCCGTAGCGTTCGCAGGTCGGCCCGGCCTCGATCCCGTGCGCGGCCAGGCGCGCGCGCAGCGCGGCCTCGTCGAACTGCACAAGGCGCAGGCAGAAGTGGTCCAAGTTACGGCCGTCGCGCGCCGGGCCGGCGCCGCCCTCGCGGCCGATCGGGCCGTCCAGCGTGACAAGATCGATCAGCGCCGAGCCAGCGCGCAGCTGCAGCAGGCCCAGCTCCGGCTGCCATTTTTCGAAGGCGCAGCCTAACGCGTCGCGGTAAAACGCGGCCGAGCGCTCCAGGTCTGCCACCCGCAGCACCACGTGGTCGAGTGCCGCGATTTGCACGGGATCAATCGCCGGGGAAGTCAAGGTCGGCCGCCTTCACGATGCGATAGCCTTCTTCATATGATAGAGAATGGTGCCGGTGGGCCGCTTCCTTCGTCTTGACCGGGGTGAGGGTCCCCCGTTATTTTTTGTACCTGACTGATGTGTGGCCGATACGACCTGTCCGAGAGTCCCGCGGCGATCCGGGCCCACTTCAATGTTCCGTCAGTGGCGCCGTTCAGCCCGAGCCACGACGTGCGGCCGACCGAGCACGCACCCATCATTCGTATCAATCCCCTGTCCATGAAGAGGGAAAGTACAGTCGCGCGTTGGGGCCTGGTGCCCTCCTGGGCCAAAGACCTGAAATTCGGCGCCCGCTGCATCAACGCGCGCATCGAGACGCTCGCGTCCGTGGCGGCGTACCGGGCCGCCTACCGCAACCGCAGGTGCCTGGTGCCGGCGAGCGCGTTTTTCGAATGGAGCGGCCCAAGCGGCCGACGCACCAAGTGGCGCATCCGCCCGTGGGACCAGCCGCTGTTCGGACTGGCCGGCCTGTGGGAGCGCTGGATCGACCCGCACAGCGGTCAACCCGTGGAGACCTACGCGATCGTGACGACGCCCGCCAACGGGACGCTCGCGGATCTTCACGACCGGATGCCCGTGATCGTCACGCCCGGCCGCTACGAGGACTGGCTGGACCCGAGCTGCATGCAGGTCAATTTTTTCGTGCCCGTGGATGAGGCTGGGTTGAAAATCGAGTTGGGGTAGCAGACCGCCAGCTAGGAGCGGCCGTACAGCACGAACGCGGCCCAGGTGCCCGGGTTGTTGATCCGGGGATCCGGATCGTGAGCGAATTGCCGCTGCGTTGCTCGCAGAGCGGCGGAAGGTCGCATTCCTCGTCTGAGCTGATCGAAAAAGCCGGACATGAAGCGCTGCGTCAGGTCGTCGGCGACCTCCCACAGCGATAAGACGGCGGCCTGATTGCCCGCTGCCAGCGCCGCAAACGCGAAGCCCAGCAGGCCCTGGCCCGGTTCATATCGCCCCACTGCGGTCCCGCATCCTGCAAGCACCAGCAGCTCGCTGCCCATCTTCAAATTGGCCAGCTCGGCCGCCGTCAATATGCCGGCAGCTGCATTGACGGACCCCGCTCCATTCAGAAGCAACATCGACCGTTCGGGGTCGTTCGGAAAGGAAAGCGCGTGCGCCGCAATGTGCACGTAGCGGTACTTCGAAAGCGAACCGTCGTGGCTCGCCTTCACAAGCCTGGCCTTGGTCGCTTCCGATCCGCGAATGACGGTGGTACGAACCGGGGCGAAGTTCCGGGAGACCGCCTCGGCCTCTTTCGACGCGAAGGGCAACGGATGCCTGGAAGCGTATTCGAGCATCGACCGGATCGAATCGCCGTGCGACGGCATGTCGACTGCGCCGGCCGGAACCGGTTTGACGGCGGCGATGTCGTCGACAGCGAAAGACAGCAGGTCCTTCGCCCAGGCCCCGTGATCGGCTGAACCGATGAGCGCGGCGTACGTCCCGAGCGACGGAGCGTAGAGGACCTCGAACCGGTCGATCGCGGCGACCCCGTCTATCGGCATTGCGCCGAACGGAAGGCTGTTCAGCTCGTCGTCGGCCACGACGACAAAGCGGCGCGCCCCCGGTGCAGCCAGCCGCAGCGGATCGAAAATCGCGCGCGCGACCCGCTCGGCAAGCTGCTGCGCAGACAGATGGTGACCGACCGCCGAGGCCGGTCGCTCGTAGCCGAGAACGAGCCGATTGCCCTCGGTCGGCCACGCTCGCGCCGGCACGCCTCCCAAAAGACTCATCCAGGCGCGCATCGCGATGCGAACATCGGGCTCATGGTCCAGCATCACGAATCGAACCGGCGAATCGCGCGCGATGACGAGGGCCCACCAACGATCCGCGGACAACTGAACGGAAACGACGACCGTTCCGGCATCGAGCATGCTGCGCAACCGGCTCACCGGAGGTACCGCAGCAGGTTTGACCCGATAGCGCTGACTGATCAGCCTTTCGATCTCGTCTCGTGCGGCTACGGACAGGCTGCGCCGGGTTTCCAATTTGACGCGGTCGACGATATCGGCCTGCAGCGACAGTTGCTCATCGAGCTCGTGGACTTCGGAGATCAGGGCGCCGAGCCTTTGGCGTGCCTCGGTCGGCATCGCTTGCGCCAGCCAGTCACGCTCGAAGAAGCGGTCACCCAGCCTGCGATCGCGAGCCAGTTCGGAAATTCGAATGGCCTCGTCGATCTCACCGTCCTGCGCGTTCAGCAGCGCAAGCGTTCGGTAGCCGAGGTTCTGGCTGTGGTCGGTGACCCACTTCGAGAACCAATGGTCCCGCGTATCGGATCCCGGGGCTGCCGCCAGCCGGGACTTCTCAGCCATTGCGACCAGCTGCTGCAAGAGCTGCTTCGCCGCCCGTCGGTCGCCGTATCGATAGTTGGCCCACGCGAGCGTCGATAAGGCGTACATCGCGGTCGAGCTTCCCGCCCCCTCCCGGCCGCGCAGTTCGTTCCATCCGTCCCGCAATTTTGCAAGCGCTCGGCCGACCACTTCGGTCGACGGCGAATCAGTCAGCAGGCAGAGCCCGACCAGCGTCTTCGAAAGCGCTCTGAGTTGCAGATCCGGCGGCAGACTGCCTCGATTTTCGTCGAACACCCTTTGCACGACCGGGCAGATTCGAGCGACGCGGCCGCTTTGAACCAGTACGAGCGCGTAGCCGAGCAGCGCCCGAGCGGTGTCGTCCGAGTTTTCGCCGAGGATCGTCGTGTATTCCTGCCAGGTGGACCGCAAAATCTCCTCGGCGGCGTCGAGATTGCCCTGCGCGCCCTCGATGCTCCCCAGTAGCGCCAGCGTCCTGAGCGTCAGCTGGCGGGGCACGCGGGTCGCAGCGCGGCCGGATTCATCGAGCATCGCACCGATCAGCGCGCGGGCCGTGTCGTATCGCCCGAATTCCTTGTACAGAAGGGCCAAAATCCAGGCCGTTTGAAGCGTGCGAACGTCGGCGAAACCAAGGTGCTCGACGCGCCACAGGAAGACTCTTGACGCTCCTTGCAGTGCCGACTCGAACTGTTCCAGGCGAGTCTGCATCCGTGCGATCTGCTCTTCAACGTCGATGACCCGGCCATCGCTTTGCCCGTGCGCGATGACCAGCTCATCGCGCAATTGGGTGAGCAGTTCGACGCTCCGGGTTTCGAGGTCAAGCAGCGCGAGGGCGTTCGCAAGCGCGCGAGTCGTCGAAATGCGCAGCGCGTCGCCCGGATTCCTGGCTCGATTGATCGAGTCTCGCAAGCCTTCCAGGTCGATTCGCGCCTGATGGTATTGGCCGAGCTCCAATCTGAGGTTGGCGATCCGCAATCGATTCGAAAGGCTTTCGTCCGAAGCGATGCCAAAGATGGCCAGGACGCCAGGTTGCAGCTGCAGACGAAGGACAAGGGCCGCTTCGTTCTTGTCGGAGAATGACAAGGCAAAAGAAAGAATGCGCGCGTCGCCAGCACGCTCGCGCGTTCGGGATCATCGCCCTTTTGCGCATCCGATGCGCTGCCGGCAAGCGAGTAGGCGGTGGCCAGGTCGGCGAGACTCGAATCCGACGTGCTTCGAACGAGGCCGTGGATGGACAGAACGCAGCTGGAGTCGAGCCCGAACTGCGCCTCGACTTTCAGCAGCGCCGGATCCGCATCGTTCTGCACCTGGGCGTCGGGCAGCGTGTCCAGCGGATGCTCCCGCGCTCGCATCGTTGCGCCCTGCGCGAAGAACTCCAGTCGCGCGACGACCTCGCTGCCGATCGCCAGTACTCCCTGCGCCGCATCGATCCGGTACCACTGCACGGCTTGCGATGCATTCGGTATCCAGGCCGCTCCGCAGGACCGGCCGGCCGTGACCTCAGTCGCGCTCGAGAGCGAGGCGATCGTCTGCAGTGCGACGGCGAGCGCGACGGGCGCCCACCGTCCGATGGCGGATTCACAATGCACCCCGGAAAGAAGCCCGGTGCGGGCCAAGGCCGCAGCGGAACCGAGGTCGACGAAGTGCTTGCCGTGACGGGACATCGGTTGCGGTCGGCCAGTGCCGTGACACCTCGAACGCTACGGCTGGGGCACCCATCAGGAAATAGCGAATTCCGGTTGATCGCTGTGCGAGGTTCGGCGCCACTTCGACCAATCCCGAGGCGCGAAATCGGCGGGCGTTTCGGCGCAATTCCGCGGTTCAGAAATTCAAGCTGGCGTAGGGCAACGCCGACACTTACGCAAGGGCCCGATCCAGAGAACGGGCCGACGAGCCCCGGAGCCGCACGGATGTACGAGGAAGATGACAGGGACGTCAACGTCCTGAAGACGGTGCTGCCGTTGATGTCGCGGCACGCAGCCGGCTATCACCCGATCAGCTACGCGGTCTGGTACGAGTACGCCAAAGGGGCGCGGCCGGATCTGCGGCGAAACGTCGACGAAGAACTGGCGCAGCACGAGCGGCTGACGGTCGCGCTCACCTACTCGATCTACTCCCGCTACCTGGTCCAGCCGGCCGAGCAGGCCCTGATGACCGCGCGCACGAACCTGCTGGAGCTCGCCGACCAGGTCAAGCACGCGGTGTACGAGGCCAACCAGGGCACGGCCGAGTTCGACTCGCACCTGTCCGAATTCCAGCGTCGGCTCTCGACGGCGACGACGGTCCAGGATCTGGGCACGAACGTTTCCTCGATGCAGGCCGAAACGCGACGCGTCAGCGACGGCTTCGGAAAGCTCACCAACGAGCTCGAACAGAGCAAGGTGGAGGTCAAGCGGCTGACCGAAGAGCTGCACCGGATTCGCGAGGACGCGCTCACCGATGCGCTGTCGGGGCTGCTGAACCGCCGCGGATTCGACCGGGAGCTCGAGCGCCTGACGCCCCCGGACAGCGCGCCGGAGGGGACTCTCGCGCTGATCATGCTCGACATCGATCACTTCAAGAAGGTCAACGATACCTACGGCCATCCGCTGGGCGACCGCGTGATCGCGGCGGTCGGCCAGTCGATCCGCGAATGCCTGGGCCAGGCGGGAGTGGCGGCACGCTACGGCGGCGAGGAGTTCGCGGTGCTGCTGCCCTCTCACAAGATCGAACTCGCCGAGCGCATGGCGCAATCGATCCGCACGCGCATCGAGCAGGGCACGATCCGCAGACGACATGGAGAAGCGCCGGTCGGCGCAGTCACCGTGTCGGCCGGCGTTGCGGTCTGGCACTCGGAGGACGACGCGTCCTCGCTGATCGAGCGCGCCGACCGGGCGCTGTACGCCTCAAAGCGGGCCGGGCGCAACCGCGTCACGGTCGACTGCCTGCAGAGCGGGCAAAGCGACGGCGTGCAAGTGGCTGCCCGCGTGGTTAGCGCGAGCTAAAGGCCGTTCAGGTCGTCCGGCGCAAGACGATGGACCTGCTGACATCCTTGCTCAAGCTGTTGGGCCGCGCCCAGGCGCCCGACACGGGCTTCGTCGAACCCGCCGGCCTCCTGTCACCGGCCCGAGCGGCAGCCGCACCGCCGGCCAGACCGGCAGTCCGATCAGCGGCCGGACCGGTTCCGGTCCTAGACGTGCCGCGCCCGTTCGAAGGGAACGTGAACCGACACTTCACGGCCGCACTGCTTGGCGTTGGCACCCTGCGCGCGTCCGAGGTCGGATCGGCCGAGCGCCGCATCGTCGAGCAACTCGAGGAACTCGCCGGCGACAGCCGCGCTTCGAACCTGGTGCCCCGATTGCCGGTCGTGTTGCCGCGGCTGATCGCTCTGGTGAGGCGCGATGACGTGTCGCCGCGTGACTTGGCCGAGCGCCTGTCGAGCGATCCGACGCTGGTGGGGGAGCTGGTGCGCCTTGCCAATTCGCCGCGATACCGCACGGGGCGCGACATTGCCGATCTGCAAGGGGCTGTCATCGCGCTCGGCCAGCGCGGATTGATGCAGCTGGTGATCAGCGCCGCCATGCGACCGATCTTCAACGCCCAGCAAGGTCGCTTCAGCCGCAATGCCAGCACGAGGGTGTGGGACCTTACGGAGCGCTGCTCTCACGCGTGTGCCCATTTGTGCAGCAACGCGACGGGACGCTTTCAAGCCTACCTGGCCGGGATGGCGGCCAACATCGGATTGATCACGGCGCTGCGCGTGCTCGATGCCGATTACTGGGAGCAGCCGTCCGACGCCGAGGACTTCCACGATGCCCTCGCCCGTGCGGCAGCGAAACTTTCGGGGCGGATCGCCCGCCAATGGGAATTCCCGCCCACGGTGTGCCGCGCTATCGACCAGGGCGCCGTTTGCCCGCCCGGAACGGCCGGTGGCGAATTGAGTGAGGTGCTGCGTACGGCCGATCGCATCAGCAAGTGGCATGTGCTGGTGCCGGGGCTGAGGGCCACGGCGCTCCAGGGTCTGGACGATTCGGAGCGTGGTTGCTACATCGAGCTCGAATGCGCTTTCAGCCGCTGAACGTGGATGGCTCGCGCGAAGCGCTGTAGCACGCACGTCAGATCGTCTACGAGGCGCTACACCGCTGGGCAGAACTAGCGCCTGGAACC
>VBCK01000178.1 GCA_005882215.1 Betaproteobacteria bacterium | reverse complement strand
GTGCGCGCCAGGCTGTCCAGCGTCGCGCCTTGCGTCGAGACGTTGGCAAGTTCCCGCAGCTTGCCCAGCGTCATGCCGATGCCATAGTGCTTGCAGATCATCGCCAGGCATGCAGCGCCGCAATCCATTTCCTCGGCCTGCTCGATCCAGGGGAAGCGCCGGATGACGTTCTCGCCAAGCTCGGGCTTGGACTTCAGATCCAGCGCCAACCGGGGTTTGCGAAGCTCAGCGACCTTCTTCTGCCGTTGCAGCTCCCTTTCGATGATCCGGATCCGCTCCTCCAGCGCCGCGTGCACCTTCGGATTGCGTTCGAAAATGAGATGCGCGGTCTTCTCGGGGATCACGAGCAGAGCGGTATCTACGCAGGCGATCACTGAGGCAGCCTGCTCCTGCCGCATCAGGCAAGCCCTCTCGCCGAAGGTTTCACCCTTGCGCAAAGTGGCCAGCAAATAGTCATTGCCTTCCTCGCGACGCACGACGCGCACTTCCCCATGGCGCACGACGTACAGGCGGCGATCTTCCCGCGAGCCCTGTTTCAGGATCTCCTTGCCGGCGCGGGCCTGCTTGACGCCGACGCTGCGGATCAGTTCGTCCAGCTCGCTTTTGCCGACTTTGTTCTTGAGGTCGAACAGGTGACTGATCAGGCCACCCGCCGAGCTGATGGCGACGCGGGTGGCGACGAGCGCGCGGGCCGCCGGGTTGCCGGCGACGATCGGGCCAATGACACCGCGGGGGATGAACAGCAATTCGGTGTTGCTGGATGCGCGCGCCGACCACTCGTGTCGGTATTCGCGCAGCATGACCATTTCGCCCAGGACTTCCCCCGCCTTGCGCACGCCCAGGCTGGTCTCCTTTTCCCCGTCCGCGGCGAATACCCGGATCGAGCCGGACTTGACGATGAACAGGCCCTCGGCCGCCTCGCCTGCGGTGCACACGGTGTCGCCGAACGCCAGCAGCCGCGACTGCGCGCTTCGGGCCAGGCGCTCGATGTCGATGCGCGTCAGCGCGGAAAGCAGGTCGACGGACGTCAGGAACTCGACGAGCGACCAAGTTTCTTGCGTGTCCATGGGGAAGCGGTCCCGGCGCTAGTCGGCCTGGATGACGTGTTCCTGAGCCCTGGCTCGCAACCACTCCTCGCGCAACAACCGCCGCACTTCGGTGGCGGTGTCGTCGTCGAGGCGGGCCGGACGCATTGCGTTCACTCGGAAGACCTCGAAAGCCGTTCGGTCTTCCGATGCGAAAGGTCCCAGCAAATCGCCGGCGGCGGCATTGAATACCTTGGCCTCGACGTCGGACCGAAGCGATCCTCGCAGCACCTTGCCGATCAGGCCGCCTCGCTCCCGCGTGTCGGCGGTCGAATGCTCGCGCGCCATCTCCTCGAAGCGATCGGGATCCTCGCGGAGCACCGCCAGCATCTCCTTGGCCTTGCTCTCGGAATCGAGGACGATATGGCTGACTTCGATGCTGTCGAACTTGGGCGAGTTCAGTTTGAAGTACCCCTGTACGGCCTGGTCGCTGCAGACCCTTTGCATCAACTTTTCCTGATACAAGCTGTTGGTGATAAAGGCCTCGAACTCGTCCAGACTGATGCGCATCGCATCGAGGTACTTGTTCGTGTCGGAGGCGCGATGCAAGCCGCGCACCCGGCGAAACTGGTCGGCGCGTTCCTGGATCTCCGCCTCCGACACCTTGATGCCCGCTTTCCTCGCGCCCAGCGCCGCCAGTCGATCCCGGACGAATTGCTCCAGGAGTGCCTCGAACTGCCCCGTCAGCTTCAAGGTCCGCATGAACTCCTCGACGTCGATGGCGTGGCCGTCGATCTTTACGATGGTGGCCATCTGGTTCACTCCTTCGAAGTCGAAAAGAAATCGGAGGCCAAGCGGGCGGCTTATCCGCCGACCTGCCGGAACGGGTCCAGGGCCAGATCGATCAGCCGCCGATCACGAACCACGATCTCGACCGCGGCCGTCATCCCGTATCGCAGCGGATACTTCGCCTCTGCGACCTGGTAGTAGTCGCGCTCCAGCGATACCCGTGCCTCGTACACCGGCTGCTTGCTCTGCGGCGACGGCTTGGTGGCCGGCGCGACGTATTCCAGCGTGCCATTGATGACTCCGTAGCGCTGGTACGGAAATGCGCTGAACTTGAGCTTGACCGGCAGCCCTTCTCGCAGGAAGGCCCGGTCGCTCTCGACGATCTCGGTCTTGACGATCGCGCGGGCACCGCTGGGAGCGATTCCGCCCAGCGGGGTATTGGCCAGGACCTTGTCGCCGGGCTGCGTGGACGTCAGGTCGGTGATGACCCCGGAGGCGGGGGCGACGATCAGGAGAAAATTGTCCTTGTCGATGTTTTCGAAGCTGATTCGGGACGCGGCCTCGGCCTCGGCGCGGGCGGTGTTGAGCTGCAGACGAAGCTTCTTCTCCGAATCGTCGATCTCCTTCGTCGCCGCGTCGTAGTCCAGCCTCAGCTTGTCGAGCTGCTCCCCGCTTCGGACGAGCACATTCTGGGCCTCCACGATGTCCTGTTTCTGGCGGGCTGCCAATTCCGTAACTTTCTCTTGCGCGACGCGGTAGGCATTCTCGGCGGCCCGCTTCGCGTTTCTCTTGCTCTCGACCTGAAGCAGCGACACGCCGCCGCCGCCGGGAGTCGCGAAGACGCGCTCGAACTTTTCCAGCTCGAGCTGGGCCGCGTCCCGCGCCCGCCTGGCATCCTCTGCAGTGGTTTTGGCCGCGGCCATTTGCGCTTTTTGTTCCTCCTGCAGCTTGGTGGTGCCGAGCGCGCTGCGCCTCTGGTGTGCCTGCTCCTCGTCCTGCATCTGCTGCCTGAGGTTCGCAGCCTTGTGCTCCAGCAGTGCCTTCTTTTCGGGCCATAGCCGCCAGTCCCGCTCCGCATTCTCCCGGTTCAGCTGCGTCCGCGTGGCGTTGCTCGCCGCTTCGATGGCACCCCGGGCGTTCAGACGTGCCAGCACGTCGCCCTTCGATACGGCAGCTCCTTCGGCCACATAGAGATTCGCCAGCTCGCCGTCGACGGGCGCATGGAAGCGCCTGACCTCCGAGGCGGGCGTCAGCGTGCCCTGTCCCGTCACGATCACGTCGACCCGCCCGAAGAACGACCAGGCGAGGCCGACCAGCACCAGGGCCACCATCGTGTACACGAGGGCGTGCAGGGCGCGCCAGGGCTCCGCGGTCAGAATGGCGATCCCTTCGGAGCTGTGACCGCCCAGAGCGTCGGCCAGCGGGACCAGGCGATTTGAGAGCGTCATTCGTTCGAGTCTCCAAGCAGCGACAGTTTGGTCTTCAGCAGCCCGGGCTCGACGACATTGCTCAGGTCACGCAGCGCACTGCGCTGCCGACGTGCTTCCGATTCGATCTCGTCGCGAATCGCGGTCCACTGCCCAGCTCCGGCCGCGTCGACTTGCGAGTAGATCAGGAAGGCCTGCTGCGCATAGCGGCTCGCGTCGGCCAGCAAGCGTGCGCGGGTCCGGAATTGATCAGAAATCGAGGTCTCGATTCGCTGCGAGGCGTCGATTGGGCCGTTGCTGCGGTACTCCTGCCACGACGTGCGGGCCCGATTCACGGCGTCCTGCGCCCGCGCGATCACCTTGTCCTTTTGCAGGTTCAGATCGGCCGCGGTAGCGCGCAGGAAGTACACGTCTTCGTCGGCATCGAGCGATTCTCTGAAGGCCAGCAGCTGATCGACGAAGCCACTTGTGTTGCGCGACTCCTGCAGCGCGGCGAACCGGGCCGTCACGCCTCGCCTGCGCTCCAGCTCGGCGCCTGCGGCTTCGCCCCAGGAGCCCGCTGTCATCATCTTCTGCAAGCCGGCAAACGCCTCGCTGGCCCTGCCGTCCCTCCACGCTTGCGTCGCAGCGTCGTACTGCTGCAGCAGGTCCGCGGAGGGAAGCTGCCCACTTGTGGCCAGCGCGCGCTGGCTTTGCTCGAACGGCCGGGTCGCGAAGCGTGCCCTTCGCAGCAGCGCGAACAGCCGTCCGGACTTGGGGGTGCGTGCCTCCCGCCGAATCTCGATGTAGCGCGCCAGGTCCTGGCGCACGCTGTCCAGCCCGCCGAGGCCGGGATACTTTTCCGCAGTCTCGCTCAGTACGGGTCCCAGGGCCTCCGGATCGTCCCTCGCCAGCTCGGTCGTGATGCTGGCCTTGACGCGTTCGATGACCGGCAGGTATACGGTCGATTCGCTCTGCAACTTGCGCAGATGGGTGAGCGCTTCGCCATACCAGTCGCCGAATTGCGGCACATAGGACGCGATCCGCACCAGTACGCGCTGGTGCTCGCCTGTGTCGTCATTCCAGCGCCCGATGAGTTGCTCGATACCGTCTTCGTCCGCGTAGATCCGGATCGGGGTCTTCAGGCCGCCGCGGGCGCTGACCAGGCGCTCGAGGTCGCTCAGCCACTGAAGCTCGTCGATCAGGTGCCGCAGGTCGGCATCGCGCGTGGCAAGCTCGGACATGCCCGTGAGAACGCCCTTGGCTGCGTCGAAGTCGCGGGCCCGTACCTTCGCAATCCATGCGGGCACATTCGCCTTCAGGGCCGCCTCGGTGGCCCGCGCCTTGAGGTCGACGTCATCCGGGTTCTTGTCGAGGAGTCGACTGGCCAGCGCGGCCGCCCGCGCATACTCGCCGCGCGCGAACGCGTCCTTCAGGTCGCGCTCGGATGCACTCCATAAATAGGCGGTCAAGACGAGCGCGCCCAGGATGCCCGCGACGGCTGCAGCCTTCCACCACCTGCGCCGAACGCTCTCGGGCTCGTCGCTGGCAAGGAGCGAAGCGAGCTCGGACAACAGCAGCATCGCGCGGCCGCGCGGGCGGCGCTTGACCGCCGGCTCCTTGGTGCCGGCACCGGGAGGCGCCGAGTCGGCCGGCTCGATGTCGTCTTTCGGCTCGTCGCCGACGCAAAAGATTTCGAGGAATTTGGTCGGGGCAGCCATGAACTTGGTTCGGTCGCTCGGAGGCGCCTCGGCGGGCATGCATCCAGCGATCGGAGGGGAGGCGACGGTCGCGGTCGGCACGCCTTCGGCCATCGGGGCGTGGGTAACGCTCGGCGCCAGCTCATCACCGGACTCCCAGATGATGCCCACTCGGTAGGCGAAGTGCTTGCCGCTGAAGGCGACCACGGCACCATCCCGCAGCAGTACAGCGTGCTCCTCCAGTCGCAGGCCATCGATGAAGGTGCCGTTTCCGCTGGCGAGGTCCTCGATGTAGGCTTGGCCATCCTTCTGAAAGATGTACGCGTGGCGCCGTGACAGGTAGCTCCGCTCGCGGCCATGTCCGGGCTTGTTCTCGTAGCGGGAGAAGGTCGGATGGGCCTTGCCGACGAGGAACGGGAATTTTGTGATGACGATCGGGGCGAGACCCGAGTCGCCCGATTCGGGGGTCAACGTCAGCGTCAGCCCCGGTTCCGCCCGGGGTTTAAGCGCCTGAGTGATCTGCACGCGATACGACAGCGCGCCACCGAAGCAGATCTCGTCACCGTTCCGCAGTTGGCATGGCACCTGGCCGACCGCGACGCGGTTGAGCGTCGTCCCGTTCTTGCTCCCCAGGTCCGCCAGGTAGAGGACCCCGCCCTCGTGGAAGATGCGCGCGTGCCGCCGCGACAGCATCGAGAGTATGTCGCTGCCGTAGGACGCGAAGGGCTGCTCGGACCTTCCAACGGCAAACACGGGGGCGTCGATGTGGATGTCGCCCAGCTCGGGCCGAGACAAGGGCTTCAGGACGACGTCGAGCTGACGAACCGCCGGCGTCTGTTCGGCGTCTGGCGTCCACCTCGCTTCCTCATTTTTCACGCCGAGCACCGACGGGTCAGCGGCGTGCACCCACGACCTCGACCGGGGTCTGGGCCCAACCGCCCCCGAGCGCCTTGTACAGCGTAACCGTGTCGGACAGCACTTGCTCGTGGCTGCCCAGTAACGCGAGCTGAGCAGTCAGCAGGGAACGCTCGTTTTCGAACACGTCGAGTTGTGACGCGATTCCGATCTCGAGCTGCGCCTTGGTCTGGTCCGATACCACCTGTAGTTGATCGACCTGCTTCTGCAACTCCTCCTTTTGTTGCTTGTGGGCCTCGAGGTTGAGCAGCGCGTTCTCGACCTCCTGAAACGCCGCAATCACCGTGCTGCGGTAGCCCTCTTCGGCGACCTTGATCTGCGCCTCGGAGGTCCTGACGTGCGCCTTGATGCCCGGATTGAGCGCCGGTAGGTCGATGACCGGCATCAGCCCGAAAGTGAACGCCTTGAACAAGTCGGAGAGCGCGAAGCTGGCAGTTCCTGCCTGGCCGGTCAGGCTCACCGAAGGCAACTGCGCGAGCCGCGCCTGGCCCATCAGGTCGTGAGCCTCCAGCACCCGGAATTCAGCCGCGACGACGTCGGGCCGGCGGGTGAGCAGATCCAGCGGCAGGCCGGCGGGCACGGCGGGTACCTTCACGCGGTCCTGCAGCGAGCCGGGTGGGACTTTGAATTCGCCGGCGGGCACGCCGAGCAGAGTCGCAAGGGCGTTCTCCGTCACGTCGCGGGATCGGCGCAGCTCAAGCAGATCCTTGGCCAGGCGGTTGTTCTCCGCCCGCTGGCGGAGCAGCTCGGTGTCGGCGATCAGGCCGTTGCTGCGCATCGTCTCGTAGATGGCCAGGATCTGCTCGTTTTTCGCGCGCGCGCGTTGCTGCTGCTCGATCTGCTCGTCGAGCTGAAGGATCTGAAAGTAAGTGGTTGAGACGTCGGCAACGATGTTCAGGTATCCGGCCCGCCAATCGGCCTCTGTCGCACGGAACTCGACACTTTGTGCTTGAACACCCTTTTCGACCGCTCCCCAGATATCGAGATCCCAGCTGACCTGACTGCCCAGGCTATATTGCTTAACGAACGTTTGCCCCATGCCGGTGGTCTTTTGCAGGATGGCACCGGTGGCGATATCCACGCTTGGCAGCGCTCCCGCGCGCGCTTCGCCGATCTGCGCGTTGGCCACCTCGATCCGCGCTGCCAGGACCTTCAAGTCGAAGTTTCCCGTAACCGCCTTGGCCACCAGCGAATTCAAGTAAGGATCGCCGAACTGCTGCCACCAGGTCGGCGAGATCGCCTCGGCAGCTGACACGGTGGTCGCGGGCGGCCGCGACCAGTTGGACTTCGCTGGAGTATCCGGGCGCTGGTACTCGGGAACGCGAACGTCGGCGCAACCGAACAGCGACGCCACGCACAGGCCCGAGAAAAGGTAGGTTTGCTTCATTTCTTGCGATCCGCCCGCTATCCCCTCGAGAGGAGAGTTCACGGATGAGTGGGGCTGTTCATGTCCGGTGACTCCAAAGGAGCGACTGTGCCGGATGCGGCGGTGCGGCGACAGTTGCTTTCGATACACCGCGCGGGCGAGGGTCTGCTGATCAGACGTGGAACGGTGTTGTTAACGCGCCCGATGCGCCGCGGAGGTCAACCGGCTTACAGAAGACGGCCGTTTCGCAAGGCGCCTTCAGGCGTTTGACCCCGCAGATGAGTCAGGTCATAGGAAGCGAACGCCAGATTAGCGCCGCCTTTCCGAGCCTGGACTCAGGGAAAACATTGAGGGCGACGACGGGAGATCCACTAGACTTCCGGGCGACCCCAACCACTTCCTCGTGAGGGAATTGGAGATAACCTCGGAGTGACCGGATCGCGTCAGCGGAGCTTGACAGGAACTTCCGCAAGCTGCCTCAGAAAGAAATCGGCCGCCCTGTTCCAGGCCCGCTCGTTCGCTCTGATCTCGTCGGCGAGCGCGCAGAGCGTCTGGACGTCTGTTTCCCGAGGGCTGTCAAGCCCGGCACTGGGAGCACTGACTGGACGCTAAAGACTTGCTGTCATTCGTTAGAATATGCTATCATTGACTGCATATTTTACGGAGTGCAGTCAAATGCCTGTCGTAACAGTCCGAAATCTGCCCGAAGAGACGCATCGCGCGCTTAGAGTTCGCGCCGCGCAACATGGTCGCAGCACCGAAGCCGAGATCCGGGAGATCCTGGAGGAGGCTGTGCGGCCTGAGACTCGCGTCAAGATCGGCTCCGAACTCGCGGCCTTCGGACGCCGCCTGAAGGG
>VBCK01000147.1 GCA_005882215.1 Betaproteobacteria bacterium | reverse complement strand
CGTCGCCACGAGCAGCCTGAGCGGTGGCAGCGCGATCGCGGCGGGCTCGAGGCTTGCGCCAGGAACCGGGCTGGTGACCAGCGCCGAGATCGTCGGTGCAACGGAGGTCGGCGGGACCGTGATGGTTGCCAACACGGCGATGGTTGCTCGCGGAAGCATGTTGGCGGCCGGTACCGTGGTCGCGGCTGGCAGCGTGGTGAACGGCGTCACCATGTCCGAGACGACCGTGTTGAACTCCGCAACGGAAGTCGACGGCGCAGTCATGCTTGCCGCGGGCAGCAGCCTGGCGGCCTCCAGCATGCTGGCGGCCGGTACCGTGGTCATGTGACCACGTAGCAGTCCCCGTCCGCGGCTTGCGGACTGTTCGCTTCACACGCGGGGAAGCCGGATCCGGCTTCCCCGTTTTCCCGTGTCGATCGACGACGCCAGGCTATCAAATTGAGGGGAACGGGGCATGAAGCTCTGCCGCGTCCCTTGCGGGATGAGTCGTCCGGACAGTCGGCTTTCCGCGTTCTTTGCCCGTTGGCCCAGCGCGACAGAACCTCGACTCATGCGAGCGCGTAGAGATACTCCACGAACGAGGCGATCGCGCCGTCGAGTCCCTGTACCTTCGGATGGGTCGACTCGATGAGGTAGTACTCGTCCGGGGCGTGCGCGCCGGTGCCGTGCCCCATGCCGAAGTGCCCGGCCGGGAGACTGAGCGGCGGGTCGGTGAAGAGGTACCCCGGCCAGGATCCGGCCGAGCGCGGCCACAGTTGAGGATCGGTCCCTAGGCGGCGGTAGGTCGCGAGCTGCACTTGGATGAGGCGACTGTTCTGGTCGATCTGGTTCGGATCGTAGCCGCCGCTCATGTTGACCTCGATGTCGCCGAAGCCCTGCTGCTCGAGGTGCGCCTTCAATTTCGCCAGCGTGTCGGAAGCGGTCATGTCCGGCACCAGACGCATGTCGATCTTGGCGGTCGCGCGGTGCGGCAGCACGGTCTTGCCGCCGGGGCCGGTGTAGCCGGCCACCAGGCCTTCGATGTTTATCGTGGGCTGCGACTCGAGCAGCATGCGCGACTCGAGCCAGCTCACATCGCGCACCCAGTGCTCGACGCCAAGCGTCTTCTTGACGGTCGCTTCGGAGGTCCTCGCGGCATACGCCCCGATCATCTCCTTCTGCTCGTCGGTGAGCGGCTTCGCCTTCTCGAAGAACCCCTCCACCGCCGGCGTATGGCCGTCCGCCTTGATGAGCGTGTTGAGGGCCCGCACCAGGTGCCAGGTGGGCGAATCGACGGTCGCCTCCAGGCTGGAGTGCACGTCGTGCTTCGGCCCACGTCCCCACCTCTCCCCGGTCGAGACGAGCTCAAGCTCCACCACCCCCTTGGCGCCCAGCGACACCGTGACGCCACCGTCACGGTCCTGTCCCGCCTCCGGCATGAACACTCCGATACATTTTTTCAGCTCGGGCAGTATCTCAGGGCTTCTTACGACCTCGCCAAAGTGCGGCGAGGCGATCTCCTCCTCGCCCTCGCACACCAGCACGAGGTTAACGGGCAGTTTCCGGTCGGCCGCCTTGAACGCCATGAGCGCTGACAGGAACGAGTTCTCCGGCCCTTTCTGATTCACCGCGCCGCGCCCCATGCACACCATCCCCAGGCCCTCCTTGTGCACGAGTCGCCCCTCGAGCGGCGGCGAGCTCCACTCTTGCGGCACGAACTGCTTCACGTCGTACATGAAGTAGATCCCCACCGTGGTGCGCGCGCCGGCGTCGATGCGCCCGATCACGCCGGCCTTGCCCGAGGTCGGCATGATCTTCACGTCCATAAAGCCGGCCGCTCGCGCCAGCTGCGCCATGTGCTCAGGCCCCTGCGGGTAGTTGCGGTTCTCCGCCGCGATCGAGGGCAGCGCGATCCACTCCTGCAGCCGTCTGATGTTTGCGGCGTGCATCTTCGGGATCTCGGCCAGCACCGCTGACTTGTCCGCGCTCGTGTCCGCCCCCTTGTCCGGCGCCGCGGCGAACGCCGCTCCTGGCAGCGCAGCGACCGCGGCCGCGGCCGCCGAAGCCTTCACGAATTCACGCCTGCTGAGGATATGGCTCGTGTCCGTCATGGGTGTCTCCTCCGAACTGTCTGCGCTGCTGGAAGGCGAGTCGCATTGGCTGACGATATCGACAATGCTGACCTGAGTCAGTCGTCGTTGTGCCACTTAGGGCGGGCTTCCTGCAGGCCCGCAAGACATAGGTAACAACCTCGTGCCGAACGGGTTGTCGCCCAGTGGCGAGAAGCCGCGATCGTCATTCAGAACTCGTGCATGATCAGCTTGAGCACCAAAGAGTCGGACGCATCGGTAAAGCCGTGGCCGATACCGAACTCGACGCTGTTCGGGTCGCCGTTGTAATCGACGACGAGGAACAGGGTCTGGGCCTCCCGCTTGAGCGGCGCAAACTCGCTCACATAGCCGAAATCGGCGTAGTGCTCGAGCGCGCCGGCCCAGAGCGACGAGAAATTGTAGGCGACACGCTCGGCCGGCGCGAAGTCCAGCTTGCGTATTCCGTTAAATCCCGTGTCGATGATGGGATTGACGATGAAGTCCCAAGGCCCTAGGTGCTCCCCCAGAATCGGGCGAACCTCCCCTGACTTGTGAGTCTGCTCCCACTGGTGCTCGTTGAAGCTGAGCTCGAAATTGATTCCATAGAAGAAGGTCTGTTGCTTCGCATTCGGCACCACGAAAAGCGCCCGAACCTTGCCACCGTTGAACTGTAGCCGACTACCGCCGAGCGTATATAGTGGGAAATAGGCGCCGAGTTCAAACCACGGCCTAACGCCATAGGCCCATTCCGCAACACCATTCAACGCATGGTTGGGAACGATGCCGCCCGGAAAATCTGGCTCGGTCCGGCCGCCCGGCGTGTAATTGTTGTGCAGCTCGAGGCTGAACTGCCCGGGCGGGTCGATCGTGGCATCGTAGACCTGTATCTCATCGGTCTGCGCCCAGGCATGCGTCCCAAGAAGCGATAGACCGAGAGAGCACAAAATTCCGCGACAGAGCCCTCGGCGATCCCTCAGCATCATGATTTGAGGATACTCGCGAACGCTATCGCGTTTGGATGCCGCCGGCGACGTTGGCCGCTTGAAGCTGTGGGGTTATCCGGCCTGGCGGCTTGGGCCTACTGGACATTCCATCGCTATGCGCGAATCATCATGGGGGGCTCGGGTGGTAGGCGAGATCGGTGATATCCGCGACGCTGCACTTCCCGCTTTTTGTCGCACATTCAGACAACGAGGGCGCAATGCAACTCGAATCGGAGCAACGCTCGCGATTGGATCGCGACGGTTACCTGTTTTTTCCTAACCTGTTCCAACCGGATGAAATTGCGGTCTTGATAGACGAAGTGCCGCGGCTTTATGCCGAGCGACGGCAGGAGAACGTGCGTGAAAAGGAAAGCGATGCCGTGCGCACCAATTTCGCCGCGCACATGTACAGCGCGCCATTCGCGCGGCTCGCCCGCCACCCGCGGCTGATCGAACCGGCGATGCAGGTGTTAGGGGAACCGGTGTACATGCATCAGTTCAAGATCAACGGCAAAATGGCCTTCGACGGCGACGTCTGGCAATGGCATCAGGATTTTGGCACCTGGAAGAACGACGACGACATGCCCGCGCCGCGGGCCATGAACGTCGCGATTTTTCTGGACGAGGTCAACGAGTTCAATGGCCCTCTGATGTTCATTCCCGGTAGCCACAAGCAAGGGGTGATCGACGCCACCCACGACACCTCGACCACCAGCTATCCGCTGTGGACGATCAGCCACGGCACCATCGCTCGCCTGGTCGCCCGCGGTGGCATCGTCGCGCCAAAGGGCTCTGCCGGATCGATGGTATTGTTTCATTCGTGCCTCGTTCACGCATCGACCTCCAACTTATCGCCCTGGAATCGAGTCAGCGTCTACTTGAGCCTTTGCGCGGTGTCCAACCACATCCGCCGGTTCAAGCGTCCCGAATACATTGCCCACCGCGATTTCACACCGATCGAGTGCCTGCCGGACGATTGCCTGCTGAAGGATTACGACGTTGCGCTGCCGTGGAAAAGCGGAACGCCGCAGAAAGCCGGCGACACGAGCCTCGCCGCTTGAATCTAGCGTGAGCGCGTGAGCCTCTACGTCGGACTGCAGAAACGCGCGGCCGAAGGCCGGCCGCTTCGCGTCGGACTTATCGGCGCCGGCAAGTTCGGCGCCATGTACCTCGCGCAGGTCCCAAAGACACCCGGCGTTCATCTGACGGCGATCGCCGATCTGTCGCCGGCGAACGCAATTGCCAATCTTCAGCGCGTCGGTTGGGCGCCGGAGCGCTTCGGTGCGGCCTCGCTCGACGATGCACTGGGCCACGGTACGACACATGTCGGTGACGACTGGCAAGCACTGCTTCACCATCCCGCGATCGACGTGGTGGTGGAGTGCACCGGCAATCCGATCGCGGCGGTGGAGCATTGCCTGGAAGCATTTCGTCTGCGCAAGAACGTTGTCAACGTGACCGTCGAAGCCGACGCATTTTGCGGCCCGCTGCTGGCGCGCAAAGCCGCCGAGGCCGGTGTTGTTTACAGTTTGGCTTTCGGAGACCAGCCGGCGCTGATTTGCGACCTGGTCGATTGGGCGCGCGCGGCGGGCTTCGGCGTGGTCGCCGCGGGGCGAGGCCATAAGTGGCTGCCGCATTTCTCCCAGTCGACGCCGGAAACGGTGTGGGGACATTACGGCCTGACGCCTGAGCAGGCGTTGACTGGTGGACTCAATCCGAAGATGTTCAATTCGTTTCTGGACGGATCGAAACCGTCGATAGAGAGCACCGCCGTGTGCAACGCGACCGGCTTGGCTGCGCCTCCGGATGGACTCACCTATCCGCCTGCCTCGATCGACGATATTCCGTCGATCTGCCGTCCGCGCGCAGAGGGAGGCGTTCTCCATCAGAAGGGCCAGGTCGAGGTGGTTTCATCTCTTCGGCGCGACGGCTCCCCCATCGGCTACGACATCCGCTTCGGAGTTTTCGTGGTGTTCGAAGGCGACACCGAATACATCCGCAATTGCTTCAAGGAATACATGGTACGCACCGATTCCAGCGGGCGTTACGCGTGCCTCTACAAGCGGTGGCACCTGATCGGCCTCGAGGTCGGAATCTCGGTGGCATCGGTCGGACTTCGGGGCGAAGCGACCGGGGCGGCAACGTGCTTCAAAGCCGACGTCGTGGCCACGGCGAAACGAGATCTCGCGCCCGGCGAGCTGCTCGACGGCGAAGGCGGATACACGGTCTGGGGCAAGCTCCTGCCTGCGTCGACGTCGCTCGCCCTCGGCGGGCTGCCGCTGGGGCTCGCTCATAACGTGAAGGTGGTGCGTGCGGTGCGACAAGGCGAGGCGCTGGTGTGGAACGACGTGGCCATCGACGCCAACCTGCCCGCGTATCGAACGCGTCGCGAATTGGAAGCCTTGTTTGCGCCGCAGGCGGCACGGCAAAGTGCGTCCCGTCGCGTCGATCCGATGCGTGGAGACAAACTGCCTGCAGAAGGCGTCTCTGGTCGATGACCGGGCACTCAAGTTCACTTGTAAGGAGAAATTTGTGCAAAGAGTTTGCATTTCGTTCACTCGATCTTGCTCTCCGAGTGGACGCCGACGTATTGGAGTGGTTTAAAGCGCAGGGACCGGGTTATCAATCCGAGCGGGCGGAGCAGGGGACTGCTGCTCCGGATCATTGCCGATCGACCCGCTCGCGACATCCGTCTGTTGACCAGCCATGTCCGAACGTCCGCTGAATACGGACGTTCACTCTCGTCATAGTGAAGACCCCACGTTGAACAAGGGTCGGAGGGTCAGCTTCGCGCCAATAGCATCGGATCGTTATTGACAGATTGGTCCATAACAAATAAACTCGGGACGTGGTTAGACCTAGAGAGTTCGATCGAGACGAGGCACTGGACCGCGCTACGCGCGTGTTCTGGGCGAAAGGCTTCGCCTCGACTTCAACGGAGGACCTGCTCGCCGCCATGAACATCGGGCGACAGAGCCTCTACAACGCGTTTGGTGACAAACGAAAGCTCTACCTTGAAGCGCTGGAGCGATATCAACGAGAAAGCAATGCGGCCCACCTGGATCGTCTGAACCGAAGTGCGTCACCGCTCGGCGGTATCGAAGCGCTTTTGGTTGGCCTCATCGCCGACGATGATTGCGTACGTGCACTGGGGTGTTTGGGTGTCAGCGCTATCGGTGAATTTGGGGCTGCGGATCCGGAGCTTGTGATGCTGCGAAGCAAAGCGGGCCCAAAGCTTTTCAGGCGCTTGGTCGAACGCATCCGTGAGGGGCAGGCATGTGGAGAAGTCGATCCCGCGATCGACGTCCGCGAAGCCGCCGCCTTTTTGCAGATGACGATGCAAGGCATTCAGCTCGCCGCCCGTGCGGGCGGCGACGCTAAGAGTCTGCGCGCATTGGCGAGGTTTGCAATCAGCCGCCTTAGAGCGCGCTAGCCAAGAAGAGTCTGGTGAGGTGGATGCACGCCCCTTTATGGACGGATCTGTCAACAATGGAGATGCTGGTGAACGAGAATCGTGGACTTACCGGAAAGATTGCCATCGTCTTTGGAGGCTCGCGAGGCATCGGTGCAGCCGCAGCGAGACGCCTAGCAAGAGAGGGCGCCGATGTCGCGCTGACATACGTGTCGGCGCAGGAGCAAGCCGCCAAAACCGTTACGGCGATTGAGGCCACCGGGCGGACTGGCCTTGCAATCAAGGCTGACAGCGCGGATCCGGAAGCTATCGAGGCAGCT
Organism: Betaproteobacteria bacterium; assembly: GCA_005882215.1. Lineage (GTDB taxonomy): Bacteria > Pseudomonadota > Gammaproteobacteria > Burkholderiales > Burkholderiaceae_F > VBCK01. The sequence continues at coordinate 20,291 of VBCK01000147.1, read as the reverse complement.
GTCGCGCAGACCGTGGATCATTTCGGGAAACTGGATATTGCGGTTGTCAACGCCGGCATCTTGCTGCGTGGTGACGTCGCGACGGTGAGTGTGGAAGGTCTTGACCGGATGCTGGACATCAACGTGCGTGGTGTCTTTCTCGCCATCCAGGCCGCGGCTGCGCGTCTCACTGACGGTGGTCGGATCATTACGATCGGCAGCAACACAGCGGTGCGAAGCGGACATCCGGGCTCGAGCGTCTACTCGATGACGAAGGCTGCGGTTGCCGTCATGGTGAAAGGTATCGCCGTTGACCTGGCCGGCCGTGGCATTACAGTGAACAACATTCAGCCCGGGCCTACTGTCACGGACATGACGGTTGATCTTATCGAGGCGATCAAGCCGCTCATTCCGCTTAAGCGCGCAGCAGATCCCGACGAGATTGCCGGTCTGGTCGCCTACCTCGCCAGCAAGGAGTCCGGCTACATGACCGGCTCCAGCCTCACCATCGACGGTGGTATGGCGTTGTGACTGCGTTCGTGAACCGGACGCAGCCGGCCGGTCGTATGCGGTGCACCCAATAACGCTACTTGCAACATAACGAGCTGGCGCGCCACTGTGGCAAGATCGGCGCAGCCATTTTGCGACGCGTGGCCGTGCGACCCCGGCGCCACCTGGATCGCCGAGGCCCTGATAAACATCATGTTTCGATTCGGTGCTTTGTTGCTCGCCTGCGCATTGCTGGAGCCTGCCCGGGGTGCCGCAAGAGAAGAGGTTGTGCCGGTCGTCTGGAAGACGCAAGAACTGAGGTTCGATTACGTTGGCTTCACCAGCAAGTATTCGTGTGACGGCCTGCGCGACAAGGTTGAGGGTGTGCTGCTTCGGTTGGGGGCGCGCCGGGACCTGGAGGTCAGGCCGTTTGGGTGTTCAAGGATGGGTGCACCCGAATCATTGCCCTCGCTTCAAATCAAGATCTCGACGCTGATTCCTGCGGGTCAGGGCGACGCAAAGGATGCCCTTGAAGCCCGATGGGAGACGGTCAGCCTTGGGGGTGTCGGCAAACTGACAAGCGGTGATTGCGAACTGGCCGATCAGATCCGCACCAAGATCCTGCCGCTCTTCACGAGCAGGAATCTGAAGTCACAAACCGACTGCGTTCCGCACCAACTGCCGGCGGGCAACATCCTGCTGAATGTAGACGTACTCGTGCCAGCGAAGAACTGACATTCGCAGCTGACAGCCTTGGCGCCGGGGCATCACAGCACTTTTTCGACCGTGATTGGCAGATCGCGAACCCTCTTCCCGGTCGCGTGATAGACAGCATTCGCGATCGCCGGCGCTACCGAAACTGCAGTCAGCTCTCCGAGGCCCTTTGAACCAAGCGGGCTTGCTTCTTCGTCGAATTCGCCCACGAACAGGGCGTCGAGTTCGGGAATGTCGGCATTGGTCGGAACCAGGTAGCCGGAATAATTGCGGTTTACGAAGCGTCCCAGCATCGGGTCCGTTTCCGACTGCTCGAGCAAGGCCTGGCCAACGCCCCAGATGATCCCGCCGATCGCCTGACTGCGTGCGGTCTTAGGATTGATGATGCGGCCCGCATCGTAGGCGCCGACGACGCGGCTCAGGCGAACGAGCCCAAGATCCGGGTCGACGCGCACCTCGGCAAAGACGGCGGAAAAGCTGAAGACCGCCTTCGGTCCATTCACCTCCTCGACGGGGTCGTAGTCGCCGTCCCCCACGAGGTTCGAGAGCCCGTTGCGGGCGAGCAGTTCGGCATAGCTGGTGCTCAGATTCGTTCGGGCCAGTGAGAGCCTGCCATCGGCGACGATCACGTCGTCGGCCGCCGCACCGGCAAATGGCGCATCGCGGCCGTTGAGCGCCAGCAAGACTGCTTTCTTTCGGGCGGCCTGTGCCGCCAGCATGACGGCAGCCGTTGCGTTGGACACCGTGGATGATCCGATGGCCGGGTGTGACTCTGGCAACCGTGTGTCTCCGAGTCGAACGGCCACTTTGTCGGGTGTCAGACCGAGCGCGTCGGCGGCGACCTGCGCCATCACCGTATAGGTGCCGGTGCCGATATCGTGCGCGGCGGCTTCGACGAGCGCCGAGCCGCCGCCGTTCAGTGTGACCCGCGCCTTTGCAGGCCATCGCCAGTGGGTGAAGATTGCGGCTGCCATCCCCTGACCGATCAGATAACGGCCGTCGCGCATGGAGCGCGGCTTCGGCGTCCGCCGGTCCCAGCCAAAGCGCGCCGCCCCCTCCGTGATGCACTTGCGCATCGCGCGCGTGGAAAAGGGGCGGCCACTGTACGGATCGGTGTCGGTGTCATTGCGCAGGCGCAGTTCGACAGGATCGACGCCGGTGGCGTACGCCAGCTCATCCATGGCGCTCTCGAGCGCGAAATGGCCTTGCGCCTCCATGGGCGCCCGCAGCACGACGGGTGTGTTGCGGTTCACGTAGACGACCCTGTGGCTCGTGGAGATCCCGCCGCTGGCGCGCCACAGGTGGCGGCTGGCCAGGGCCGCGTATTCGACGTAGTCGTCGAACACCGACGTCGGGCTGACGCTGTCGTGGCGGATCCCGGTCAGCTTGCCGTCACGGTCGCTGCCGAGAGCGATCGTCTGAACGGTCGCCGCCTGATGGCCCACCATCGAGTACATCTGCGCGCGGGTGAGCGGCAGGCGGACCGGCCGGTTCACCGCCTTCGCGGCGAGCGCGGCCAGCAACGTGTGCGGCCAGGACCAGGACTTACCGCCGAACCCGCCGCCGAGGAACTCGCACACGACGTTGATCTTCTCCTCGGGAACACCGAGCACGAGCGAAGCCAGCCTTCTCGTGCCGACCACCATCTGAGTCGAGTCATATAGCGTCAACGTGCCGTCGTCGTCCCAGAGCGCCAGGGTCGCGTGCGGCTCCATCTGGTTGTGATGGCGATCGGGCATCGTGTAGGTCCGCTCGATCCTGACCGCGGCGTCCGCGATCGCCTTCTCGGCGTCCCCGACCGATGAACGTAGGGGCCACATCCGCTGCGCAGGCTCGACCGCTTCCCTCGCCATCTGCGGCTTGAACACGACAGGGCGGTCGACCTCGTACTCGATCTTGATCAGCGTGCCTGCGTATGCCGCCTGATCGAGCGTCTCGGCGACCACAATGGCAATCGGCTGGCCGGCATAGTGGATCTTGTCGTCCTGAAGCGGCAGGTAGGTCTGTCCCTGCGGGTGCAGATGGCTCCACGGCACCGGCTTCATGTGCGGCAGGTTGTGGTGGGTAAGCACGGCGAGCACGCCGGGGGCCCGTGCGGCGGCCGTTGTATCGATCGATACCGTCCGTCCGTTGGCGATCCTGCTGTGGACGATTGCGGCGTGGGCGGCACGTGGAAGCGAAATATCAGCCGTATATCGGGCGCCGCCGGTCACCTTGCGCCTTCCGTCAACACGTGACATCGGTTGTCCGATGGCGTTCATGCGCGTGCTCCTGCGGTCTGTAGCGCGCGCAGCGCGACGCGCTGCGCCAGTTCGACCTTGAACGCATTGTGCGCAAGCGGCCGAGCGTGGCCGAACGACTTCGCGATGGCGGATTTGAGACCGTCGCTGTCGTCCAGCGAAACGCCCCGCAAAGCAGCCTCAGCCGCACTGAGCCGCCAAGGCTTGTGCGCCACGCCGCCCATCGCCAGCCGCACCGAACTGATCTGCCTGCCATTCGTCGCAACGGCAGCCGCTGCCGATACCAGCGCGAACTCGTAGGACTGGCGATCGCGCACCTTGAGGTAATGTGAGGCCCGCCCTTCCGGCCTTGCCGGTACTTCGATCGCGACAATCAGATCGCCTCGCTCGAGCACGTTGTCACGCTCGGGTGTGCTTCCGGGCAGACGGTGGAAGTCAGTGAATGGAATCGATCGTTCCCCGCCCATCCCGCGTACGATGACAAAGGCATCCAAGGCGGCCAATGCGACCGCGACGTCCGACGGATGGGTGGCGACGCAAGCCTCCGACCATCCGAAGATCGCATGGTTGCGATTGATACCGTGGAGCGCCGAGCAACCCGAACCAGGCCGGCGCTTGTTGCACGGGGCATCATCGTCGTCGCGGAAATACGCGCAGCGGGTGCGCTGCATGATGTTTCCGCCCATAGAGGCCATATTGCGCAGTTGGCCGGACGCCGCGAACAGGAGCCCCTCTGCAATCACCGGGAAGCGCTGGCGCACCTGCAGGTCCGCTGCTACATCGCTCATGCGGGCGAGTGCGCCGATGCGCAGGGCGCCGTCCGGTCGCGACTCGATGTGCGCCATACCGGGCAAACGGTTGATGTCGAGCAGACGATCGGGAAAGGTGGCGCGGTCCTTCATCAGACCCAGCAGGTCGGTACCGCCGGCTATGAACGCAAGTTGGCTGTCGCGCGCGTGAGCCGCGATGGCGTTCGCGGGATCTTCGGTGCTCGATAGTGAGAACGGATGCATGGTTCAGCTGCTCTTGGCCGCCTGAGCGACGGCGTCGACGATGTTCGGGTAGCAGGCGCAGCGGCACAGGTTGCCGCTCATCCGCTCCCGGATCTCTGCTTTGGTCAGGTCGTTCACGTTGAAGCGCCGGGTAACGTCCAGCGTGGCAGCGCTCGGCCAGCCCGCCCTGGCTTCTTCGATCACGGCGACGCCGGACATGATCTGCCCGGACGTACAGAAGCCGCATTGAAAGCCGTCGTACTCGATGAAGGCTGACTGGAGGGGATGGAGTTGCCCATTGCGTTCCAGTCCCTCGATCGTCGTGATGCGCTTGCCCTCCTGCATCGCCGCCAGCGCCATGCACGACACGATGCGGCGTCCGTCGACATGTACGGTGCAAGCCCCACACTCGCCGCGATCACAGCCCTTCTTTGGGCCGGTTAGTCCCAGTTCTTCGCGCAGCGCATCAAGCAGCGTCGTGCGCGGTTCGACCGAGACGGTGCGAGCCTGGCCGTTGACGACAAAGCTCACCGGCGAGCGCACCGCACCTCGATCCGCGGCTTGCGCCGCCTCGCCAGCGGCGGCGTCCGGCTGATCGTCCCCGTAGCCGGGCCTCGCGCCGAGTGCGATTGCGCCAGCAGCCGACCGGCCTGCAAGCAGCAGGAATTGCCTGCGCGTAAGTTCGTCGTCCTTGTCCGTGGTCGACATCGTCGTCTGCCGTTATCCGTGCTGGCCGCGACCTTAAGCCTTTTGCGCATTCAGCGCCGCCACCTGCGCGGCGGAGATCCCCTCGAGGGCGAGCCCATAGGACAATCCCTCCTGGAGTCTGCGGCGGAAGCGAGTTGAAAGCGCCATCCGCGTGTAACGCAACGTGAGCGGGCTCTGCTTCTTCAGATGTCGCGCCAATTCCCAGGCTCGCGGTAGCAGAGCGTCGCGAGAAACAACCTCGTTTACGGCGCCATACTCCTTCGCCTGCGCCGCGCTCAGTTTCTGGCCGCTGAGCAGGAAGTAACGGCCGCGAATCTCGCCGATGACTTCGGGCCACACGATATGCAAGCCGTCGCCGGGCACGATGCCGAATGCGGGGTGCGGCGCATCCTGAAAGTAGGCACCTTCGGCGGCGATGACGATGTCGCACAGCAAGGCATATTCGGAATGCGCGGTGGCCGCGCCATTGATGGCCGCGATCATCGGCACTTGTATATCGAGAATGTTTTCGAGGACCTTTGTGCCCTCGCGCAGGATCTTGTCGTATCCCGTCGGAGTGAAGAAATCGAAACCTTCGGGGGAGAGCTGGGCGCAAAATTCGTCGCCCGTGCCGGTCAGGATGACGACGTGGTTGTCGCGATCATCGCCGATGTCGCGGAACGCCCGAACCAGCGCTTCGTGCACGTAGCCGTTGAACACCAGCGGACCGCCTCGCGTATGCAAGGCGACCTCCAGTATTCCGTCTTCGCGCTTCATCCTGACGTTTTCGTATTTGTCGCGGTAACTGTCAAACATGCGCACGCTCCTTGCAGGTACCCGTCATTCTTCTTGGCCGACCTTCGATCGTTCTCCGCCGATGCGAATCTGCCTCGTTGCCGGTTCGCCCGGTAGATGGCAAGCGGGACTAACATATATTTGTGCGCTGAATGAATCGGTGATTCTTGGTGAGCGATCGCCTGTCTGCGCTGCGGCTTTTCGTGCGCGTTGCGCGCGCCGGTAACTTCTCGCGCGCCGCGCGCGAGTTCGGGCTTTCGCAGCCGTCAGCTTCCCGCATTGTCGCGACGCTGGAAGGGGAAATCGGCGCGTCGCTCTTCACGCGCAGCACGCGGGCGCTCGCATTGACGGAGGCGGGCGCCGAGTACTTGGCGCGTGTGGAACCAGTCCTCGCGGCCCTGGACGAGGCCGACCACGCGGCCCGGGGAACGGGAGAACTGCGTGGCGTCATCCGAGTGGCAGCCGCTTCGAGCTTCATGGTGCATGCGGTGATCCCCATGCTGCCCGACTTCCTGAAGGACCATCCGCGCCTGCGCGTCGAGCTGTTGATGAACGATTTGCGGCAGGCGCTGATCAGTGAAGGCGTGGACGTTGCCTTCCGTTTCGGTCCGCTCGACGATTCGACCGCCACCGCACGCCGGCTGGGCAGTATTCAACGAGTGCTGGTAGCTTCTCCGGCGTACCTCCGCCGCGCTGGTCGTCCCAAGGTTCCGGCCGATCTGAATTCTCACGCCCTCCTGGTCGGACCGATGGCTGCAGACCGCTGGACCTTCGAGAAGAACGGGCGTCAGGTTTCGCTTCGTCCCGAAGGCCGCCTCGTCGTATCTGCCAATGAAGGCGCGGTCGCAGCCGCGGTTGCCGGGTTGGGCATTGCGTCAACGGGGATCATCGCCGCCCGTAAGCCGCTCGCCAATCGCAAGCTCGTTCGCGTCCTCCCCGATTGGGAGACGGGTTCAGTCGAGGTGCACGCCGTATTCCCGGCCGGACGCGCAAGCAAGGCAGCAGCGCGGGCATTGGCCGACCACATGCTGGGCGCTTTTGCCGATTAAAAGCCCAATGCACAGCGGCGAAGGCCGCGAGGAGCGGAAAAGCACCTGATTGATCTCTCGGGGGTAGCTCCACAACATGCCATGCACCTGCATGCACTGACGTGCGCTGGACTGCACGTGACACCGCCGGTTTCCCGTCAGCGCTGGCTCTTTCGGGCATAACCGGTCTGGATATCAGCCAGACCCTGGTCGGAATGGCGAGACAAAACGCTCGAAACGTGGGCGCAACGGTCGATTTTCGCTTGGGCAACGCGTCGGCAATGCCCTTTGACGACGAGTCGTTCGATTGCGCTTACTGTTCCGCGGCCTTCAAGAATTTCTCGGAACCGGTCAAGGCGCTGGACGAGATGCATCGCGTTCTGCGTCCCGGGGGCGAGGCGGTGGTCGTGGACCTTTGCAAGGATGCCTCGCTCGATGACATCGACAGCTATGTGAAGAACAGCGGGCGCAGCCGAATCGATGCGTGGATGACGAAGTGGACTTTCCGCCATATGCTGTTGAAGCGAGCCTACACCGAGAACGATTTCGTCCGGATGGCAAAAGCAGAGTCGCTTCGGCACGTGCCACGCCAAGGCTTCTTCGATTGGGATCGAAGTGCGATTTGCCAAGACCGGCCTGGAATGCGCAGTGAGTAGAGGTGGAGGCCAACGCATGAAGGATCTTCGACCTGACCAGGCAGCTCCGAAGAGCGGGGAGGGGAAACGGGTGCGGCAAGAAGTGTTCGCTCCGGGTCCTGTGTGAAGGCCGTGGGTTGCAGGAGTCGGAAATGAAGAAGATCGGAATGATCGGCATCGGCCTTATGGGCCATGGGATCGCCAGCAACATCCTCAGGCACGGATACACGCTGTCGGTGTTCGAGCACCCGGGCAATCAGCCTCTGGACGAGTTGAAGAAGGCGGGAGCCCGTCCCCATCGGAGCGCAGCGACCCTGGCGGCGGACTCCGAAGTGGTCATCCTGTGTGTGACCGGCAGTCCGCAGGTGGAAGCCGTTATTCTGGCCGAAGACGGTCTGCTCAAAGCGATACGGCCCGGCATGGTCGTCATCGATTGCTCGACCGCGCTTCCCTCATCGACAGAGCGCGTCGCCCGCGCCGTCCAGGAGGCGGGGGGACGTTTTCTCGACGCTCCGATGACCCGAACACCTAAAGAGGCGGCGGAGGGTCGGCTCAACTTGCTGGTCGGAGGCGACGCCGAGCTCTTCGACGAAGTGCACCCGCTGCTGTCGGCTTTTGCCGAAAACATTACCCATGTGGGTCCGGTCGGTTCGGGGCACAGGATGAAGCTGGTGCATAACTATGTGTCCCTGGGCAGTGTGGCGTTGCTGGCGGAAGCGGCCGCTTGCGCACTTCGCGCTGGCATTGCCCCGGAGGCCTTCATCGAGATCCTCGCCAAGGGCGGCGGCGGTGGCAAGGCACTGGAGCGGATCACACCGTACCTTCTCGCGGGGGATGGCTCAGGGCTCGAATTTGCGATGGCCAACGCCCAGAAGGACCTGTCCTACTACAACAGCATGGCGGAGCAGGCTGGGGCGGTACGCGATATCGGGCAGGCGGTGCTGGATACTTTCACCAAGGCCGCTGCCATCGGCCCCGATCGCTTGGTGCCCGAGCTCGTGTCGATTCTCGCTCCGAAGCAGGTCCGAGCTCCGCGAGATGCCGCTCCATGACTTCGGCAAGCAACCTCTGCAGGTCCGAATCCGCGGATGGAACGCCTATGTCACCGCGCCGCGATCAAACGAGATCCTGCCGCTCTTCACAAGTAGGAATCTGAAGTCGCAAACCGACTGCGTTCCGCACCAACTGTCGGCGGGCAACATCCTGCTGAATGTAGAGGTACTCGTGCCAGAGAAGAACTGACATTCGGAACCTGAGCTGGGTTGACTGGCCCCTAGACTCGCGACGAGTTGGATCTCTCGGGGGTCGTCGGTGTCCTCTTGAGCGGACAGGCGAGGGCGTTCGCTCATTGGCAGTGCGGTCGTGACTGCACGAAGCCGAACGACATTCGATTTGCGGCCGTCAATGATCGACCACAGCGCGGATAGCGACGATGTACCACCGATTGACGATGCGCTCGGCGAGAACCTCGACGGTATCGTACGGCGCATGGCGAAATTTCGTCACGGCAATCGCGCGCGGATTTCCCTGCTTCGAGCTTTGGACGGGGTACAGGATAAAGGCGAGAAGCGGCGATGGCTCCGGCCCATTCACTAGCAGCGGAAAGTACGCTTCTGTCGGAACCGGGTAGGTCGCAAGCTCCCGTGGATCGCGCGCGATCGCCAACAGTTGCGAGCGTTGCGACGCCGTGAAGGAACGGGGAGCATGCGCAAGTTCCGCCACGCGCCCGTGGTCGCGGATGCGCCACGCGCGCAGCCGCGCCGCAAGCTCAGCCCGATCCGCCCGCTCGAATCCAGGCGACTCCGAGTCGCCGGACGCCCGAGCGCCGATCCCGGGTTCGGCCATCTCCGCGCCCAGCGCGTCGAAATCCGTCGCGGACATCCATCGCGTGAAGAACCGGCTCATCGCATCGAGCAAATCCTGCTCGATGTGATGCTGCGTCGACTGGAGGGTGCGCAATGGTGGCAATTTCCGGTTGGGCCACCGCAGATCGAGGCGCTCTGCACCATCCGGAAGTGAAATTCCCTCAAGGAATGAAACATCCTTGATACCTTGTGCCTCAAACCATCTGCGCTTGTCGGTCTTGCTCGAAGCCCGGACAAAGTCCATGAGCTCGCCTCGAAGATCCGCCCAAGCCTTGGTCGAGCGTTGCACTCCGGCAATGGCGGGCAATCGCCGCAAGGCGTTGTACGTTGCCTCAGCCATCGACAGCGTTTCGGCCGGCCAGGCGAATGTGAGATCGGCCCGATGGCTGTTCCATCCCCCGCGCGCGCGCGAGTGCGCCCAGGCGAGGCTAGGATCGCAGGACCCAAGAGAACCGAAAGGCCGCGGCACGTCGGGGACACCTTGGTGTGCCCAAGAAGCCTGCAGAGTGTGGAGCGCGGCCCCCATCAGCTGAAGTAAGTAGGGAGCTTGGGCCGGCTTCGCTTGCTCCAACCCGACCAAAGCCTTCATTGCCACATCGTTGCCTGGCGCGACGATGCGCCGTTCGGGTGCGGCCGGCGCTGTTACCTGAGAAGGGAAACGCGAGAGTCTGACCAGGTTGGCGGCTTCCGTATCGCTCGCAAGGCATGCGTACGTGGGCAACAGCTCGATGTACTGCATATCCCCTGAATCGACACGCTGATCGCCGATCGCGAGCGTGTCGGCCTGCTCTTGCGTGAATCCGGCCTGGATCGCGAGCCACTTGGTGAGACCGAAACTCACATCCGCTTCTTGCGCCTGGCAAAGGAGCGGGGCCAGAAGGACAAGAACAGCGGCGACACGGCGAAGCGACATCGGATCGAGCGACGAGCGGATCGGCAGCCGGAGTGATCAACTTGCCTTTTTCGGGGATGGCTGCAATGTATGTCAGCTCGGCGCGCTTGCGGAAAGCTGTGCCTTTTGCTGCGGCGCAACCGTATCGCTCGCCCGACGAGAGTCGACAAGAAACCGTCAATGCGCTGACGCGATTTGGCATATCCCGACCAAGGTCTAATAGCCGGGGACATTTCGCTGTGATAAAAGGGCATGCACGTTACTTCAATGCGGTACCGGCGCGTTGGCCCCGTGGCGGTCAGTGAATCAGGAGCACGCCGGACCGTTCGGACAGGAGGAACCTATGGCAGTGCGGAGCGATGCGGGTGACAGCCGCGCGATTGCAGCGGTGACGTGCTGGATTGCGTGCTCGACGATTGCTCTCGCCTCGTGTGGCGGCGGCTCGAGTGGGATGTCGACCCCATCTGCTCCGAGCACGATGCCATCGATGGGCACGATGGCGGGTCCGATATCGACGGCCGCTTCAGCGAAAGCCGCGTCAAGTGAAGCCGCGGATGACGATGCGACCGCAGAAGGTTTCAGGACCGTAGCCAAAGCACATTGCGGTGCGAACGATCACCCGGAAACCGGCCTGCAGGGGCAGGTTTCGGCGGCGCTGCGCGCGAGCGGGTTCCACGGGTTCAACTGCAATCTGAACCTCGTCGGTCAAGTTCGAGGCGACGGCGCCAACTGGCAAACCGCGGAGTTCAAAGACCGCGTTCACAAATGCGCCTACCACGGGACGTCGTACGCCACTGCGAATCGCACCCAGCTGGGCGTTCCGGTTGCCGACGTCACTAACCCGGCACAACCCACGGTGACCGGTTATCTGACGACTTCATCGATGCTCGATCCTTGGGAATCGCTCAAGGTCAATGAACGCCGCCAACTGCTGGCGGCAGACGAAGCTTTCAATGGCGGGCTTTTCGGTACCGGAGGGCCTGCGATCGACATCTACGATCTGTCCGACGACTGCCGCTATCCCCAGCTGCTGGCCAACATCGGGGTTGGCAATCCGAACGGCACTACCGGTATTCCGGTGGGCGTGGTCGGGCACGAAGGAAGCTGGGCACCCGACGGCCTGACGTACTACGGCGGAGACCTCACCAACAAGCAGTACTACGCCGTCGACACCACGATTCCGACCAAGCCGAAGCTGCTGGCGACGTGGAAACCGGGAATCGTCGGTCCGACCGGCGCCATCGCAAACGTGCACGGCCTGTCGATCAGCGACGACGGCACGCGCGGCTACTTCGTGTCGTTAGCCACCACACCGGCTGCCGGTTTGACGGATCCGACGGTCTCCTCGGCGAACGGGCTGCTGATCTACGACACCAGTGAGATTCAGCTGCGCAAGGCCAATCCGCAGGTACCCCTGATCAGCAAGCTGTTCTGGAAAGACGGTGGCGTGTCTCAACACACGATCAATGTTCATATCGCCGGCAAGCCTTACGTGGTGTTCGTCGATGAGGGAGGACCGTCCGGAAACGGCACGGTAGGGCCCGCGGCCGCTTGCGCGGCTAACCTGCCTCCGTACCCGATGGCGCGAATCATCGACATCAGCGACGAGAGGCATCCTTCCATCGTCTCGCTGCTTGCTCTCGAGATACACAATCCGGCGAACTGCAGTCAAACGCTTCCGGACATTGTCGGGCTGACTGCCTTCACGTACGGCAGTCACTACTGCAGCGTCGACAACCGGGAAAATGCAACGACCTTGGTGTGCGGATACTTCAATGCCGGCATTCGCGTCTTCGACATCCGTAAGCCGCGGCGGCCGAAGGAGATCGCCTATTACAACCCGGCCGGTACGATGACGCCGAGCCCCGGCTCGAATCACATTGGACCTCTCGTTGCCAATAACTGGGTTTCGGGAGGTCCGGACTGGTGCTCCGCACAGGCGCACCTCGACGCGAGCGAAGGAGTGCTCTGGACGACATGCCAGGACAACGGTCTACTCGTTCTTAAATTCGAGAACGACGTGTGGCCGTTTCCTACTTCGCGTACGCCACCCGGGCAGCAGAACTAACCGGTCGCGGCCTAAGGCGCGCGGACAGGCAACTCGACGGGGTCGCTCTTAGATTTGGTCGCAGGGCCCTCTAGCGGGGCACGCAGTTCTCGCTCTCCGCCGAGTGCAGATTCAGCTCCGCGCGGTGACTAGTACTACCGCAAGAGGAGAAAGCTATGTCGACCAGAGAAAGAACGCCGGGATCTCGCGAGGAAGACGTCTGGTTGAGCAACGAGCAATTGGAACGCTGCGCTCCTGCCGAAGCGGAGCCTTTTCAGGCGGCAGTCCCGACTCGCATGGTCTCAAACGGCGAGTACATGCCCCATCCACAGACCGACAAGCAACGGCAGGTCGAGGCGCGTGTCAAGGAAATCGCCGACAAAGCCGCGAAAAAGCTCGGCATCAGCCGCCGTCAGTTCCTCGAGGGCGCGGGCGGCATGGCCGCGTCCTTCCTCGCGATGAACGAGGTGTACGGTGCCAACTTCCAGGTGAGCGAGGCCGAGTTGTTCGAGCCGGAAGCGCACGACGAGAATGGGCCACCGAGGAATTTGTTCGTGTTCGACGATCAGACACATATCGTTCGATCAAGCAACAACGCCCCACGCGGGTTGAGAGCGATTGCGCAGGGACCCGGACCGGCATCGACTGCGGGCGGATTTACGTCCAACCCGTACAACGGTACGGGCGGAAACCCCGCGGGAGTCGACGAGCTGGGCAATGCCTGGACACCGTGGAATCGGGACCAGCTCGGCCCCGACGCTCCTCCAAATCCGGGGCCGCCGACGACTCTTCTAGGTCAATTCCACCTCGGCGAGTACATCAACCGGATGTACCTCGAGGCTCAGACGACAGTCTCGGTCGTAAGCAACGCGAACATCGCGCTGTTCACGGCCCCGGGCGGAGGGGTGCCAGGTGCTGCGACCAACATCCACGACAGCTTGGTCAGCGAATCTCTGACAGGTTGGCAAAGCTCGCAATGCCGGGACTTCATAAATCGACTGGCGGGGTCGACGCGAGCGCTCGCCCATGCGCAGATCTATCCTGGACCCGGAAACATTCACGACCCACTGTTCGGCGATTACACACAGTGGCAGATCGAGAACATGCAGCCGGACTCGTGGAAGGGCTACAACGTTGCGCTTGCGGCGAGCGCCACTGCCGGGCTGCCGTTTACACGCTGGCGCCTCGATGATGAGGCGATCGCTTACCCCACCTACGAGATCATCGCCCGGAACAAGCATATGCTGAAGAACCATCCCGGGTTCTTCAACATCTGCATCCACAAAGGCCTGTCACCCGGTGGCTCACAGCCCGGTGGCCCGAACAACACGCCCGAATGGGGAAACCCCGACGACATGGTGAAAGCTGCCACGGATTGGCCGCATTTCAACTGGATCATCTACCACTCGTGCATCCGGCCAGCCTTCTGGGTGCTCCAGTCGCTGCAGGACATCGAGAATCTGGCCGGAGCAATGGACCCGGTCACACTGACGGACAGCGACGGCCATACCGTTCCGAACATCCGCTGGTCGACTCAGTTGGCCCAGATCGCGGCAGGCAAATACGTGGTCGGAGCGGAACCGACATCGAAATCGCCTTCGAGCACCCGGCGGCTGCCCAATGTCTATGCGGAGCTTGGAACGACGATGGCCTCGATGATCGTCACGTTCCCGACAGTGTGGGCGCATCTGATCGGCCAACTGCTGTACTACATGGGGGAAAACAACATCGTTTTCGGTTCCGATTCGATGTGGTACGGCGGGCCTCAATGGCAGATCGAGGCGCTATGGCGCTTCCAGATCCCCGAAAGCCTCGCAGAGCGGTGGAACTATCCGGAGCTGACGCACGCGGCGAAGCGCAAGATCCTCGGCTTGAACTCGGCGCGCCTCTACGGCCTTCCCGTGGCGACGATCCGTTACGGACAAGGCGACCTGGCGAGCTATCCCAGCGCGCCGGAACTCCAGCCGGGCGGAGCGATGGACAGGGTGCTTCAAGGCGTCGGTTACCCAACGCCGGTGGTTCCGGTCGTTTCTCTTCCGGAGGACAGGCTGTCAAAGCTGAAAAGCTGGGTCGACGACTCGGCGCTCGGACGCAACAACACGCGCCGCGGCTTCATTCGAAAGACGGTGTAGGGCGGTAACAGCGCACTGGAGCGCTCGGTAGCCGTCAAGAGCAGGGCCATTCCGGTGCCGGGCCTGGGCACGCGGCCGGTGTTCGACGCGCGCGCATTGGAATGAATGCGGCACTTGGGAGCAAAGATGAGCTGCGGCGGCTGTCTGAGATCGCTTGGGCCGCCGAGTCGCTGACGGAGAGGAGAATTCACAATGCTTGCACGTAATGCGGAACGGACTACCTCAGTGAAAACGCTAACCGTCATCCTTGCGATGGCGAGCGCTCTTACTTGTCTTGTGGCCGGTCCTGCCGCCTTCGCACAACAGCCGAGCAGCACTTGCACCTATAGCGAGAGCATAGACGTTCCCGCAGAGATGCGTGATGGAACTATTCTGCGCTCGAACCTCTTCACTCCCAATGAGCCTGGAACGTACCCGGTCATCCTCCTGCGACTCCCGTACAACAAAGACGTCGCCCAGACCTACGTCTATGCCACGCCGGGCTTTTATGCCTCGCATTGCTACGTTGTGGTAGTCCAGGACGTCCGCGGCCAATACAAGTCGGACGGGTTCTTTTATACGTTCCTGAGCGAGGCCACGGACGGCTATGACACCATTGAGTGGGCGGCTGACTTGCCCAAGTCCAACGGCAAGGTCGGGATGTACGGGTTCTCCTATCCCGGTGCTTCGCAATGGCTGCCCGCCACGCTACGCCCGCCGCATCTGGTGACCATCATCCCTGCCATGACGTCGTCCGATTACCATGACGGATGGACCTACGAAGGCGGAGCCCTCGACCAGTCCTTCGCCGAAGACTGGCCCATGAGCACCATCACCAACAGCGCGGTTAGGCATTATCCCGATGGCGGTGCGCTGGACGCCGAGATGAACCAAGCCATCAAGGACGAGTTCACCAAGTGGTACTGGTTTCTGCCCCTCAAAGACTTTCCACCATTGCATCCCGAAGACCCGCGCGTGGCACCCTACTTCTTTGACTGGCTGCGACACCCAAACAACGATGCCTACTGGCAACGGTGGAGCATTCGCACGCGCTATGACCAAATTACCGTTCCAGCACTGAACTTTGACGGCTGGTACGACATCTTCATCAACGGCGCCTTGGAGAACTTCAATGGGATGCGTGAGCACGGCGGCTCCGAGGTCGCCCGCCAGGGCCAGCAGTTGGTGGTGGGTCCCTGGCTGCACATCCCTTGGTCACAAACTGTCGGCCAGATCGACTTCGGGCCACAGGCGCGGAATCCGATCGACCAGCTCCAACTGCGGTGGTTCGACTTTTGGCTGAAGGGGATTCCCAACGGCGTCGACAAAGATCCCAAGGTGCGTATCTTCGTGATGGGTGCCAACAAGTGGCGCAGTGCCAATGAGTGGCCGCTGCCGGGAACCGTCTACCGCAAGTACTATCTCCATAGCCTGGGCGGAGCCAACAACAGTTCCGGCGACGGCTGGCTGAGCACCAGCAAGCCGGAAGTCGATGGAGACGCCCCTGAAGAGTCGAAGCGCAAGGTCGCGGAGGCCGCTACCGACCACTATATTTATGACCCGGCCAACCCGGTACCCAGCATCGGAGGCCGCTTCCAGGCCTCGGTTCCGGGCGGACCCTACGACCAGCGCCCGCTTCTGAACCGGCCCGATGTGCTCGTCTACACGACACCGCCTCTGGAGGATGACGTCGAAGTTACCGGGCCAATCACGGTCACGCTCTATGCGTCATCGTCGGCCACCGACACCGACTTCACCGCTAAGCTCGACGACGTGTACCCTGACGGCACCTCGATGCTGATCGAGTACAGCATCCAGCGTGCACGCTACCGCATTTCCGAAACCAGCCCGACGCTGATCAAACCGGGAACGACTTACGAATACACGATCCACGTCTGGCCGACCAGTAACCTCTTCAAGGCTGGGCACCAGATCCGGTTAGAGATCTCCAGCAGCAATTTCCCCATGTTCGACCGCAACCCCAACACGGGACATGCGTTTGCTGAGGACGCAGATTTGCAGGTGGCTGACCAGACTATTTACCATGACGTTCAACATCCCTCCGCGATCACGCTGCCAATCGTATTGAATCAAGGCGGACCGGACGACCAAGACCGCTGACGCAAGAGACGTCCAACCAACCGCACACGGGAAAGAGGTGCAGAAAGGAAAACATCCATCGGTCTGGCATAGACAGGTAGGCGTGCGGGCGGACGTGCCGCATTCGGCGTGTCCGCTGACGCGGGACTGAAGAGTGGCGGTCCCTCGTGGCGAGCGGCCGGTTGAGTTGCGCTCTTAGCGAGCGGAGAAGTACTGCTTCAGGCCGAACACGAGGCCGGCGAAGGGCATGCCGAGCGCGGCGTAGACGGCGTCGGCTTCCGGTGCGGCGTTGTCGGCCAGGATCTCGATGGCGGCGTTCGAGTAACCGACGGGGATCACGCCGGCCTGCTGCATGCGCAACACGCCCATCTCGACCTGGGTCTTCGTGAAGCCGCCGGAGGCATCGATCACCGCATAGCTGCTGTAGCCGTCGGCGATCGCCGAGATCGCCGGGAACGCGAGGCAGACGTCGGTCGAGATGCCGGTGACGATCAGCTTCTTGCGGCCGGTCGCCTTGACTGCATCGACGACGCGGCGTTCGTCCCAGGCGTTGACGGTGGTGCGCTCGATGCGCTTCACGCCCGGCAGCGCTTCGGCGAGCTCGGGGATCAGCGGCCCCCACAACTTCTCGGTCGTCGTGGTGACGATGACCGGCACCTTCAGCGCCAGCGCCGCCTTGGTCAGGCCGACGACGTTGTGCTTGAGCTCCAGTGTTTCGATGTCGCGCACGCCGGTGTAGAGGCCGACCTGATGGTCGACCAGCAGCAGGACGGCGTTGTCGCGGGTCAGGCGTTCGTAGACATGGGGCGAGTTCATGGCAAGGATCTCCTTGGTGGCTGGGACGTGGGTATCGCCGCCGCTACGTTCTCGGCAGCGGCCGCGGCTAATTAGCTCTTGATGAAGGCGAGCAGATCTTCGTCAGGTCCATGAAGAATTTCGAGCGGTCGGCCAGAACGCCCGTCCGGATTCCGTCAAAAACGTCCTTCGGCAAGCCGCTCTGCCGGCGCCGCGGCGCCGCCTCCGGCAGAGCCGCGGGTGGCGGCGACAGCGAGACTGGTTTCAAGGAAAGTTCTTCGTGAATCCTTCATCGGAATGGTCCGCTTGGTTGCGGATGTCACGTTCCGATTGCGCAAAGATACGAGTGAGAGCCACAGCGTACCGGCTTGACCTGCTCGTCAGAAGACTGCAGAGTTCGGATTTATCGTCCAATGCATTGGACAGTTATTCGGGGCCACCAGGAGGTGGGACCGATGCTCGACTTGAACGACCTTTTCTACTTCGTGCAGATCGTCGACCGGGGCGGCTTCACAGCAGCAGGTCGAAGTCTCGGCATGCCCAAGTCCACATTAAGTTATCGCATGCAACAGCTGGAAGCGGCGCTCGGCGTTCGCCTGCTCAATCGGACCTCGCGGCATTTCGGCCCGACACAGGCAGGCGAAGACTTCTACCGGCACGCCCTGCTCATGGTGCGAGCGGCCGAGGAGGCCGAGTCGCATGCGCGGCAGAGGGTCACGGAACTCGCCGGCGTCGTACGATTCACAGCGGCGTTGGGTACCGCACAATTCGCGCTTCGCGACATCGTCATGCGCTTCATGCAGGAATACCCAAGGGTCGACCTCGTCGAGTACGTGACAAGCCGACAAGTCGATTTACTGGCCGAGAATTTCGATATCGCCATCCGTGCGCACTCGGGTGAGCTGCCGGACTCGACGCTTGTTCGCCGCACGCTGGCTGTCGCCCCGTGGATTCTCGTTGCGGGCAGCGAGTATCTCAAACGCGCTGGATCTCCGGAGACGCCTCAAGACCTGACGCGATTCCCTTGCGTTTTGGTATGGAGAGCGAACAGAACTGCCACGTGGCACCTACGCCGGCACTCAACCTCGCGGCGGGGAGGTAGCAACGAACTGATTCAGCCGCCGGCGCCCCGACTGGTCAGCAACGACATGTCCAGCCTTAAGCGAGCAGCGATCGAGGGAGTCGGAATCGTCGCTCTGCCTGCCTACGTTTGCAAGAGCGAGCTGCGCACTGGCGAGCTGACGCAAGTTCTGCGGGGATGGTTCGCCGACGAATCGACCTTCAGCGCGTTGCTGCCCTATCGGCGAGGACTATTGCCGACCGTGAGAACCTTCGTCGATTATCTCGCGCGCCATCTGCCTAAGTACGTCGCCTCTTAGCTCCAGCGAGCGACGTTTGCGCGCCCTGGCGATGACCTGTAATCACAGCGGCAACCCTCGCTCCTATGAAGCGGGCAATACTTTAGTCACCCCGACGCTAGGACCACGCGAATGCGATCCGGCTTCCGAGGCATAGCAGCGCAGCCTGGGGCACACCACGCTCTATTTCAGGACGTGGGGACACGCTTATCCATGTTTCGTTATTTGTGCGTTGAACTACGGGGACGTCTTGAACGGTGGGCGCGGGATGCGATCGCAAGACGCCGAACGCAGGGGCAGCGTCGCACCGCTTCGTACAAATCGCTCGTACAGGCGACTCACACATTCGCTCCATTCGGTATGGCCTCGTCCAGGATGAAGAATCTCGACGCGATCGGAAAATCCGTCCGCAACGTGCCGTGTGAACCACAGTGGGGATGCGCCGTCGATATCGCCCGATACGAACATTGTCGGGACGGACGAATGAATCGCGGATCGGTACCCCTTCCTGATCGGTGCTTTGGGCCAGGACTGGCACGCCGACAACTGCTGGCGGACACGGTAGTCCCCTAAGAACGTGCCTCGGGATGCGCGATCAATGTCCTCGTCCGACACAGACGCCAAGTCTTCGCTGCATGTCACCGAGAAGAACAGTCCCAAACTGAGCGCCGTGTCGAGTCCACGCGCGCTTGCCAGGATTCCGTCAACGATCGGCTGCCAATCGCCTTCGTACGCTCGATGGATTGCATACGGGACCTCCGCGGCAGTCTTGGGCCTGTACAGCATCGACCGAAACCACTCCACTACACGCCCGCGGTCTAAGGCGATGGGTTCTTGGACTCCCGGAATCGACACCGAAATTTTGGCGGCGCCTAGATCGCCAAGAATGCGGGCAAATTCAGCGCGCAAGTTCGGGAATGTCGCTTGACAGGCTGGGTCCGCACCACACGCTTCGAAGGTTCCATTGACGGCCGCATCCGCGGTTTTGGCAAACGTCAGCGGTATCGCTATATCGATCGGTACGACGCTGCCCAGATAGGCGGTCCGAACGCTGCGCGGAAACGCGCGCATGAACACCTGCGCTGCACGCGTTCCGTACGATCCAGCGAAGAGATTAAATGATTCATATCCAAGGGACAGGCGAATCCGCTCAAGGTCGCGCGCAAATTGTGCGTACGTGTACTGGGTCAAGTCCGCTTGCGCTTTTAGCCGCTCTTCGCACTGGCGTACGCGCTCGGGCGGAAACAACTGGCGAAGACTAGTGGCAAGATCATCACGGGAGTACAACGAACAGTTAAGCGGCGCCGATCGACCGGTTCCCCGTTGATCGATAAGCAGCAAATCCCGATCTGACAGCAGGGCGGAAAATTGAGTCGCATATAGGGTTGTATTGCTTATCGCGTCCTCGCCGGGTCCACCCATGAGGACTAAGATAGGGTCGTGGAGTGCGTGGCCCGAACTGGCAGACACGACGACAATAGATATGGATAAGCGCCGCCCGCGCGTCTCGTCCGGATTCTCAGCCGCTAAGATCGAACCGCATCTCGCCGGACGACGGAGCCCT
>VBCK01000177.1 GCA_005882215.1 Betaproteobacteria bacterium | reverse complement strand
TGTACCAGTTCGACAGATAGATATCCTCGGTGTCGCGTCGCGCGATGGTGCCGATCAGGTTCCAGGCCGTGACCGCCAGCGCGGCCAGGAAGATGAGCCGGATCGGCCATGGCCACTCGCGATACTCGAGGCTGCCGGCGTTGTAGCCAAGATCGAGCGCGATCGTACCGGCCACCGCGGCCACGTTGAAAAGGGCGAGCCCGATCCAGGCCAGCTTCGCGCTGTACAGCGGCGAGCCGCAGCTGCGCGGGGTTACGTAATAGGCCAGCCCGACCAGCGCCAGGCTGGCCCATCCGAACAAGGTCGCATTGGTATGGATCGGACGCAAGCGCCCGAACGTTAGAAACTCACCGCGAGCAAAATCCGGCGCGCCGAACTTGTACGCCAGAACGATACCGACTGCAGTGGCAAACAGAAGCCACAACGTGGCCGCTACCGTGTAGGCGACGAAGACCGATGCTTGAGCCCGATGCTCGCCTTCGCGACCCAATATTTGAGACATCGCTTGCCGTTCAAGTCCGCACAAGCCCGCCGGCAGTGCTCCGCGAATGGTCCATGGCTTTCCCTCCGGTTATGAATTCACTCTAGCTGAACTAAATTCGGCCGGGTAGACTCTTTTGGGTGGAGACAATCTCCACCTTTAGGAAATCAAAACCGATGCCCCGCGGAAATGATGACCGAATGAATGAAGCCGTGTCTCCGCGCGGGTTGCTGCGTTTTTGTCATTTATTGCGGGCTATAGAGACTCGAAGTCAGAAGCGCCGATGCTTGATGACATCACCGAACTGCGCACGTTCGTGATCATCGTCAGAGCGAGGAGCCTTTCCGCGGCTGCGCGCGAGATGGGACTGGCGCTCAGCGTCGTCAGCAAGCGTCTCGCAGCGCTGGAACGCCGCACGAAGACACGCCTGATAACCCGCAGCACGCGCCGCCTCGCACTGACGGAAGAAGGACTGGATCTTCATGAGAGAGCACAGCGCATCCTCGCAGAAGTCGACTGGGCCGAGGCAGCACTGGCGAGCGGGCAAGTCGAACCACAAGGGCTATTGCGAATAAGCGCGCCAGTGGCCTTTGGCCGGGCGTGTGTCAGTCCGGTGTGCCAGGACCTTGTTCGCGCACATGCAAAGATTTCAATCGATCTGAGGCTGACTGATCGAATAGTGGACCTGATCGAAGAGGGAATCGATGTCGCCGTGCGAATTGGTCCGCCAAAAGGTTCTCAGCTCGCGATGCGAAAGTTGATCGACGACTACCGCGTCGTGGTCGGGGCGCCGGAATATCTCGAGCGCCGCGGGACGCCCAAATCGCCGGCAGATTTGGAGAATCATGACTGCGTACATTACCGCGGGGTAGGAACGCACTGGCGGCTGGTGGGCCCGGCCGGGAAATCAGTTGACGTGCGGTGCGCCTCCCGCCTGCGGAGTAGTAGTGGCGAGGTCGCACTCGATTGGGCGCTTGCAGGTTGCGGTCTAGCGATGAACTCGTGGGTAGACGTCGACCGAAATCTGCGCGCGGGACGCCTGATCCATGTTCTGCCCGAATGGCGCAGCGAGCCAGCGCCCGTCTGCGCAGTATTCGCTGCCAGCCACCAGCTTCCGGCGCGGGTGCGCCTGTTTGTCGACGCCATGGCCGAATCGCTGGATAGCCGTCCGAATCTCCATTGCCCGCAATAAATGACAAAAACGTAGCAGTCGGCGCAGAGACACACCCCTATCCGTTCGAGGACTATTTCAGTCGGATGCGCCGTCTCGGCGTATTCTCCACCCGTCATCGCGAAGGTGGTGTGTGCCGTTGGTGATGGGGCGTGTCTTGGTGCGGCGCTCAAGCGCTTCTTTCCAAAAAGTGGAGATCACCTCCAACCAAGGCGGTCTACTCCTGCGAATTGAGTTCAGCTAGAGTGAATTGATTATCCGAAGGGAAGCAATGGACCATTTTGTAGACCGACCGCTCTCACCCGGTCGCCGCGCGACCCGCCAAACCATGGGCGCAACCGCTGGACTGGCAGGCGCCTCCGGCAGCGGCAACCCGAAGATGGACCACAAGCTAGTTCGCATCAGGAGAGGCGCGATGACATCGGCAGCGGGTTGGTGCGCGATCGGCGCGTTGGTTTTTTGCGGCGGCCGTGCTTATGCGGAAGGCGACGCTGGCGCCGGCAAGACGGTGTTCGCGAACCAGTGTGCATCGTGCCACACGATCGAGGCGGGTAAGAACGGATTCGGACCGTCACTGGCCGCCGTCTTGGGCAGAAAGGCGGGAACTCTGCCTGGCTACAAGTACTCGCCCGCGATGGCCCAGTCCGGCCTCACCTGGGATGAGAAGACTCTGGATGCGTTCCTGACCTCATCGAGCAAGGAGGTGCCGGGAACCGCGATGCCGGTCTCGTTGCCGGACCCGACGGCGCGGGCCAACGTGATCGCCTATCTGGAGACGCTCGGACGCGCCGGCGCGGTGGAGGCCAGCGCGCCAGCCACCCACGAGGTGCTGGCTAACCAGGGGCCGACGCAGGACGAGCTGCTGCACGCGGCGCAAGACAAGCAGAACTGGCTGTACGCCAGCAAGGACTACACCGGCAAGCGCTTCGCTGATCTGCGCCAGATCACGCCCGCCAACGCCGCCCAGCTGCGTGCCGCCTGCATCTACCGCTCCAACAGCGCCGTACCCACGCAAACGGAGCTGCTGGTCTACAAGGGCGTGATGTACCTGACGATCGACAAGTCGATCGTCGCGATCGATGCAACGACGTGCCGCGAGCGCTGGACCTACAACTGGACCGGCAAGGGTGCCGTGCTGTCGCCCACCAACCGCGGCGTGGCGCTGAAGGACGGACGGGTCGTGCGCGGCACCGCCGACGGCTACCTGATCGCGGTGGACATGGCCAAGGGCACGCTGCTGTGGAGCCAGAAGATCGCCGATGCCAGTACCAGCCAGTACTTGAGCATGCCGCCGCTGATTTTCGAGGATCTGGTGATCTACGGTCCGGCCGGCGCCGATTGGGGGGCGAAGAACTGGATCGGCGCCTTCAAGCTGACCACCGGGGAGCAAGTCTGGCGCTTCAACCTGATTCCCGATGCGGGCGAGCCGGGCGCGGAGACCTGGGAAAATCCCCAGGCTCGCGAGCATGGCGGTGGCAGCCTGTGGACCCCGCTGTCGCTGGATGCCGAGAAGGGCGTGCTCTACGTTCCGGTCGGCAACCCGTCGCCGGACTTCTACCCGGACGTGCGCTCGGGCTTGAATCTGTATACGAACTCGGCCGTAGCGCTCGATGTTCGGACCGGCAAGCTGCTGTGGTACCGCAAGTTCATTCCGAGCGATGCCAACGACCGGGATCTGAGCCAGGTCAGCCCGCTGTTCAGCGCCACCGTGAAAGGCAAGCCGCGCAACCTGCTCACGGTCTCCGGCAAGGACGGCATGCTGCGCCTGCTGGACCGCGACAGTCACGATGTGCTGTACGAGTTGCCCATCACGACGCGTACGAACTTCGATGCCCAGCCGACCGTGGCCGGCGTGCACGGCTGCCCGGGGCTGCTGGGCGGCATGGAGTGGAACGGACCCGCCTACAGCCCGGCTACCAAGACACTGTACGTGGCCGCCGTGGACTGGTGCGGTACGTTCACCAAGTCCGACCAGCCGCCGCAGTTCGTCCAGAACTCTCATTACTACGGAGGCGCCGTCACGCCCGATCCGCGCGAGCAGGCACGAGGCTGGCTGCAGGCGATCGACGCCACCCAGGGGACCATGCGCTGGCGCCGCCAGTGGCCGACGCCGCTGGTGGGCGGCATCACCGTGACCTCAGGCGGCGTCCTGTTCACCGGCGACCTGAACAACGACTTTCTCGCGATCGACGCCAGCAACGGGAAGACGCTGTACCACTTCAACACGGGCGGGACCATCGGCGGCGGTGTCATCAGCTACGAGATCGGGGGCAAGCAGTACGTCGCCACCACGTCCGGTGTCGTCTCCGGCTTCTTCGGCGGTTCCGGAACCTCGGCGGTGATCGTGTTCGCGTTGCCTTGAAATCCCACAGCAACGACAAGTTACTGACGCCGGCCGACGATGAGCGGGCGTCCCGAGTCGGCACTCACGCCGCCATCGCTAGCGGCAGCGGCGCCCGGATCAGGTGCTCGAACGCCGAGAGCGCCGCCTTCGCGCCTTCTCCGGTCGCGATGATGATTTGCTTGTACGGCGCGGTTGTCGAATCGCCCGCAGCGAACACGCCAGCGGCGCTCGTCTGGCCCTTTGCGTCGACGACAATTTCGCCGAAGCGGTTCAGTTCGACGCTGCCCTTGAGCCACTCGGTGTTCGGCACCAGACCGATCTGCACGAACACGCCTGCCAGAGCGATGCGGTGCTCCTCGCCGGTCGCGCGCTCGACGCAGCGCAGTCCGTTGACCCGGGTGCCGTCACCCGTGATCTCGATCGTTTGCGCATTCGTGCGGATATCGACGTTCGGCAGGCTCTTCATCTTCGCGACCAGGATCGCGTCGGCCTTCAGCTGCGGAGCAAACTCGATCAGGGTTACGTGCTCGACGATGCCCGCGAGGTCGATCGCCGCCTCGACGCCGGAGTTACCGCCCCCGATCACCGCGACGCGCTTGCCCTTGAAGAGCGGCCCGTCACAATGCGGGCAGTAGGCCACACCGCGATTGCGGTACTTCTGCTCGCCCGGCACGTCGATGTTGCGCCAGCGCGCACCGGTCGCCAGCACTACGGAGCGCGCGGTGAGCCGAGTACCGTTCGCAAGCCGCACCTCGGCAAGCCCTCCGGGCTCGGCGGGCGGCACGAGCTTCTCCGCGCGCTGCGAACTCAGCATTTCGACGTCGTAGCGCCGGACGTGCTGCTCGAGCGCCGCAGCGAACTTCGGCCCATCCGTTTCAGCGACCGACACGAAGTTCTCGATTGCCATCGTGTCGATCAATTGGCCGCCGAAGCGCTCAGCGACAATCCCGGTACGGATGCCCTTGCGTGCCGCATAGATGGCCGCCGCGGCACCCGCTGGTCCGCCGCCGACGATCAGCACGTCGTAAGGCGCCTTCGCATCCGGCTTGGCCGCATCGCGCGCGACCGGGCCCCTGTCGAGCTTCGAGAGAATCTCCTCAACGCCCATCCTGCCCTGGCCGAACGGTTCGCCGTTCAGGTAGACGGCGGGCACCGACAGGATGCCCAGATTCTCGACCTCATCCTGGTAGAGCGCACCATCGATCGCGACGTGCCGGATGCTCGGGTTCAACACCGACATCGCGTTGAGCGCCTGCACGACGTCCGGGCAATTCTGGCAGGTCAGCGACATGTAGGTCTCGAAGCTGAATTCGCCTTCGAGCGCGCGGATCCGCTCGACGAGGTCCGCGTCGAGCTTCGGCGGGTAGCCACCGACCTGCAGCAGCGCGAGCACCAGCGATGTGAACTCGTGTCCGGTCGGCAGTGCGGCGAAGCGAACGCCGATGTCGGTGTCGGTGCGCTCGATCCGGAACGAGGGTGTGCGTTCGCCAGTGTCGACGCCGTCGCTCCTGACGAGCGTCACGCGCTCGGACTGTTCCGCCACGTCGCGCAGCAACGCGATCATCTCACCCGAGGCCTCGCCGTCGTCGACCGACGCGACCAGCGCGATCGGGTGGGTGATCCTCTCGAGATAGCCTTTCAGCTGGGTCTTCAAATCGGCATCGAGCATCGCGTTTTCCTTCATCTATCTACTCCCCTCCCGCTACCCTCGTCCTGGCCTTCTCCCGCACAGCGGGAGAAGGAAGCTTTCGGCTCCCCTCTCCCGCGAGGCGGGAGAGGGGCCGGGGGTGAGGGTCGATTTCCCGAGGATGGCCTTGGCCGGAGCGCCGTGTCAGATCTTGCCGACGAGGTCGAGCGACGGCTTCAAGGTTTTCTCGCCCTCTTTCCATCGCGCCGGGCACACCTCGCCCGGATGCGAGGCAACGTACTGGGCTGCCTTGACCTTGCGCATCAGCTCCTTCGCGTCGCGGCCGACGCCGTTGTCGTGGATCTCGCACAGCTTGATCTGGCCTTCCGGGTTCACGACGAAGGTGCCGCGCAGTGCCAGGCCTTCTTCCTCGATCATCACTTCGAAGTTACGGGTCAAGCGTCCGGTCGGATCGCCGACCAGCGGGTACTCGACCTTGCGGATCGCGCCGGAGGTGTCGTGCCAGGCCTTGTGTGCGAAATGCGTGTCGGTCGAGACGCCGTAGATTTCGACACCCATCCGGCGGAACTCGCTGTAGTTGTCGGCGAGGTCCTCCAGCTCGGTCGGACAGACGAACGTGAAGTCGGCGGGGTAGAAGACGAAGATGGACCACTTGCCGCGGATGGTCTCGTCGCTCACTTCGACGAACTTGCCGTTGTGGTAGGCGGTGGCCTTGAAGGGTTTGACACGGGTGTTGATCAGCGACATTGCTGCAGCTCCAGGTGAAGGTTGGAAAGGCGTTGGCCGTATCGTGGCGCGGCCGAGCTGATTAATCCAATGAATAAAGACGTTGATACTTATCGCTTATCTCGATAACGAGCACCCGACGAAAAGCGCCCGCGATTGCGGGGTCAGCGCGGTTACCGGGAACAGCACGTGACCGGAAGGTAATTGATCCCATAGATAAGATATATAGTAATGATCGATAGATGCGATTAACACCCGCCCCTGACCCAATCGCGGTGCGGTTCACCGGCTGGGGCGCGATTTCGGAGAAACTGTGGCCACTCTTGCCAATGCCGCCAATGCCCTGTCTCTCAGGCAGTTGGCCTATCTGGTAGCACTATCGGAGACGCTCAACTTCACCCGTGCCGCGGAGCGCTGCTTTGTCACGCAGTCGACGCTTTCGGCTGGTATCCGCGAACTGGAGCAGACGCTGGGTGTCGCGCTGTTCGAGCGGGACCGTCAGAGCGTGATGGTGACACCGATGGGCCGGGAGCTTGTCGAGCGCGCACGAAGCCTGCTCAGCCAGGCGCTCGATTTCGTGAATGCCGCGCAGGCCGCGGGGCGTCCGTATCAGGGTGCGGTGACGCTGGGAGCCATACCGACCATCGCTCCCTTTCTGCTGCCCCGGCTGCTGCGGCTGATGCGGCGCGACATGCCGGATTTGATCACCTTGCTGCGGGAGGACCAGACTGCTGCCCTGTTGCATGCGGTGGACGAGGGCGAAATCGACTTTGCCGTCATCGCGCTGCCGATGGACGTCGGCCGGCTTCGGGTATACCCGATCCTCACCGAGGAGCTATGGCTGATTGCATCGGAGGGCGATGCAATGGCCAAGCTGATCCACCCGAAGGTTTCGCAGGTCGACATGCAGCGCTTGCTGCTGCTGAGCGATGGCCATTGCCTGCGCGAGCACACGCTTCAAGCTTGCCAAAGCGGGCGGCGCGGACGCGACCGCATTCCGTCGACGATCGAAGCCAGCAGTCTGCCGACACTGGTGCAGATGGTGGAGGCGGGACTGGGCGTTTCGCTCTTGCCCGAGATGGCGATCAAGGCGGGGTTCCTGGTGGGAAGCAACGTGATTGCCCGGCCGCTGGCCGCTCCGGCCCCCAAACGCGAGATCGTGCTGGTTGCCCGTCCCACCACGCCGCGCGGCGAATTGCTGGTCCGCGTTCAGCAATTGGCGGTCTCAATAGGTACCGGCGGCGCGCCCATCGGGCCAAAGCGCAGCCGCGTCAAGAGTGTTCTCGGATGAAAGCTTTCGAGGGCCAGGCGTCGGACGTGCGCGTCATGTCGTCGGCCCATCGCCGGGCGGCGGGATATTCATGGATCCGTGCATGACCGGCACCGCGTGACCCGCCACGTGAACGGCTGTGAGCAGCCCACCGCGTCTCTCCGTCCGCCCGAGCAGAAGGCTCGGTCGGCCCATATCGACCCCTTGTTCAACGCGCCACGCAAGTTCGCCGTCACGTTCGGGCCGTAATGAGGCCAGAAGCGCAATCGTCGCCGCGGTCGCGCTTCCGGTAGCCGGGTCTTCGACCGTGCCATCAAGAGGCGCGAACATGCGGGCATGCAGCTCCCCGGCGGCCGTCCCGC
>VBCK01000286.1 GCA_005882215.1 Betaproteobacteria bacterium | reverse complement strand
TGGCTACGAACCAAGGGGTCGTGGGTTCGAATCCTGCCGAGCGCGCCAAAATTCGCTATAGATCCATTGGCCTGCGAGCGAGAGCTTGCAGGCCATTTTCTTCCTCTGTGCTATTGGGCCACGGACTTTCGGCCTTCGCTTCGACGCTCCTCGCAGAGTCGCCGCCTCAGGCTCTGCCTTTCTGCACACTTCAATCTCGGCGGCGAAACACGAAACGAAGCAGCGCGGCGATACCAAAGACAACGGCTGGGAATCCGACTGCAACCGCAACAGGAGGCCCCTCGGTTTTTGGCGCCAAGAGACGAGGTGCGAGGATGACGAACGCCGCGGCCAGAAGGGTTGTCGCGATCCACTCCTTGCCAAGTCGTTGCAATGCCGCTTGGTTGGTTTCCGCAGGGAACGGCCCTACCTCGGGCCATCGGGCGCCCGCTGCACGTGCCAGGCGGTTAGCCACTTCCGCTTGAAGTTTGGAGGCTCCCGTTCGCCGGTTGCCCGAAAACCAGTTTGGCTTCTCGCCAGAACAGGCGGTCGTTTCGAACGACGCTGATCTGATCCCATGGAACAAAGAAATCCCGGCAAAACACGCCGAACAGTCTCATCATGCCGACCCGCAAGCCGGAAGGGCAGACGTCCAGATTCAGAATCGAACGCATGCCAACCCACCGCATGGAACCGGACTGCATCCGCAAACTGAGCAAAGGTGGCTCGTCCCGATTGGGGTAGACCGCTTAGCGCGTACCACCCAGAGACCAGACCGAGCGTTGACGTGACGGCGAGCCACATCAAGACGAAGAAAACTGGGAAGAGTTGCGGAGCGTCACGCATTATCGAATCGATGATGCCTCCTCGTGAGCCCACGCCTCGATAAGCGCAAGGTGCGTCGGGCACTGTACCTCTATGCCCAACTTTCCGGCAACAGGGCTAGTGCGAACTTTCGACAGAATGGCCAGTAGCGGCGTTCTTGAAATCGCGGAACCGGCCTGTCGTCAGTCAATTCCGAATCGGTGAGTCGGCGCGAGCGAATGGGTGTGCCAGCATGACCACGAGTTCGGATTCCATCGCCGGCTCACCCAGCGCCTCCCTTGCGGCTATCTTGGAAAACGACTCCTCGTGATCGATCATGAATCGGATGAGAGGGACATCTTCCGGAGGCGCAAACGCGAGAAGCGACCTAAAGCGGGCTGCGTAAGGCAGGCACAGCTTGGACAACGCCGCCATGGCCTCCCTCCATGGCTGAGCTGCGAATTGCTCCGCTTCCTTGAAACCCAGCTGTCGCTGAGAGGGATCCTCTACGAGGCTAATGGCGTAACGAGCGAGTAGGGGACGCAATCTGACCTTCGCCTCGGACTCAAGCTGCAAGAAGAGGCTGAGCTTGTATTTTTGCTCTGGATCGGTTGCCAACTCGAGCCATCGAGCCGCTAAACCCTCGCCCTCAATCTCGGCCGCGTACAACTCCCGGACACCTTTCAGATAATCAGCCTTGTCCATTGGCGCCTCCAACAAACATTGTTGTTACATCGATCTCTCCGTCCGAGTGACCGTTTGATAAGAATTGTGAAGGGCCAATGCGTCGAGTCAATTATCAGAAGGGAGTACTTCTTTGGTGGAAGCTGGCGTCACTCCCGAATGCGACAGTCGTGGAGATCATCATTGGCGGAAGGGTGGGTTTGGGTCACGAACGAAGAAACGCGGTCGGTTTCCGGGAACGCGGGGCTAGGTCGCAATCCCGCACTTTGCAGACGATCCGGCGTACGAGTCCAGCTGTATGCCGTGGTCTCCGCAGCGGATTGCCAAGCGGATAATCAGATACCTTGCGGCCGTTGACGGGCGGTCAGGCAGCATCCTTTTCCAGGTAAGCGAAGTTGCCGATCTTGACGGCACCGTCCGGAAAGCGCGCAATGATCTCCAGTTGTTGCTTGCGTGGGCCAGCATCGCGCGGGCGTGTTCGTGCTTGCCGACTCGCATTTCAGTGTATCCCAGGCACACCCACGGCACACCCGATCGGGCGTCGGCACTAATCGGTCACAAGCGGAACCATACGTTCGCAGTTTGCCTTCAATGAAACGCAGCGGGGAGCGGCGCTTGGTCGGCTTCGGGCCCTTCGCTTTAGCCTGCCGCCAATCAAAACTTCAATTGCCGTCCGGCTACGCTCGACTAACGTTGCGGCCAGATCCCCGCAGGTCTGAACATGGTTCGGATCCAAATGCGCGCCAATGCCGCAGTAGTGCACCACCGCCGCGAGGTTTGGATTCGGTAACTCACCCTGCATCGAGAGCAACGAACCCGCCAGCTCAATCTGGAAGTTTGGTGACAACGCCGCCGCCGTGTTGGAATGGATCAGTCCTGAAATCTGGTCCAAATGCGCGTTGCTGTATCGGGCTTTTGAAGCTCGGTACAACGCCGATTCGACGACGTTTTGATCACGACGGTTTTCAGCATCGCCAGCCAGGTAGAGCCAGGGTACGGCGTTGTCGGGTTCCAGCCTCGCCCATTGTGCATAGCTCAGCGAGTCGCAATCGCCGTTCCCAGTATGGCCAGACCACGGCGCGCACGAATAGATGGCCAGTGCGTACGCATCCGCGTCGGACGTGCTCGCGGCAATCCGCGCTAGAGAGGCCTGGCTTTCGGCAATCGTGCTGTTGCGCGCCTGCTGGCAAGCCATATAGTTGGTGTCGCAGGCCGTGTACGGGGCATACCGAGCTGCAACCATCTGAAGATACAATCCTAAAGCGCGCTCGCGGTCCGTAGACCGCGCTGCCAACTCAGTTACGAGGCTGCCAAGTGCCGCGTCTGCCGCCACCTGAGCCGCTTCCATGTCCGACGCAAGCTGCGGGTTGCCGACGACCGCTGGGATGGGCTCAGAGGCACACTGCTCAAGGCCACTTGCTGCTGGCCGTGGCGGTGACACCAACACCTTAACCGGCACTCGCAGCGCAGCCGCCATTCGGTCAACCCGTGACGGTGCGAGCTCGCCTCGCTGCGGCACCAGCCACCAGATCGGAGCGAGCATTGCCAGAAACGCAACAGCGGTAGCCGCAGCGAGTCGAGGGCGATCTCGCACGAATCCAACAACATCGGCTATCCACGCCGCAAATGCCATTCTCCAGCTCGCCGACGGTTGAAGTCCGGACCGGTCGACATGCTCCCATTTGACAATGCGATGCGACAGCCGCCATAACACGGGATCACTGCCCCGCAGACTACGAAACGGGGCCCAGGACTGAAGAGAGAAGGGCCAGCACAATTTTTGCAGGCCCTTGCTT
>VBCK01000288.1:1270-3660 GCA_005882215.1 Betaproteobacteria bacterium | reverse complement strand
CGTGCCTGAGCATCTCATGGTCGTCCGGGAGATGCGCGAAAGACCCAGCGAGATCGCGTGAAGTCCCGCCGATTGTGGTGTCAGCTTCAGCCGCAATGTGTCCGCGCCGCGAACGATCAACGCGAGCCGCTGAAGCGCCGGTTCTTTCAGCTTGTACTTTTTCAGAAAGGCGTCGAAGCTGCACAGCTCCCCGGCGTGCGTCAGCTCGACGCCGGGGACGTCATAAGGCACAGCGCCGGTTTCTCCCGCAACGTCCATCACTAGTTCGACCGGCACGTACAGGAACTCGGGGCTCTCGTCAATGAATCGCGCAATCAGCCAGGGACACGCAATGCGGTCTATCTTTGGACGTTCGCGGATGATCCATTTCATGGCGCTTCCTTTCCATGTCATCCGTGGATCGACAACGGGTGCACCAGGAGGCCGACCACTGCAGCCACGAGCACGATGGCAGGCTCCGGTACCTTCTTGAAGCGCCACAGCACGCTTGCGGTGGCTAGCGCCAGCGCCGCAGTGACCCAGTCGGTGATGGAGCGCTGGCCGATCACGATCACGGCGCCGCTGATCGCGCCGATCGCGGCAGCGGTTACGCCATCGACGAACGCCACAATCGCCGGCCGCTTGCCGTGTTTCTTGAAGTACGGTGCAGGGATGATCGTGAACAGGTAACACGGCAGGAACGTCCCCATAGCGGCAACCACCGAGCCCCAGAATCCAGCCACCAGGTAGCCGATGAAGCCAGTGGTGATGACCACTGGGCCCGGCGTGATCATTGCGACCGCCACCGCGTCGACGAATTGACGGTCGGTCAGCCACCCGTATTCCTTGACCACCCCGCTGTACAGGAACGGGACGATCGCCAGGCCGCTGCCGAATACGAAGCTTCCCGCATAGGCGAAGTAGGCGCCGATCTGGCCGAGCTTGTGCAGGTCGGCCGGGTTCAGCGCGAACCAGGCCACCACAGGCGCGGCGAAACCGTGCAAGCGCCCGCCGAACCACGACTTCGGCGGCGCGCGCCACAGCCACACCAGCACTCCGGCGCCGAGAAATACCCACACGATCTCGGACTGCGTGATGACCGTCAGCGCCGCGCTGACCAGGTAGATCGCCCACAGCAACCTGTCCTTGCCGATGTTCTTGGTGGTGAGCTTGTAGGCGCTGATCGCAATGATGCCGATGACTGCGGCGCCAACGCCATAGAAAACCGTCTGCATCCAGCCGATGCCGCCGTAGGCGACATAGACGGCGCCCAGCGCCACCACCATGACGAACGAGGGCAGCACGAAGGCCAGGCCGACCAGCGTCGCGCCGAGCACGCGGTAGTGCACCTGACCCAGGTAGATCGCCAGTTGTGCCGCCAGCGGCCCCGGCATCAGCTGCGCGAGCGTCAGCCCTTCCTTGTAGTCGCTTTCGGAGATCCAGTGGCGCTTCTCGACCAGGTCCCGGTACATGTAGCCCACCAGGGCCACCGGTCCTCCGAAGCCCCAGGTTCCCAGGCCGAGCATGTAGCGCACGAGTTGCCAGAGGCTGTAATGCATCGTGCTGGGTGCGCTGGAGGTTTTGTCCGCGGCGACGTCGTTCATCCAGTGTCTCCTCACGCGGCCCTGGCGCGGGCGGCGTCGCGGCTGAAGTGCACGTACAGCGAATCGAGCACAGTGCTCGTCTCGGCCAGCAGCGCATCGTCGTCGGGCAGGCGCTCGCGGGCGCCGGCGAGCATTGCTTCGAAGCCGTGGGCCTCGGGCACCGGCTCGCCACCCACGTCCAGCAGGTGCACCATCGCCGCCAGGCGCATGAGCGCCGCATCGTCCTGCAGGCCGAAGCTGGCCATCAGCACCTCGAAGGTCACGCGATCCCCCACATGTGTGAACATGGCCCCGTCGAAGTCAAAGCCCAGTGCACTTTTCGGACAGTCCGAGGGCTTGGCCAGCCACCGAAAGCGCGCCTCACGATCGATGAAACGGCGAATCAGCCAGGCGCTGGCCACTCGATCAACCCACAAGCGCCGCCGCGTCGCCCATGTCCGGCCCTGGTACCGGCTGGCATCGAGTTGTGGAATTTGGCCTTGCGTCTCGTGCGGCTCATCGGGCGATAGCAAACCGTCGATTCGCTTGCTGAAGTCCGCCCATGCGGCTTCGGCCTCCACGCGGGCCTCGCCGGCAAAGAAGTCGATCGCCCGAATCGCGTCGAACTCGCGCTGCAGCCTTCGTTGCAGCCGCGCAAGATCCGGCCCTGCCAGCCTTGCCAGGCTGCGGTTCGCCTGCTTCCAGGACCTGCGCAATTCGGCGTAATCGTCGCTACGGTCGAACAGTTGCCTGTAGGCGTCGGCTTCGGCCGCTGAGCGCGACTGCACGGCCATCAACCACGCGCTGCCTCCTTCTCGCGAGCATTCG
>VBCK01000288.1:0-1260 GCA_005882215.1 Betaproteobacteria bacterium | reverse complement strand
CTCCATGCAGGAGTGGGCGACCCGGCTGCTGCTGCCAGCGGGTGTCAGCGCAAGCGCGCTGCCTGTGCTCGCCGCTCGAGCGCTGCGTGCACTCGTCGACGGTTACATGGCCGTGCTGCTGCCGGCGTACCTGTTGGCGATCGGGCAAAGCACCCTGCAGGTTGGCCTCACGGCCACCGCGACCATGCTCGGCTCGGCGCTGACAACGCTCGCGGTCGGCGCCTGGGGGCATAGGTTTCACTCACGGCGGCTGCTGCAGGGGGCCGCCTTGCTGATGGCGGCGACGGGCGCGGGGTTCGCCGGCTTATCGTCGTTCTGGCCGCTCATCGTGGTTGCCTTCGTGGGCACCCTGAATCCCAGCTCCGGGGATGTGAGCGTCTTTCTGCCGCTCGAACACGCCCGCCTGGCCACCGCGGCTGGGGGCCATGAGAGAACGGCGCTGTTCGCGCGCTACAGCGTGCTCGGTGCACTGTGCGCGGCCCTCGGTGCCCTGGCGGCGGCCGTGCCGCAATGGTGGGTGGGCCACTTCGGTGTTTCGTACATCGGCGCGCTGCGCGCGATGTTTCTCCTCTATGGCGGCGTCGGCCTGCTCATATGGTGGTTGTATCGGCGGCCGCTGGCCGACCCTGCCGCAGCGGCGCACACTTACGCGCCGCTTGGCCCCTCACGTCGCGTGGTGGTGCGGCTGGCTGCGCTCTTCAGCGTCGATGCCTTCGCCGGTGGCCTGATCGTGAATGCGCTGCTGGCGCTGTGGCTGCTGCAGCGCTTTGGCCTGTCGCTTGCACAAACCGGTGCATTCTTCTTCTGGGCCGGACTGCTCAGTGCCGCATCGCAACTGGCCGCACCGAGGATGGCGAAGCGTATCGGCTTGCTGAACACGATGGTGTTCACGCACATTCCGGCTAACATCTGCCTGGTGCTCGCGGCGCTGGCGCCGGATCTGCGATGGGCGCTGGCCCTGTTGCTACTGCGCAGCGCCCTGTCTCAAATGGACGTGCCGACGCGCACCGCCTACGTGATGGCGGTCGTGACGCCGCCGGAGCGACCGGCGGCTGCAAGTTTCACCGCGGTGCCTCGAAGCCTTGCGGCCGCATTGAGCCCAACGCTGAGCGGCGCGCTATTCGCTGCCGGTTGGATATCGTTACCGCTGATCGCAAGTGGGGTGCTCAAGACCGCCTACGACTTGGTGCTCTGGAGGGCGTGCCGGCGCGATGCCTTGCGAGAACATTGACGGCGGGCGCCGTCATCAGCTCGACTCTT
>VBCK01000176.1 GCA_005882215.1 Betaproteobacteria bacterium | reverse complement strand
CGTCCAGATTTTGTTCGGCGCCAACCGCTCGCGCACGCCGGACGCGGCATCGGTGCCATCCCGGCGCGCCCGAAAGAGTCAGCGCTAACCCGGAGTCGCTGCAGCGCGAAAAAAGACCGCTCAGCCACATTCGATCGAGCAGAAGCTGCAGTCCCAGCTCGGGCTGCGTGTAGCGGGTCGGCGTCAACTCGCTCCCAACGGTGGTCGCGATCAGCATACTTGCGCTATCCGACCTTAAAAAGACAAGGAGCAGCCGCCCGCGATCGGCCGGCGTCGACCCGATCCATGGTACGAGCGTAGGAGCGATCCCCTTGCCAGGCCGCAAAGCCTGGCGCTAAATGCGAGCTTCGGGAGGGCGGCCGGCCATTCGTGGTCCGACCAGATCCCGTAATTCAAGACAAGAATCTCCCGGAAAGACCGTTGAAAGCCCCCGATGAGGCCGGTGTCGGGTATCGGGGCGTGCGCAGATCGTGCCGCCGGCATGAGTGATAAGCGCTTGGGGGAGTCGCATAATGTCGTCCTCGACAGTGTGCTTGCGGCTTCCAGTCCAGATGGGGACCTTACTGCGGTTCCTGGGGCAACGCGCTTGAGAACGCGTTGGTAAGGATGCTGTGCTGGAATCTAATAGAGTGAACTTCGTTACCTCGATCAGCATCGGTGTTGTCTGCGCGCTTTCGGCTTGTGCAGCTTCGGCCCAGGTGAGCTGTGACAATCTGCGGCAGCAAGTCGAAGCGATGCGCGCCGGCGCTCGGGACCAACGCAGCGGTGCCGCGCAGATGCTCAAGGAAGCTTCGTCTGGCCGCGGAAAGTCGGCTGACTACCTCCAGGCCGCCAAAGACTACGAGGAGGCGGCCCAACACTCCGAGAACGCGGCCGCGCTGTATCAACAGCAACTGGCGGCCTGTACCAGCGCGCCGACGTCTTCCAAGCCACCACCCATTGAACACACGGTTCGGGAGTCGAACACGACCGCGCCCTCGATCATCGAGGTGCGTTGGGGTGACACCTTCTCCAGCATCGCGGCGACGATCACGGGGGACGCGCGCAAGTGGCGGGAGCTGTACGACCCGCAAAACAGCCATCTGGAAAATCCGGATCTGATATATGCCGGTTCGCATTTCGAACTGGTGCGTCAAGCGAGCGGCGCGCAGTACTTGCGCCTTGTGGAGGCCCAGGGAGGAACGCCGGTGGCCACTGCAGGGGCAGCCGCGAAGCGGGCTGCGGCGGCGCCGGCAGCCGCGGCTGGGTTGGCGCAAGCGTCCCGCGACGAGCCCGACGCATTGGTCGTGGGGGTGCTGCCGAACATCAGTGCCGAGAAGCTGATGGCCCAGTACGAGCACATGAAGCACTATTTGGAGGCGCTGAACACACAGAAGATCTCGATCAGTACTTCCCCCAATTTCAAGGCTTTCTTCGAAAGCACCATGAAGGGGGATTACGACCTGGCGGTCAGCGCGCCGCATTTTGCGCGAGTCGCCCAGCTCGATCGCGGATTGATCCCGCTGGTCATCTACGAGCCGCGCATCAACGCGCTGTTGATCACGCCCGTCGACCAATCGCTCGGCTCGGCCGCCGAACTGCGCGGCAAGGTCGTTGCGTTCGCCAATCCGCAGTCGCTGGTCGCCATGTACGGGCTGGCGTGGCTCGGGCAGCAGGGCCTGCAACCCGGCAAGGACTTCGAGGTCAGAGGTCCGCGCACGGACCTTGGGGTCGGACGCATGCTGCTGACCGGCGAGGCCACCGCAGCCATCATGAGCAACGGTGAATTCCGGGCCCTTCCGCCGGAGGAAAGCGCGCGCCTGAAGATCGCCGACACGATTGCGCGCATCCCGAACTTCGTAGTTCTGGCGAACCCTCGTTTGAACCGCGGATTGGTGGCGAGGCTCAAAACCCAGCTCAAGGGATTCCTGGCCAATCAGGACGACGGGGCGGCCTTTGCCACGGCTACCGGCATCACGGCCATGAGCGACGTGGACGAGGCGCAATTGCGCGAGCTGGACAGCTACGTCGAGCAAACGCGACGCGCGATGGGCATTGCCAAGTGAACACCATGACGCCGACTCGGCGTGCGACTGACTCGCCCGTTACTGCATGGGCACGGGCGGTAACGGTCGACACGTCGCGAGCACGTACCGAGGACTTTCGGGCTGCGGCCGGCGACGAGCCACGCCCGCTGGGCGGCAACTTCGAGACCTTCTTCGATCCGTTCGAGTCGAGAAAAGTGCGCGGAGCGTTGATCGATCAGCAGTCGCTCGACTGCAAAGTGACCTGGTCGATTGCAGATTGTGCAGTCGTCGCGGAAGATCGGTCGGAGCGTGGATGGAATACGGCGGGCCCGGGTTTTGGCAAGGTCGTCGAGCAACTTTCGCAAGCTGCGATCGGCGAGGTGTGCGTGAAGCAGGTGGGTTTGCAGCGCTGTCTGTATTTCTGGCGCATCAGACCGGGGATGATCGTAGTCGCCGAGGTAAGCGGCCTCGGGCGATTGCCTGCGTCCGATGTCGAGGCAGGCCTCGTGAAAGAGATTTGCAGCGCGGCCATGAAAGTGCGCGAGACGGCAGCATTGCGGGCTCGCGAGGCAGCCCGTGCTTCTTCGAGTGCCGATGTTCCTTCTCGGAACGCTCGCTCGCTCTGGATCAAGGCCGGCTGGACGTGCCTGGCCTCGCTGTTGGCATGCGCTGCGTTTGGCGGTTGGCTTTTCGCAAAGACCTCCTTGGACATATTGCACGTTCGTACCCTGATGGACGCCGCGGTGCTGCGCAGCCTCTCCCTCGCGTTGGCGAAAAGCGACTATGGCGAGGTTCAGGAGATGTTGTCGACGTACGGCGACAGCGGCTACTTCTCGCAGGCAGCCGTGAGCAACGCCAAGCAGCGAGTCATTGCAATTGCCGGCAAGTGGCCGAGCGTTCAGATTGGCGAGCCGCTGCCCGATCAGATTGCGCGTGCCGCGGAAACTTTTGACTTGCGGCTTGGCCCCGAGAGTCTCGGCCAGCTGCTGATACCACAGCCGCGGACGACCCCACCGAAGTTGGCCAGGAGCGGCCTTCACTCGTTACGCGCCGCGAGCGGTTGGCTGTCGGGACTGTCCGTGGTGGCAGCTCTGACGTTGTCGGCGTTTCTGCTGCGGATGTCCGTCTTGGCTAGAACAAAAAGGGGCGAGCCGGACGCCGCCCTTGAGTCCACGAAAGAGTGAGGGGGTTGCTATGAATCGCGCACTGCAGTGCCATGGCGCTGTCTCCCGCTGCCGCGCCCGGCAGCTACGCGATCTACCGTTGCTCGTGCTGGCCAAGTCGATCATCGTGGCCGCCGGCCTTTGGTTTGCCGTCTCCGCCGCGGCAACTGTTGTGACGGTTTGGAATCAGGCGGCGCTCACTGAAGTTACTCCAGTCAGCAAGCTCGGGCCACCGGCCATTGCGCGCGCGCTGGCGATTGCGCATACGTGCATGTACGACGCATGGTCCGTCTATGACGTTAGCGCCGCCGCCACGCTGGGCGACACGCCACGCCGGCCGGCCAGCGAGCGTACCGACGCGAACAAGGCAAAGGCCATCAGCTATGCCGCTTATAACTGCCAGCTGAACCTGTTTCCCGGTGGCGCGTCGCGACTCGCCGCCGTCATGACCGGGCTTGGATACGATCCGAACGACAAGTCGACCGATCTGACAACGCCGCAAGGTATCGGCAACGTGGCCGCGGCCCGGGTCATCCACTTCCGGCGCGATGATGGGTCGAATCAGTATGGCAATCTTAGCGCCAGCGGGGTGCCTTATTCGGATTACACCGGATACGCACCACGCAATCCGCCGTTGCCGTTTTGCGCGCCGCAAACCGTTGGATCCTGCCCGCCGAATATCGCCGATCCCTTGCACTGGCAGCCCTTGATCTCCAATACCGGCGTCACCCAGGTCTTCATTGCGCCGCATTGGGAGCGCGTCACGCCGTTCGCATTGACAGCTGCGACTGAGTACGACAATCAGCCGGGCATCATCCCGCCGCCCGACATCCAGGTACCAGGGCATTACCTGGCAAACGTCCTGCAAGTAGCGCAGTACAGCTATGCGCTGGGCGATCCGCTCAATCTGCCCGAAAATCTGCGGCGCAAGCTCGTCGTCGAATACTGGGCGGACGGCCCTAACTCCGTCTTGCCGCCGGGGCATTGGGGCGTGTTCGCCCAATTCGTATCGGCGCGAGACCAACATTCGATTGACGACGACGTTAAGTTGTTCTTTGCGATGCATAACGCGTCGTTCGATGCCAGCATCGTCTGTTGGCATATCAAGAGGTTCTATGATGGCGTGCGCCCGATTACCGCGGCTCGTTACCTGGCGCAAACGGGGCAAGTTCCAACCGTCACCGCCTGGGGTGGGCCTGGCCAACCCACCGACTTAACGTATCCAACGGAAAAGTGGATCCCGTACAACCCGGGGAGCAATCTCACGCCCTCATTTCCAGGGTACTTCTCGGGGCATTCGGTGTTTTCGAGGTCCAGCGCCACCGTCCTGCAGCTTTTCACGGGAAGCGATACGTTCGGATACAGCACCGTCCTTTCGGGCACCGTCCTTTCGCCCTTCGGCCGCGTCGAGCCGTTGATTCCGCCCGCCCCTCCTACGACGTTCACCTACCCCACCTTCAGCAGCGCGGCAGCCGAGGCGGGCCTGTCACGCCTTTACGGTGGCATTCATTTCTCCGACGACAATGACACCGGCCAACGCGTGGGTGCCCTCGTGGGGCAGCAGGCATGGGTTCAGTCCAAGCTGTACTTCGGCGGTCTGATCGCCACCGACAACACGAGCAACGCAACCAGCACGAATGCAACCACTCTTTCGTGGCCGCACACGGTCGGCACCGCAAACAATCGCCTGCTCCTGGTCGGAATCTCTTGCCGCGACGGGAGTTCGCTTCTCGGGGTGACCTACGGCGGCCAGCCGCTGAAGCGACGACAGGCCCAGAACGGACCGGGGAACCAGGACCGCATCGAACTCTGGTATTTGCTCGCCCCGCCTTCGGGCACCGCAAACGTCGTTGCGACGCTCACGAACGCAAGTCACGTGGTCGGCGGTGCGGTGTCGTTCACGGCCGTAAACCAGAGTCAGCCCTTCGGGGAATCCGCCTCGGCCAGTGGACAGACGACTACGGCCTCGGTCAACGTGTCCGACACCTCGTCCGATCAAGTCGTTTTCAGCATGATTGCCGCCAGCGAGGGCGCAAATCCAGTCATCGTGACCGGCGGGCAAACCGCGGCGTGGAGTAATGGCAGCGGGACGACAAGCACCGACATCCTCGGCGCCGCGGCCACAGCGCCCGGCACCGAGTCGGGCCTGCTTGCTTCGTACGCCTTGGCAACGTCTCAGCCCTGGGCGCTTGGCGCGGTGGCACTGAAGCCGGCGCTCATTCGTATGGGTCAGCACCACTAACGCGATCTTCTGCAGCCCGACCGCAGCTCCGGCGGCTGGCTGATCCCAGTGCTCCTTCGCCTAGGCTTCGGAGGGCATCCTGCTTCAATGGAATCCTGCGTAGCGCAAAGCGCGAAGCAGCATGGTGCAGGCGGCGTCCGGTCAAGGGCGCGCCGGTGCTTGCTTTGCGGGCAGCCGGCCTCTTGTTCGGCCCGTGTTCAGTGGATCCCTCCCGAGGCGACAATCTGCTCTCCCGTGAGCCAGCGCGAATCGTTCGACGCCAGGAAAACGGCAATATCGGCGATGTCATCGGGTCTTCCGGTGCGGCCCAGCGGTGCCTGCGCGATCAGGGCTTTTTCGAAATCGGAGCCGATGAATCCGGCAGAAATGGTGCCTTCGGTTTCGACGATGCCGGGGTTGATCGTGTTGACGCGGATCCGCTTGGGACCGAGTTCCTTGGCAAGGACACCGGTGATCGCATCCACCGCGCCTTTGGTTCCCGAATACACCGCGCTCGCGGGCGGGGTCAAACGGGTGACCGCCGAGCCGATGTTGATGATGCTGGCGCCCTCACTCAGGTGCTTTACCGCCGCCCGCGTGGTTAGCAGCAGACCAAGCACGTTGGTATTGAATTGACGGTGAAATTGCTCTTCCGTGAATTCCTGGATCGGAGCAAATTCGTAGACCCCGGAGTTGTTGACGAGGATGTCGAGCCGGCCATAGTTGCGAATGGCAGCATCGATGATGCCTTGGGCGTCGCCCGTCTTGGACACGTCGCCGCCGGCCGCGACGGCCTTGCCGCCGTTCCTCGTGATTTCGGCGACGATCGCGTCCGCGCCGGTCTTGCTCGATGAGTAATTGACAACGACCGATGCGCCCTCGGCGGCCAGTGCCTTGGCAATGGCTGCGCCGATGCCCTTAGATGCGCCGGTTACGACGGCGACCTTACCCGTGAGTTTGCTCATGCCATTTCCTTTCGTGCGGTTTTGGAGGGATGGGACCGCCGGACGTCGCGATGCCGGACAGGTAGCCGGTTAATTCCTTAGTTCCGAATATATGAACTATGGAACAACTTGTCAAGAGGCGATATAGTCGTCCTCGATGAGACCGCTGTTCCACCCATCGATCAAGGACGTCACCGTCGAGGGGATCCTTCACGCGTTGTCGGATCCAGTGCGCGTGGCGATTTATGCGCAGATCGTTGTCTCCGCCTGTTCGCAGAATTGTTCCAATTTCCTCAAGATCAGCGAGAAGGACATTCCGAAGTCGACCCTGTCGCAGCACTTCAAGATTCTCCGGGACGCCGGTCTGATTCGCAGCGAGCGTCGGGGCGTGGAAATGCAAAATGCCTCTCGTTGCTCGGAAATCGATGCCCGCTTCCCCGGCCTGATCGCGGCGATCATCCGCGCGCACGACGTCCAGTCCAAAGGCAGACGCCGACCCGCGAAAGCGCGCGGTCTACCCGCGCCCCGGGCCTTAGGAAACGCGTGAGGGTGGCGGCCGCCAATCGAACGACGGAAGACTTGCGCAGGCCCGCCAGCTCTGGCATTTTCAGCGAGGTAGACATAGTGTGCGATTAGATCCTGCCGCGCAGCAGCGCGGCCGTGCACGGCCGCCATCAGGCTCTGCGCCTGCCTGCCTTCTTCAGGTGGTCGGCCCGTCGTTCACCCGTTAACCGGCGCCGGATTCCCGCGCCAGGAGAACAGCGCGCATCGCATCGACCACCCGATTCCGGTTCTGGCTTCGGCGGAGCGCCGATGAAAGCTCGAGCTGAACTCCTTGGCGCGTCCGGCCCCGATTGCAGATGTTCGTAGGGTCCGTAGCCGGGAATGCGTGCCCTGACGATTCGACATGAATTCCGTGGTTCTGGAGCGAATCGGATACCTCGCGCATCATCGGTCGATGCAACCCGCCTAGAAGAACTCGCTCGATTTCACCTTTGCAGCCATGAATAGCAACGACGAGGTCACAGCTCGACAGGACGTCCAGGCACGACGGCTCGTCGAAGCGCGAGCTCGTGATGTGCAAGGCTCCATTGTCCGTCGGTTTGATGCCCTCGAAGAGGTACAAGTTGAAGTTCTCTCCAGCGATGGCCCGAGCGATATCTGACGTGCCGCGTTCGATGCCGCCGCCATGTGGAGCCAGCACCAGACAGGTCGACGTTGTCCTTCGCACCGTCGTTATCACGAAATCGCGGCCATGCTCCTCGTTTCGTTCCAGTTCTCTGAAGCAGCAATACCGATCGGCTTTCATGAGGGCGGCGTCCAGTCAAGGTCGCGTCGGTGTTCGCTTTCTGCGGGGCGTGCCCGGAATTCGGACAGCACTTCCGCCAGAGGCATGAGGCTTCAGTTCTCATTCACGAAAAAGCTGAGCCGTCGCTGCACTTCGGCAGGGAAAGGGAGGGTCTTGCCCGCGAGCGCCGCTGCGGTCAATCGAACCGGCGCAGGCGTTCCAGAAGGTCCTCGCCCGAGACGAACTCTCCACGCTCTATCTCTGAGATCGATTCGAGCAGCTCGGCTTCCTCTTCAGGCGTGAGGTCGAAGGCCTCGTCGTCCTCGCGCAGCAGCACGGTGACAGTGGAACCTTCGGCCAGGTTCGCGCCCTCGACAACCACTCTCCCATCCACAACGGTGCCAGTTGCAACTTTCATGGCTCATTCCCATCCGAGGGGCCCAGCAGCTCGTTCCCCTGCGCCCAAGCCGCCGCGGAAACCCGCATCCGATGGGTGCGCGTGTTCCCTTGGCAAGGAGAATGTACCCGTCAAGACGACGGCTGAAAAGCTAGTTCCCTGCGCTACCGCGTAAGTCTCCCGGCGTCGGTAGGTTCTGGGCTTCAGCCAGAATTGTAAATTGGAATCGTATAGTCCAAAATACAAGGCATGTTCGATCGAATCGTCCTGCCAACCGTACAGGCTGCGGCCCGCAGCTTTCCGGTGGTCGTCATCGTCGGCGCGCGTCAGGTTGGCAAGACGACG
The DNA here is from genome assembly GCA_005882215.1 of Betaproteobacteria bacterium. Classification (GTDB taxonomy): domain Bacteria; phylum Pseudomonadota; class Gammaproteobacteria; order Burkholderiales; family Burkholderiaceae_F; genus VBCK01. The sequence goes on along the minus strand of VBCK01000176.1, from coordinate 3,864 downwards.
CTCGCGCGCACGGCTTTCCCGCGTTTTGCCTATCGGGACCTCGAGGATCCGCGCACTGCGGAGCGTTTTGCGGCCGATCCGCGCCACGCGCTGGACGAAACCGCAGGCACCGGACTCGTGCTCGACGAGGCGCAGGCCCAACCGGCGGTGTTTGCCGCCCTCCGCGGCGCGGTGGACGAGAAGCGCTCCGAGAACGGGCGCTTTGTCGTGCTGGGCTCTGCCCAGCCCGGCCTGGTGCGGGGCGTTGCCGAATCGCTCGCCGGGCGAGTGCGCCTCGTGGAGCTCGATCCGCTGACGGCCGCGGAGTCTGCCAGCGGCGAATACGGCCTGGGCTGGCACGACGCGTGGGTCAAAGGCGGCCTGCCGGACGCATTGAGGGGCGACTTTCGCGCTTGGTGGGAAGCCTACCTGCGCACCGTGCTGGAGCGCGATCTGCCGCAGTACGGCGTGCGCGCCGCCCCCCTCTTCCTGCGGCGCCTGCTCACGATGCTGGCGCATCTTCACGGCGGGCTGCTGAACGCCTCGCAGCTGGGGTCATCGCTCGGGGTGTCGCACCACGCGGTGCAGCGGTATCTCGACGTGCTCGAACAGGTCTTCCTGATCCGGCGCCTTGCGCCGTACTTTCGCAACGTCGGCAAGCGCCTGACTCGTTCGCCCAAGGTTTACCTACGCGATACGGGTCTCTTGCACCACCTGTTGAATATCTCCAATGCGGAGGAGCTCTTCAACCACCCGTCGCGCGGCGTTAGCTGGGAGGGGTTCGTCATCGAGGACATCGTGCGGCGCGAGCGCATCGCGCATCCCCGTTCACAGGCTTACTTCTGGCGCACTGCGGCTGGCGCCGAGGTCGACCTGCTGCTCGACCGCGGAAACGAGCGGGTGGCGATAGAGATCAAGGCGGGCCGTGGCGACGATGCGCGGGTCGTTCGGACGCTGCGCGAAGCGCTTCCCGACATCGGCGCACGGCACGGTTGGATCGTCGATCAGGCCGCGGGCAGTGAGCCGCTCGGTCGAGAGGTGGCACGCATCGGTTTCGAGGTCGCCATCGATGGGGTGCCGTGATTGCCCAGCGCGAGCGACCGGATCGTGCGCGGGAATCGACGACAGCAATCGAATAGCAAGCGGCCGCACGGCTGCCAGGCTCCGTTGCAGTCCATTGTCGGGTGGTGCCGACCCAATGCCGACCTTAGCGTCTTCGCTAAGCGGAAGTTCTCGGAGCACCTAAGCAGACAACCGACAAGGTCTTCGCGTGCCGCCGCCTCGTACTGAGGAGACGCGCCAGTTAGGCTCCCGCTGTCGGCCAGCGCCACGATTCACTTCACGCTGATCGACCCGTACTCAACCGATCAGACCGAAGTCAGTCGTCGTGCCCGTGGCCGTGCCCATGCCCGTGACCGTGCCCGTGTTCCCTGTGCTCGTCGCCCTCGCCATGGCCCGCGTTCGCCATCGCGTTGCGTTGGTACCAACCGTCGTCGACGAAGTACACCGCCTGACCGCAGGCATGGTATTCGTGGCAATGTTTGTCCCAATGCTTTCGGTGACCCGGCGGCACCCAAAGATAGACGGGCTCGGGCGGAGGTGCGGCCGGCGGCGGCGGAACGACCATGACAGGCTGCGCGACGATGACCTGCGGGGGCTGCGGATACTGACCAAGATCAATGCGGCCGTACACGCCCGGCTGGCTGAACTGAATGGACACGCCCACATCGGCGGCAATCGCGGCCAGCGGTGCGATCGAGATCGCGGCGGCTAGCACTGGAAGGCCAAGCTTCATGTTGTGATTCCTTTCATGAGAACGGGGCGCTGCCTGCTTCGGGCCTCGAGCACGGATGACATCGGCCCCTCTACTAACGCGGCAGGTTCGCATTGACTGACCGCCGGCGTGCGCCGGATATACACGTCGAACGCGGCGCTTACCGGGCGATCCCTGAGGTCACGCTACGGCGAAAGGATGAAGCCGACGACGGTGGGTCCAGTGCTGACGTTCACCAGGTGCGACGCCGAGCTGCCGGCTGCATCGGTCGCGGTGACATCGTAGATGCCCACATCGCTCCCAGCCATATCCTGAGCGAAGACGAGCGGCAGAGTCGTGCTGTACGTGCCCAACCACGGGCCAGCCGAGGCCAGCGGGATGCTGTAGGGCCCCGACGTCGTCGACGTCGACGCGATTTCGTACGTCCGCCCCGACGAGGTCACAGTCTGCTCCGCCACCAGGTCAGCGGCGCCAGCCGACCCGGCGACCGTTACCGCACCGGAGACGGTATAGACGGACGACGGCGCGAGCGTGGTCATCATGCCTAGGTTCGTCGTTGCGCCGGCCGTTACTGGCACGTTCTGAACGAAATAGCTGGCATAGCCTGCCGTCCCGGACGACGGCGGCGGAACGATGACGACGTCGACAGGTCCGGCCACGGTGCTCTGCTGCAGAGGCCAAAGCGTAAACGCGCCGGTGGTTGCATCAGCCACAGTGCCGGTGACAACGACCGGGCCCGACGTCGACTGCTGCTCCGCATACACGTGAGACCCTGCGACAGTCGTTCCAGTGATCTTGCCGGCAACCAATTCGGCAACGGCCGACACGACAGGCTTGAGCAGGTACTTCCCGCTCGCACCGGCAACGACGATCGACTTGCAGGCGTTGAAATCCAACACTAGGTCGGCCATCGTGCCCGCAGTGATGGTGAACGGACCGACAATCTTGTATCCGCTCTGCTGGCCGCTCGGCGTAGTCAGCGCAATCTCAGTGGCACTGCCCGTCAGCACGACCGAGTTGGCATAAGGTGCCGTATTCCCGTTGGCCGCCAGGACCAAGCGCACCTGCTGGTAAGTGCCGGCAGTCAAGGGCGTCTGGCCGAGCGAAATCAAGGTCCCGTTATTCAGGCTTAGCAGGTCGATCCGCCCGAGGCTGGCGCTGACCGGGACCGACGTCCAGCTGTTGCCGTCCGACGAAATCTCGACGTGATCGACCGTGACATAGACGTGGTCGTATCCGCACGACGGGGAATCGGTCAGCAGCACGTTTGCGGTTCCGGTCGAAGTCCCACCGCCGCCACCGCATCCAGCAAGCAGGCCCGCAGCTACAGTGGCAACGCAAGCGAGTACTGGCAATGCGCAGGAAAAGGATCGACTGATTTGGTGCATGGCTTGTCGGGAGTGATGACGCTAGAAATGGTCTTGGGAGCGCCGGAACATAGGTTAGCGGCCGTCGCCGCCGTTGGCTACGGGCACCCCAACACTGGCCATCGGAGCTCCAACGTCTGTCTTACCCCTGGGAGCGACGTTTGGCAGCATGGGGGAGCGGACCTCGTGCCTGAGGGAATTGGCCAAGAGCCAACATTTGTTGGCATCGGACTCCAGATCTTCTTCGGGACGTGCCGTTCCAGCGATGCGATCCATTCCTTCGAGTGGACGAACGTGCGCGACGGCTCGATCGTGGATTCGTGATAGGCGCGGGCGACCCGGCACAGCGTCGTGCGCTCCCGCTTCGCGGCTGCCTTCCGCTCGGCTTCGACCTTGCGCGCTGCCCGGCGCTCGGCAGCCTTTGCATCGATCGGATCGACGGGTGGCTTCCGATCCAGGAGGTCGCGCGCCTCGTCGGCCTTCTTGCGCGCGCGCTTCAGTGACGCGCCGGCCGCTTCCAGACTTGCGCGGTCAGCCGAACCGAGGCCGAGCTCGCGTCGCCTGCCGCTCGGTGCGGTGAACCGGAAGACCCAGCTCGCGCCCTTCGCCTTGACGCGCAGGATCACAGCCCAGCGCCATCGCGCAACTCGCCGACACCGGCCGTTTGAACCTGACGTGCGCTGAGAAGGTACTTTGCCACTCGGATGTTCCCGTTCCGCCAGCGATTCCGCCAAAAATCCGTGC
>VBCK01000287.1 GCA_005882215.1 Betaproteobacteria bacterium | reverse complement strand
GAGTTCGATGCTGCACTCGCCTCGTGCAAACGGGAGGCCATCAACAGCTTCGGCAACGATGCAGTGTTGATTGAGCGTTACGTTCAAAAGCCCCGCCATATCGAGATCCAGGTCTTCGGCGATACGCACGGCGACTGCGTTTACCTATTCGAGCGTGACTGTTCGGTGCAGCGCCGTCACCAGAAGGTGCTGGAGGAGGCGCCAGCGCCAGGCATGACTGCCGAGGGCCGGGCAAAGATGGGCGCGGCGGCAGTCGCAGCGGCGAAGGCTGTGGGATACGTCGGAGCAGGCACTGTCGAGTTCATCGCGGAGCAAGACAAGCGCTTCTATTTCATGGAGATGAACACGCGGCTGCAGGTGGAGCACCCAGTGACGGAAGCTATCACTGGCCAGGACCTCGTCGAGTGGCAGCTGCGCGTGGCCGCCGGCGAGCCGCTGCCGCTGAGGCAGGAGCAACTGCATCTACACGGCCATGCCATCGAGGCGCGCTTGTGCGCCGAAAACCCGGATGCCAACTTCCTGCCGGCAACCGGGCGGCTCGACGTGCTGCGCTGGCCGGACGAGCATGTTGCGTTTCGACGCGACGGGCTCGTGCGTGTCGATGCCGGTGTGCGCGAGGGCGATGCCATCAGCCCGTTCTACGATTCGATGATCGCCAAACTCATCGTGTGGGGCGAGACACGCGAGCAGGCCCTGGCGCGGCTGGACGACGCACTGGCGCGTACGCACATCGTGGGACCGCACACCAATGTGGCCTTCCTGCGACGTGTCGTGAACAGCGCCTCTTTCCGCGCTCACGACGGCGCCCTGACTCTCGCCCTCAGTGAGCGGCACTGGCCCCTTGTGGTGTACGGATCGATCGGCGGGTGCCACGACATACTGCTCGGACAGCGGCGTTGGGCACTAACGGTCTACGCTTCCGGCGAGCGTGTCAGCGTATTTGCGCGCGAAGGCTCGGCCACGGTACTTGAAGTCGATGTGATCGCCAATGCGGGGGAGAGCGTCAGTGAAGGCGGCCGGCTAACAGCGCCGATGCCAGGCAGGGTCGTCGCTTTTCTGGCGCTGCAGGGCCAGGCCGTCAAGCAGGGCCAGCCGCTGGCGGTGTTGGAAGCGATGAAGATGGAGCACACCATTACGTCGCCGCGCGACGGCACCGTGGCCGAGCTTCTCTACGCGGTGGGCGACCAGGTGGCCGAGGGTGGCGAACTGCTGCGGTTAAGCGACGAATGAGGCGCATGCACGCCACCGGTCGCACCTGCGCCTTCCCGGATACGGTTGAACGGCCTTAGCGAGGACTCCATCATGCTTCCAAACCGCGTGACCATCGTTGACGTTGGCCCGCGTGATGGCCTCCAGAACGAGAAGCAGACGGTATCGACGGCGCACAAGGTCGAGCTGGTGCATCGGTTGCAGGCCGCCGGCTTGCGCGAGATCGAGGTCACCAGCTTCGTCAGCCCCAAGTGGGTGCCGCAGATGGCCGACAACGCCAAGGTGATGAGCGGCCTGCGGCGACAAGCCAATGTGCGCTACAGCGTGTTGGTGCCCAACATGAAGGGACTGGAGGCCGCGCTGCCGACGGAGCCCGACGAGGTCGTCGTGTTCGGAGCTGCAAGCGAAGCCTTCAGCCAGCGCAACATCAACTGCGGCATCGCCGAGAGCATCGAGCGCTTTCGCCCGGTGGTGGCCGCCGCGCACGACTCGAATCTCAAGGTGCGCGGTGCTATTTCCTGCTCGCTCGGCTGCCCGTACCAGGGCGCGGTCAGCCCGGACGAGGTCGAGCGGGTCGTGATGCTCATGAAGGGCATCGGCGTCGATCACTGCGGCGTTGCAGACACCATTGGCGTCGGCACGCCGAAGCGGGTGCAGGCCGCGATGGAGCGCGCGCTCAAGCACTATCCGCTCCACGAAGTGAGCGGGCATTTCCATGACACCTACGGCCAGGCGCTGGCCAACATCTACGCCTGCCTGGCGATGGGCATCCATACGTTCGACGCAAGCATCGCTGGGCTCGGCGGCTGTCCGTACGCGAAGGGAGCGACTGGCAACGTCGCCACCGAGGATGTGGTATTCATGCTCAACGGATTGGACGTCGAGACAGGCGTCGACCTCGACACGCTAGTCGACGCCGGTGCCTTCATCTCAGAGGCCCTGGGGCGCCCGCCAGTGTCGCGGGCCGGTAAGGCATTGCTGGCCAAGCGCGTCCCATGAGCGGATCGGCATCCCTTTCAACGAATTAGCCGTATTGCAACGATTCCCTACCGCTGGGAGGATCACGATGATCAAGTTCACAGCGCTACTGCCTCGACATCCCTCGATGACGCACGAGGAGTTCGTCAGATATCACAAGGACGTGCACGCGCCTCTGCTCATCTCCGATCCGGTGATCCGTAAATATGTGCGCCGTTATGAGCAGTGCCACACCGGACCCGAGATCGCAGGCTTGCCTGCCGCCATCGGAGTCCTCGAGAGCTGCTGTTGCGGCGCAAAGACCAGCGCCTCGCGGACGGACCCTCAAATCAGAATTGACGACTTCAACGCTGCAGCAGCGAATGGCCGCTTCGTTCCACTTAGGAACGCCCGCTCCGGATCTGCGGGTGTAACGTACTGAGAACGGTTCAAGGAATGGAGCACGGGCACGAGATGAGGATTGGCGTTGATCTTGGTGGAACAAAGATCGAAGTGATTGCTCTCGACGACCTCGGCGCGACCCTCTTTCGTCAACGAGTGGCGACACCCAAGGGGGACTACGAGAGCACCTTGGAAGGCATCGTGAATCTGATTCGAGCGGCGGAGCAGCAGTTGCACCAAACGGGGACTGTCGGCCTTGCTTCGCCAGGAGCAATCTCGAAAATGACGGGGAGGCTCAAGAACTCGAACAGCACCATCCTGAACGGGCGTCCACTCGACCGGGATTTGTCCGAGAAGCTTGGGCGCCCCATTCGGCTGGAGAACGACGCGAACTGCTTCGCTCTTTCGGAGGCGATCGACGGCGCGGCCGCGGGCAAGGGGATCGTTTTCGGCGTCATCCTGGGCACGGGGGTCGGCGGGGGCGTAGCGGTCGACGGTCGTCCTCTCGTGGGCTGCAACCGGGTCGCCGGGGAGTGGGGGCACAATCCGCTGCCGTGGAGCAGGGACGGCGAACGGCCTGGCGCACCTTGCTACTGCGGAAAGGACGGGTGCATCGAGACC
>VBCK01000175.1 GCA_005882215.1 Betaproteobacteria bacterium | reverse complement strand
TGTCGACGAAGTCAATCGATTGGTCGATCGCCGGCTGTTCCTGGGCCAATTCGCGCAGATCGACTGGAAACTTGACGAGCGCTGGGATGTTCTGGCGGGCGCGCGCGTCAACGAGACGGCCGAGCAGAAGTCCTCGGTGCACGTCGACGGTTTCGATCCGGTCGCCAACGCCACCGGCGCCGACCAAAAGCGTGAAGTCCGGCTGTCCGGCACGCTCGGAATCAGTCGCACGATTGCGGTGGATCAGGGCGACCGTCACGTGCTGTTCGCCGATACGCGCTCGGCGTTCAAGCCATCCGCAATCGACTTCGGGCCGGACTACACGCCAGCGGTTCTGAACCCCGAGACGGCCGACAGTGCCGAAGTGGGCATCAAGGGCACACTGAACGGCCGCCAAACGTCATACGCGCTGACGGCCTACGCGATGACATTTCGAAATCTCGTCTTGCGGACAACCAATGCAGCCGGCAGTCCGGTGCTGCAAAACGCCGGCGGCGAGCGCCTGGAGGGCATAGAGTGCACGACCCGGCATCACGTCGTTGCGGCACTCGATGCCGCCCTCTCGCTCAGCTATCACCGTGCCCACTTCACCTCGGGAGTGGCCTCCGAACGCGGCACTGATGTCTCACTGGCCGGACACGAGCTGACGCTGTCGCCGCACCTGCTGTCTTCGGCCGCACTCCTCTTCGCGCCGCCATCCGGACCCAGCGGCTCCCTGGTTGCGACCTATGTGGGGCGCCGTTACCTGGACCTGGCCAACCAGGCTCCGACACCCGCCTATCTGATCGTCGATGCGACCATCGGCTACCGGGTCGGACGGTTCGTGACGCGCCTGAGCGCCGCGAACCTCTTCAATCGTCGACCTCCTGTCACGCAGAGTGAGTTCGGCGACTCCTCCTATTACCTGTTTCCGGGTCGCCGATTGGAAGGCACGCTGGCGATCGACATTTAGAGAGTCGCTCACTTCGACCGTCCCAGGCGCGGCAGCTGCGCTACGGACAAATTGCCGGGCCTCTGTTCATGCCGCCTTCTGGAGCCGTGCTGACTCATGCCTGGGAGAGCGTAAGAATTCGACGAATTTCGGACGATTCCACAAGACTGTCAGTCGCGGGGGCCGTACTCTTAAGCGGCCATGGGGCCGCGAGCGTCGGCCGGTGCCCGCAGTCCCTCTTGGGAGCAGCGCTGCGGCGGAACCGCAAGCCCGCCTCGCCCATGGGGCCTGAAAAAACGCCGAGCGAGTCCTTCGGCGCTGTTCGGACGATCGAGAGTTCAAAACCGCCACAACTTTCAGGAGCGGACGACGATGAGCAATCACAAAGCGTCCTACGAAATTACGGATAGCCGCAATCACAACACCCACGATCACGATGCACCCGGAACAGCCGGTGTATCGCGTCGCGATTTTTTCAAGAGTGCTGCCGCAGGGATGGTGGTGGGCGGCGCGGCGGGACAGCTCTTGGCGCGTGAGGCCGCAGCAAAGGACCTAGCCGTGGACAACGGGCTCCTCGATCGACTGCAGGAAGGCAATCAGGACAGCCACCGCCGCATCCTGATCAAGGACGGCATCGTATTGTCGCTCGATCCGGCCGTCGGCGATTTCGAAAGAGCCGACGTGCTGATCGAGGGCAAGAAGATCGTCGCGGTAGGCCCCAACCTCGGTGCGGACGCCGAGGTGATCGACGCGAGCGGCATGATCGTCATGCCGGGATTCATCACCACACATCATCACCAGTACGAGACGTTGCAGCGCGCAATCATTCCCGATGGCCTTCTTGGCAATTTTGCTGGAGGCAATTGGCCGTCGGAAAACTATGTATCGGTCGTCCAGCAAATCTGGACGACCGGCCGGATTCCCGGAGCGACAGCGGCCGCTCCACCCGTCTGGGACTTGGGGCGTGTCCCGTATGACCCTGAGGATAACTACATCTCGGAGCTCGTGACCAGCCTGAGCGAGCTGACCTATGGCATCACCATGGGCACCGATACTTCGCAGGCGTCGCACACGCCGGAGCATACCGATGCCCTGATTCAAGGCCTGATCGACTCCGGACGTCGGACGGTCTTCGACTATAGCGGAGGCACCGACCGGAGTGCCCAGGGATTCCCGTATGAATATCCGGGCGCAATGGGCAATACGACCTCGGGTATCGGTCGGCTGGCGAAGCAGTACTTCAGCTCGAAGGATCAGCTGGTCACGCTCGGCTTTGCGGGCGGGCCGACAAATGCCTTCCCCGGTGCCGGCTACACCGGCTGGCAACTCGGCCGCTCCTTCGGTGCGCTGATCAACAACCACAACGTCGGCTCTCCGAGTACCGCCATCAATGCCGCCGCCGACCCGCGCAACGGCACCGACTGGTCCGACGTCACGTTCGTCCATTGCGTGCGCTGGCAGGACAACGCGGTCGGTCAAATCGGTATCGATCCGGTCAGCAGCAAGTCGACCGCGTTTGAGATCTGGCGCGACAGAGGCGCGCATGTCTCGAACGCGGTGATCATCGAGATGCAGATGCGGCACGGCATGCCCGCGACCCAACTGTGCCTCGATCACGGCATCCTGTGCAGCTTGAGCCCCGACGTCGACACGAACATGACATGCGATCCGTTCTCCTTGATGCGGGGCGTGTTCTGTCAGCAGCGCGCGTTGGCGAATGATCTCGCCTTCCCGATCAGCAATCCGAACAACCTGCCGCTGCCGCAGGTGTTGACGTGTCGGCAGGTGATCGAAATGTGCACCATCGCGGGCGCGGTGGCCAATCGGGTGTTTGACAAGGTGGGCACACTCACGCCGGGCAAGGAGGCCGACATCGTCATGCTGTCAGTCGACAACCTTAACCTCGCGCCAATAAACAACGTGCCGGGCGCGATCGTGACCATGATGAACCCGAACCATGTGATGCATGTGATGGTGGCGGGTCAGATCAGGGTCTGGAACGGCAAGCTCGTCGGTTGGAACGTGCGCAAGCTGGTAGATCAGATCACCGCAGCGCGCGATCGAGTGCTCGCGCGAATCAACGGTCCTGCGCTGGTCGGTGCCATTCCACCGGGCGATAACAGCTTCAGTAATCCGTACCGGCCCAACTTCCTGGGGTCGTGCTGCTTCAATGGTCAGAACACGACCGCGGCACCGTATGTGTTGAGGCCGTAGGTCGCGTCTACAAGTCCGCTTACCCACCATCCGGCAGCGGCGCTTTGCAGGATGGTGGGCCGGATGTTTCAAGACATTCTGGAAACCATCGGTACCGAATCGTCCGCCCAGTCACTCAGCGATGCAGCGATATGACGTTCATCTCCCTGCCAGGCCTTGGGATATTCGGCAACCGTCAAATGTTCATGCGCCTCAGGATTAATCTTGAGGTTGCGGATGTGATTTTGAACTGGATCGTGGAGCACGTGGAAAACAGGTACGGAAAAGGACACTGATGCATCTGGCGTACGAGAATGGCACTCTGCAGGTCGAAAACGCAGCGGGCCTGCGCTGGCAGCTCGCCAATGTCGTAAAGCCGCAATTCAGCTTTGACTACGACGCATTGAGCGTGAACAACGCGCACGCGGTGCGCCGCCTCGGTCCGGGCGTTCATCCGCTCGCCGAAGACGAATTGAGGCAGGTCAGGACGTTTGTCGAGCAATTGCAGCCGCCTGTATGGGTGAGCTTCCAGAAGCAATTGATCCTGGATCTGCGAGCGATGGCCCTGGGCCTGATCAACTCCGTGGTGTCACAATTGGAGTACGACGGGCTGCTCGATGTGCTGATCACGGGCCGCGAAGGCTCGACGGATCTGTACGCCGAGGAGGCACGACGCGTAATGGCTTATGCCGACTCGGTCTGGAATGCCTTCCACGCGCTCGCGGCGCAGATCAGGAACACGCCGACCGCGGAGCTGAAGACGGTGAAAGAGTATGCGGCGATGATGCCGTTTCCTCCTTCGATCGAACACTTCTCTGCGGGCGTACTCCACGAGCTTCTGCATGGCCCACGCGGTAACGGTTAGCCCGGCGAGGCCAGGGACTGCGGACCTGTCCTGCGTGCTCGATCGCGTCCTCGTTTTCGACGATCTGTTCTCGCCCACGCAGATCGTGCTCCTTGAACGGTGGGCCCTCGAGACGCCGCACTGGATGCTCACCAACTCGGTCTACGACGCCCAGGGCAAGGCACGGCACCGGATCTGGGGTGCCTCCTACATTCAGGCATGGCGCAAGAGCGGCTGGCCCGGGCTTCCGCCGATGCTGTTGTCGGCGGTGGCCACGACATTCCAGAAGCTCGATGTCATGATCACCACGCCCGAATATGTCGGCCTCAACGGACAATCGTGCGGGCAAGACGCAGCACGGCACGTGGACTGCGCACGCGATGCGCCTGATCAACTATCGTTCCTCATCTATGTCGGCGAGAATACCGACGGGGACCTGCTTCTGTTCGACAAGGACGATCCGCAGCGCATGATCGACCGCATCGCCTTCCGGCCCAACCGCGTGGTCGCGATGGACGGCTCGATCCCCCACCGCGCGTGCGCACCCAGTGACGACAAGTTCCGCATGTCGGTGATCGTGCGCGGGACGTACGAATGCCGATCCTTCAACTCCTCCGCCCTCCAACAGTGATGTCCCGGGAATCTCCCAACTCCCTTGCCGACATGACCCGGAACAGCCGGGCTGAGGACATGTTCGCCACGCCGCTGCTGTGCTGCATGTTGAAAGACGTTGAGGCGCTGAACGCACAACTGCGCGACCTCATCCTGGAGCGCGAGCGCGCCATCGCCCCGATGGCGAAAAGCAATGAGGGCGGCTGGCAGTCGGCGCCGGATTTCTTTAGCTGGGGCGGATCGGCAGTCACCGCGCTGGAGGGTTACGTCGGCCAGGCATTGCAGATCGCGACCGCACGGCTGCTTGGGACTACGAAGTTCACGATGGCGTTTGATCTGTATGGCTGGGCCGCGGTGAATCGGAAGGGTCATTACAACACGACACACCTGCATCCCATGGCGACCTGGTCGGGGAGCTATTACGTGGACACAGGAGACGAACCGCCGGACGCGCCCGGGGCGGTCCTCGAATTCACCCATCCCGTCGCAGGCGCGGCGATGACTTTTTTCCCCGGCGTCCTGCCTTCGGCTCGCATCGTGAAGCCGGAGACCGGGATGCTCATCCTCTTCCCGAGTTACCTGCAGCACAGTGTGCGCATGTACCATGGCGAGCGGCCACGGATCTGCGTGGCGTTCAATGCGCACATGAGGAAGGGCTTAGCCCCCTTCCCCTTGACGGGGGAGGGTTCGAGAGAGGGTAAGGATCCGACTTGAGCGCCCATTTGCAGTCTCCTGATACTTGATTGCAGCCCGCTGCGGCGAATTGCGTTCGACGCCGCCGCTCTCGATAACACCACGTGCAAAGCTGTCAGGACAGACGTCAAAACCTGGAGCAATGCGACATCGCTACGACCTCAGCGCTAGTTGCTCGAAAACGCGGGCGATGCAACTAGCTCAAATCGGTGAGCAGCAACGATGACGGATTTCACATTGAAAGTACGTCATTGGTCAGTGGAGTTCGACCGCCCGCGAAGCCTTCTCGGCTCAAAGAGCGCGCAGGTCGAAACTGCCCTGCGATTGGCTCGGTAAGACTGATCGAGAAGAACACTCGGACTTCGGAAAGCCGATGAGAGCATCCCATCTTTTGGTAGCCGCGGCTACAGCCAGTTTCGTAGCTCTTTGCACGGCTGCGGCGGGTGAACCGGCTCCGTTGCTGATCAAAGGTCAGCCTGTCGATTGGTTTTTCGTCTACAAATTCAACGCGAAGAGCTTTCCTCAGTGCTCGGGCAGTGCGGAGCGGTCCTGCCCATTTGGCGGCGATCCGGTCGACTACCGTGTAGGGTTCGGTCAACAGTACGTCGTCGCTTCCAGCTCCGATCCGGTTTTGAAAACTGGCGATGGTTGTCTCGGCGACACGACTGAAGACCCCGTCGGATCGACGTTTGATCAGATCTACAACGGATCGCTTCATTACGTAATTTGGAACGACCAGTTCTACGGAGACCCAAGGATTCAAGGATGTGGCACAAGCTGCGCGAGTCCTTGGGGCCATTCAAAGGGTACGCTGGCGTGGGACGATCAAGGCAACGGAGTGCTTTTGCAGGTCACCACGCCGTCCTGGCCTGCGTCAGGAAGCGCGAGTCATCCCAGAACCGACGGAAACAGCCTCGGGTGCGTTACTGACGATAACGTACTGGTGGGTCAACACTTCTTCTCCGTACGACTCACCCCGGACGATGTTGTCGCGGTCGCCAAGGCCCTTGCCAATGCCTCAGTGGTGACGAATCTGCTGGATCCGCAGATTGTCAATAATGGGGGCCCGGACGCCATCAGTGCTGCGGTCGCAGCGTTAGGGGCGAAGTCCGATTCTGAGGAAGTGCTCTGGAATGCACTTTCCTCAGGCGTTTCCGTGATTTCGAAGCCGAGCGCGGTTCACGCCTCCCCGTGGCATCTCGTGTCCAGCCTACTGGGATCCGAGGATCTACTCGTAGCGTCGTGGTGGAAGCACACCGACATACCGGATACCAGCGCCGGCGAAACGCCGGACTGTTGGCCGAATCAAAGCGGATGGAAGGCGCCAGGTGCGGTCGTCAACGCTCAGTCCGGACACTGGGACACGAAGACTTTTTCTCTGCTGGGAATCGGCAACGCGTCCGGCAACCACGCAAAGATCGGGGTTTCGACGTCCGGTCCCCATCCGTACACGATCCTGGGTGATATGAATCAGGAAGGCGCCCTCTCGGGCTCGTGCGCTGCGAGGCAAAACGGCCGGGGTGGGGTCTTCTTCGTCGTCGAGGATAAGAAGTTGCATGACAGTGTCCTTGGCTTGATTTCCAACACCCAACCTCGAGCACGCAGGCCTTAGTCCGAGGCTCGTTCCTCTCATCGTCGGTGGCCAATCATGAAGATCATTAAAACTCTCGGCTGGGGCGGAATCACGGTCATCGCCTTCCTGCTTCTTGCGATCAATGGCTACTTCATCGCCCATGAGGCGCGATTGCCCGCCGGAACCCATACGATTCTTGCCCGGTATTGGCTGGCGACGTTTGCAATTCTGCTGCTTGTGTGCCTTGCAGCTGGCTACCTGGCCAATGATCGCAAGCTCGGCATCCTGATCGATGGACGGAATCGAATCAGCCTCTCGCGTGTGCAATGGGTGCTCTGGTTTCTTGTGCTTTTCAGCGCCTATTTCACCGGGGGGGTCTGGGACATGGCTTTCGGCAATGATTTGCCAACCATCGAGCCAAATCTATTCGGCCTCATTGGCATTTCGAGCGGATCGGCAATAGTGAGCAGTCTGATCGTCGAAACAAAGAAGAAGGAACCCAATCCGAAGGGCGCGGGCGATAAAACGCTTCTTGGGCGTATCGATGTAAATGAGAAGGTAGACGAAGCGGCTTTCGCCGATCTGTATCTCGGCGAAGAAGATGCAACGCGCACAAGCGTCGATGTCAGTCGCCTTCAGAAGCTGATCACGACGTTTCTGCTGGTTATCGTCTATCTGAACATGCTTTGGTCCGCGTTTACGGGCGCCTCCCATACCTACGACGCGTTCGACATGCCGGTCGTCGGTACCAACTTCCTGGTCTTACTGGGCGCGAGCCACGCGGCCTATTTGGCGTACAAGGCAACTCCAAAAGCGGTTCCGTAGACGATATCGGTGGCCTTCACCATGAGTACGATTGTGTCAGCAGGTGTTGCGCTCGAGTACCCCGCGCGTTTGATATCGCTTGGGCGTGGTGCCGGTCATCTTTCGAAATGCGCCTGAGAAATGACTCTGGTCGGAGAACCCGACGCTGAGGGCCACCTCGCAAATGGCCATTTGGCCGGCGGCAAGCAACCGCTGAGCTTCGTAGATGCGCTCTTGCAGCACATAGCGGTGGGGTGACGCGCCGACGGTGTGCTTAAACAGCAATGAGAAATAGTGCGGGCTGAGACTGACTTGATCGGCCAGCTCGGCCAGGCCAATGTCATATCCGAGATTCGCCCGGATATATTCACGCACACGT
>VBCK01000285.1 GCA_005882215.1 Betaproteobacteria bacterium | reverse complement strand
GGCCGCTCTCAAGCTTGTCCGTGAGCCGGCAGCTGTTCGCGCGGATGATGTTGATGGTGATCGCGTGGTGGAGGATGCGATCACGGATGGCTAGAAAAGATTGGCCCGTGATCCGAGACCTGCAGCGCCTCCTCGCGTCAAAACGCGGCTCGTTGCGATGCCGCATGCTTGCCGGACTTTTGTCCCTCCGACTCTTCCCCAATACATCCGCGGAGACATCCGGTGAGAGATCCGTATTCACCCAGTCCGGAAGTTAGATCGCGGTCACTCTGCCGTTCCGGGATGACCGGCACGCATATTGAACACGGCGCCGAGACGCCTCGAAGAGACTACGCTCGTGAGACACCACGCAGTTCTGATCGTCGGCCTCATTCTGACCACGGCCGTGACCGCCGTGGCAGGGAACGGCAATGCGTTCGGGCATTTCAAGTCGACCACCACCTCAACGCCGCCCGCGAGTACGACGACCACTTCCAGCACGGCCACGACGTCAACCTCGGCGGCGGGAGCGCGGTCTGCGTCGCGGGCGGCGTTGAACTCGGCCAGTACGACCGGACCCTCAGCTGGGCTGAGATGCACTCGATCAACAACGCGGGGCTGCGGTTCGAGAATCCCTTCTTCACGGTCGAGAACATCCGCATCGACAACGTCGAAGACGGCATTCGCCCGGTCGCCGGGCCATTCACCATCCGCGGGGCCTGGCTCAGCTACATCCGGGACGACTGCGTGGAGAACGACCACGTCCAAC
Source organism: Betaproteobacteria bacterium (assembly GCA_005882215.1). GTDB lineage: Bacteria > Pseudomonadota > Gammaproteobacteria > Burkholderiales > Burkholderiaceae_F > VBCK01. Next base: position 554 of record VBCK01000285.1, on the reverse strand, counting down.
CCGGCCTGATCGACGACTCGCTGTTCGACGGCTGCTACGTGGCGATCAGCGAGCGCCCGTCACCGGCAATCGCCGCGTCCGGATTCGACGGCCACAACGATCTCATGACGATCCAGAACTCACTCCTGCGGCTCGGGCGGATGCCCGGCCCGCGCGGTGGGCTCGCCACCGATCTCGGGAACGGGCAGTTCTTCAAGTGGAGCAGCCTCGCAACCAAGCTCGAGCTCGACAACAACGTGTTCATGGCGGAGCAGGTCGGACAGAGCGGCACGGACACGATGGGCGTCCCGGCAAGCCTCATCAGCTGCTCGAACAACGACATGGTGTGGCTCGGCGGGGGACCCTATCCGGCGCCGCTGCCCCCGTGCTTCACCGTCACCAACGACCGCGGCGTGTGGGACGATGCCGTCGCCGCGTGGAAGCTCCAGCACGGCGTCGCCCCGTGAGCTGAGCGCCAGCCGCGACCCGCGAGCCCGGGCATCGTGGGCCGGATTCACACGACCTCCGACGCTCAGGCGTCGATGGCTACTTCGACACGCGCGTAGATTCGCATA
>VBCK01000174.1 GCA_005882215.1 Betaproteobacteria bacterium | reverse complement strand
GGCAACGGTGCGCGAGATCACTCGCCTCGACGAGAGCGGTTATGCCGAGCGGGTGGTTGCGGCCCTCGAGCCCGATTTCCGTGCTGGCCTGGTCGGCGCCCATCACCTGACGACAACCGGGCGAGTGACCGCGGTCGATCACGCCTCGTGGGCGCGACCGTTCACTGCATGACTGACACCCGAACGATCGCACGAGGCCACGAGCCGGGCGGCCCTCGGTCCCGCTTGCGGGAGAGGGCCGGGGTGAGGGTGGTGGTTAGGCCGCGTCGGGTGATTGGCGTCGTGCCCAGTGCGGCGGTAGTGCCTGCAGCGCCCGGTATGCGGCCAGCAGTTTCGGCGCTTCGTGGCTCCATTGCAATTCCTCGAGCACCCGCTTGCGGCCGAACGCGCCCATCTGTTCGCGCCGTTGTGGATCATCGAGCAGATCGATCAATTTATCGCCCAGATCGACTGCGTCGTTCGGACGCGCGTACAGCGACGCCTCCTGAGCGGAGAACCGTCCTTCGGTGAGATCGAACTGGACGATCGGCTTGCCGAGCGCCATGTACTCCATGACCTTGTTCATGGTCGACTTGTCGTTCATCTCGTTGGCGACGTCGGGATTGACGCACACGTCGGCGGTGTTCAGCATCTCGAGCATCTGTTCGTCCGGAACCCGCCCCGTGAAGGTCACGTACGGCGCGACGCCCAGCTCGGCGGCGAGGGTCTGCATTGCCTGCAGGCTGGTGCCACCGCCGACCAGGCCGAAATGGACATCCGCGCGGCCACGCGTATGGACGATATGCCGGGCCGCGCGCAGCAGCAGATCGATTCCCTCCTGCGGGCCCATGACGCCGACGTAGCCCACCAGGTAGCGCCGCCCGCAGCGCAGCTCCGGTCGCGGCGGCATGATGCGCATCCGTTCGAGCGACGGGCCGCTGCGCACGACGAACATGCGCTCGCCGGGCATTCCCCCGCGCGACATCGCGATCCGGCGATACGACTCGTTCGTGGCGATCGAGATATCGGCGCTGCGAAAAGTCCAACGCTCCAGTCTAAGCATCAGGCGGTACAGGAAGTCGCGGCGTTTGAACTTGGCCTCGTACAGTTCCGGACAGAGGTCGTGGTGATCGAAGACGAAGCGTGTGCCGGCGTGCCACTTGAAGAAACCGGCAATCAGGAACAGCAGGTCGGGCGGATTGCACGCATGGACGATGTCGAAGCCCGCGCGCCGGTGTTCGCGCCACGCGAGCCGGAACGTGTGCCAGAGCGCCGCGTTGTATTCGCGCAAGTAGCCAAGTGCGCCCGACGCCTCGAGCGGCAGGTCGTAGCGCAGGATGCGGATCCCCGCAATGGTCTCTTCGTGGGCTTCGCAACCCGGTCCGGTGGGGCAGATGATCGCCACGTCGTAACCGTTGGCGGCGAGCGTGGTCGCTTCCTGCCACACGCGCCGATCGAATGGCGACGGCAGGTTCTCCACCAGCATCAGGACGCGCGCCATTCAAAGCCCTACGGAACCGGTCTTGACATCGGCGTATGCAGCGGTCCGCCTCTTTCGCGTGCCTCGTCGAGCAGATCGCGGTACACGTGCCACACACGGGGCCAGGCGAGGCTCGGAACGAGCGCCGCAGCAAGATAGGCGGCGCCGCCGGCGAGCAGCTGCAGCACCGTCGGCCAGCTGGTCGGCACCGCGAACATGATCGCCTGGGTGAAAAGGGTCGCGCCGAGGTTGACCAGAAACAGCGCGCACATTTCACGCCACGCCTGGAACTCTGCCCAGGCGAGCCCGAGCGCGCGCCGGACGTACACCAGGTTCCAGATCTGGGACAGCCATCCGACCGCCGCTGCGCCGATCGCTATTCCGCACAGGCCGAGTGTCGGGTCTCGGGTCACCGACGCGCCGACATAGCATGCCGCCGCGGCCAACGGAAGCAGGATCGCGCCTTGGCGCAGCACGAGGGCGGACGCGCCCAATGCAAGCGCCAGTGTCGTGGTCTCCAGCGCCACCGAAAGCAGGCCGGTGACGTAAATCCGGAACGGCAGCACAGCGGCACTGAAGCGCGAGGTGAATACGAAGGCAAGCAGCGGCCCCGCCAGCGCGATCAGCACCCCGCACAGAGGGAACAGCAGCGCTGCGACCATCAGGTTGCCGCGGCGATTCGCCGCCACTGCGGCGTCTACACGCCCCGCCGCTACGTCGGCTGCGATTCCCGGGCCGATCGCATTCGTGACCGTCATCCGCAGGATGGTGATCAAGGGTGCAGCGGCAAGCGCAACACCCTGGACCCCCACTGCGACCGGATCGAAGCGCAACGCGGCAACCCAGCCGTCGATCTGCCCCCGCAGATTGCCCAGCATGAATCCTGCGCCGAAACCCAGACCGTCATGCAGTTGCAGACGCGCCAGATCCGCATCGAGCGACAGTCCGCGACCCCCTTCGAGGTGGCTGTGCCGTGAGGCATAGATCAAAGCCGCCAGGATCCGTGCCAACGCGAGCACGATCAGCGCCAGGCCGACACCGGTCAGGCTGCGCAGCAGCAACGCCGCCGCCACCACCGGGCCGATTCGCAGCACCGCCTGCCCGAGGCTCAACAGCGCCTGGTCGGTCGGGCGCTGACAGGCCAATGCGACGTAATCCAACGGCAGCGACACCAACCAGAGTGCGGAGAACAGCGGCGGCAGCCAGGCCTCGACCGTGCCGCCGGCATACATCTGCTGCACCAACGGCGTCAGCGGACTGAGCAGCAACGCGGCCAGCAGGGCAGTGGCTGCAAGGTAGGCAAAGGCGTTGCCGAACAGGGCACCGCGCCGGTGCGGCGGCTGTTGCGGCACCTGCTTGACAAGAAGGCCCGCCACGCTCATCGACAGGATGTTTGCGCACGTCTGAGCTGCCAGCCACAGCAGGCGGTAGCCGCCGAAGTCGTGCGCGCTCAGCACGCGAACCAGAAGAATCGGCAGCAGCACCTGGGCGGCATAGTCAAGGCCGCTGGCCAGCCCGAGCCATGCGACGATGCGCGGGCGAACCATGCCGCGCCCTCAGCGCGCCGAGGCTGGCAGCAGCGGTTCTCCGATCGCTGGCCGGACGGGTGCGAAGCGTCGAAATACCGCCAGATACGGCTCGATTAGCCGCTCCGGGTCGTAATGCGTCCGCATGAAGGTCACGGCTTGCTGACCCAGCGCGCGCCGGCGCGGCTCGTCCGCAAGCAGATCGCGGACCGTGGCGACCAGGGTCTCGAAGTCCGGAACCGCCGCACCGAGCCCATGCGAGACGATCCGCTGATCGGGGTCGAGGAACGACACGACTGGAATCGCGCGCACCCATGCCTGGTAGAACGTATTGGGAAGTCCCTCGATGTCGGAGGTATTCACCAGCAGCCGCGCCCGATCGAACAACCCCAGCGTCTCGTCCTGGCCGAGGCTGCCGTGCAAGGTCAGATTCGGGACCCCGCGGGCGACCACCCGCAGCTGTTCGAGGTACACGTTGCCCTGTTGCGGGTCGCCACCGATCAGATGGAAGCGATATCGCGGCAGGCGTTGGGCGAGCTCGACAAACATCTCCGGGCGCTTGAGCGCGCGCAGGTGCGCTACCCAGATGACATCGATATCACGCTCCTCGGGGGGCGTCAGCCGCGGCCAGGGCGCGACCATGTCGGCGACGACCTCGCTCTCGATGCCGAAATTGCGCCGCAACATCTCGCGCTGCTGCTCGGTCTGCGCAAGCACCACGTCGACCCGTCGAATTCCGTAGCGGTAGAGCCAGGGATCCTTGAAGGTGCTGGTGATCTGGCGGCGCGGATCGCAATCCGCATCGCTGACGATGCGCAGCACCAGGCGCCGCCGCAGGCGCCGGACGATCCAGGCCACCACGCCGAGGAATCCGTCCCCGCACGCCAGGAAGTAGACGTCGGCGTCCGCGCGCCGCAGCGCGCGGTAAAGGCCGCTCAGCCGCGGATGAAAAAAGCGCAGCCCGGGCAGACCCTGCTCGCGACGATAGGCCGCCAGGATCCGCAGGCGGTCTACCACGATTTCGCGGCCTTGACCGACATCCAGCGTGACGAACGACGAATCCACCCCGCGCCGGGCGGCGGCGCGGGCGATCATTGCCTGCTGCAATTCCGCCCCTCCCGTCGGTTGCGACGGCCGGGCCGGATCGCGCCACAGCGCCGGGTACGAGTACAGGTTGATGTGGCAGACGCGCACCGGCCGGACGGTCGGATCCGGATCTGCTCCGACACTCATGCGCGTACCGCCTGGTCACGGCATCGAGCGCGCAAGCCGAACGCCAGGCCGATCGCAAGCCACATCAGCGTCTGCGATGGCGTGGGCGTCATACGATTGTCGGTGATCGCCTGCACCATCAGCACCGGCAGCATGACCGAGGTTGCCCGGACGAGCTGCGCCCACATGGGATCCACGCCACCGAGCGCGCCGCCCTCGACGCGGCGCGCCAGCCGGTGCAGATCCAACCAGCACCAGATGTGAAACGACAGGATCATCACTGCGCCGATCACGCCGTAATCCAGAAGCAGGCCCAGGTACGCGTTGTGGGGCTGGGTGACCACCAAGGCGCCGCTGGTTACCGGCGGGGACCACAGGATCGACTCCATCCCACTGCCCAGCAGCCAGTGATCCCCGATCACGGGCAGCAGCAACGGCCAAATCTGCGTCACCCTGCCGGCCGAGAGCGCGTTCAGGTCGCTCTCTGCGAGGCCGGTGGTCAACCGCTCGATCACGGCTTCGGGCAAGCACAGCGCACCAACCGCGAGGATCACTGAAGCCGCGACGATCCACATGAAGCGGCGCATTTCCAGCGTGTACGCGATCAGCACGATCAACATACCGACGAAGCCGCCGCGCGAGAAGGTAAAAAGGCTTGCGACAGACATGAGCGCCCCAACCGCCCACAGCGCAACGCGGCTGCGCAGCGGCGCACCGCGAGCCGTGAACAGGGCCCAGGCCAATCCGCAGTTGAACATCAGCGAGACTTCGTTGGGATGCATTCCAGCGGCCGCGGCAAGTGCGTTGCGGGCATCCTGGTCGGCCATCGCCCAAAGGCTGCCAAGGCTGGCGAAGGCGTTGACCAGGAACAGCACGGCGAGCGCGCACACGCCGACGAGCGGCGCATAAAGATAGGCGCGGCTCTCCGATACCGGCCCGTCCACCCTCGGAACCAATCCCAGAAGCTGGCCCGCGAACACGGACAGCAATGGCCCCACCAGCACATCGCGCAGGTAGCCACCCGCATCCGAGAACGAAACATCTCCTGTGCGCCGGAGGTCATCGGGGATCAGGTAAACCGAGAAGCTGCCACGCGCGGCCGCGAGCACCATCGGCAACACCATCAGCGCCAGGAGCGCAGCAGGAACCGGCAGTTGCTTCAATGTCAGCGGCCGACGAATGCCGGGAAACACCATCAGCAAGAACAGACCAGCGAGGGTTGCAAGCAAGGTCAGATTCAGCAGGTTGAGTCCCGTAATGCCCAGGAGCTGGTGGGGCATGCGCGTCGATGCCGAAAGCGGCACCAGCACCGAAAGAAGAATGAGTCCGCGACGCGGGTTGTGCAAGACGGCGCCAAACACCAGCAGCCCCGCGCACACAACGGCCGCGAACAGCCCGAGCTGCGCAACCAGGAGCCCAAGGCCGATCGCGCATGCCGCGATCCACCCTGTGATCCACAACGTGCGCGCAGAATCCTGGCCACGCACCCCGACGCGATCCGGTGTCATCGATCCGCTCATTCGCGTACGCTCTGCATCTGGCAATTCTAGGTTGCATCCTTGGCGAGGAACCCTTCGACGATCCTACCTATTCTCGAGAGACAAGCGTCCTCGCAGGGTCTTAGGGCATCCAGTGGCTGTTGAGCGAGTGCCATCGATGCGATTGATGTTCATAGCTTCCGCGCTCGATTGTGGCGGCGCCGAGCGCCACACGCTCGAGCTGGCAAACGCGCTGAGCGCACGCGGTCATTCTTGCGACCTGGTTGCGATGCAGCCAGCGCGCGACGACAGTTGGGCGCGCTCGCTCACTGACGCCCCGCCGGGCGACCTGCCGCTGCGCTTGGTGACCCTCGATGCCGGCCACCAGCTCGATGGGCACGCGGTGCGCCGGCTATGCACTGAACTGCGTCAGCGCCGGCCGCAGGTGGTCATGGCGATCAACGGCTACCCGTTGATTCACGCGGCCCGGGCGGTGCGCGCGGCCGGCTTCGCAGCGGCGCAACGCCCGGCGCTGGCGCTGGCCTTCCACAGCACGCGTCTGACGGGCGTCAAGGAATTGCTGCAGCAATTGCTCGTCACGCCCGTCGCGCGGGGCTGCGACCAGCTGGTCTTCGTATCCGAATTCCAATCGCGCCACTGGCTGCGTCGCGGTCTGCGCGCACGCCGCAACGCCGTTATCCACAATGGGGTTGCGGCCGAGCGCTTTGCGCCGAGCGTGCGCACGCGGTGGCGCACGGCAACACGCGCCGCGCTGGGCTTCCGCGATGATGATTACGTCCTGGGCTGCTGTGCGCAGCTGCGGCCGGAGAAAAACCACGAACAGCTGATCGATGCCGTAATCGCGTTGCGCCGCGAGGCAGTCGCCGCACATGCGCTGATCGTGGGCGAGGGACCCCAACGGCCGGTGATCGAGCGCTACGCGCAGGCGCACGGCGCATCGGCCTGGGTGAGCTTGGTCGGCCATCAGAACCAGGTCGAGCGCTACATCGCTGCGTTCGATGTCGGGGTCCTGTGCAGTGTTGCGCATGAGACGTTTTCGCTCGCCGCGCTCGAGCAGATGTCGATGGGAGTCCCGGCGGTCCTGAGCGACCAAGGCGGCGCGCGCGAGATGGTCGACGACGGCGTGCAGGGGTTCGTCTTCCCGACCGGCGACACGCCGGCGCTGGTGAATGCGCTGCGCCGGCTGCATCCGCTCGACGCCCGGGCGCGAATGGGCGCGCAGGCGGCCGAGCAGATCGCGACCCGTTTCCGGCACGCCGACATGGTCGATCGCTACGAGGCGCTGTTCGAGTCCCTCGCCAATGGGGCTGGCCGGCCGCCGGCCAGCGCGCTTTCATCCGGATCAGTGGGCGGTTCAGAGCGCTCGGCGGCGCGGATTCGCGAGCATTACCTCGTGGAACGGGAGTTGGCTTCCCGCCTGAAAGCGGCATCGAAAGCGGAACGCAGGTCGCTGTATACCCAGGCGTACGACGAGCTCTTCCGACGGATCCCCGATCATCCTCAGATCACCATCAAGATTTCCCCGGAATCCGCTCGACATGAAGTGGGTCTGCAGCTCGCCTTCATCGGGCGGTTCCTACGTCCAGGGCAGACCTTCCTGGAGATTGGGCCGGGCGATTGCGCGCTCTCGTTCGAGGTCTGCCGACATGCCGCGCGTGTGCTTGCGGTTGATGTCTCGACCGAGATCACGAACGTGCCGGATGTCCCGGCAAATTTCAGGCTGATCATCTCGGATGGCTGCAGCATCCCCGCGCAGCGCAACTCTGTAGACGTGGCCTACAGCAACCAGTTGATGGAGCATCTGCATCCGGATGATGCGCTTGAGCAGGTCCGCAACGTTCTCGATGTCCTCAAGCCCGGCGGCGTCTATATCTGCATCACCCCGAACCGGATCACCGGGCCACACGACGTCTCGCGGGGTTTTGACGAAGAGGCGACCGGTTTTCATTTGAAGGAGTACACGACTTCGGAGCTGACGGCCTTGTTCCGGGAGGTTGGCTTCTCGAAAGTCAGATCGTATGTCGGAGCGCGGGGCTTGCATCTCCCGTTCTATCCGTCGTTCCTGGCCGGCGTGGAGCGGCTTTCGTTGGCGCTGCCGCGCGGACTGAGGCATCGTCTGCTGCGAACCAGGATCTTGACCACATTATTGAATATTCGCATGGTCGCGACGAAATGAGTCAAAGGTCGCGCGGCGGTTCGCACGGCCGGTGCCTCCACGCCGCGCCTCGACACGGTTTCGCTCAGCCGGGCGCATGCGAGCCGTACCTCTTCCGCAGCGCCAGGCTGGGTCGTTCGATGATCCGGTACGAGGCGTACGACAGCCCGATCGAGAGCAGGTAGTACGTGAGCAACCAGGGCACCGATAACATGCGGTCTTCGCCGGCGACCCAGTCTGCGACGACCAGTGCGAGCCAGTGGTACAGATAGATCGAGTAGCTGAGCTTGCCGATCAGGACGGCGGGGCGGCTGGCGAGCATCGCGCGCACGGGCTGGACGCTCCGGCCGAGCACGGTCGCGTAGAAAAGCGGAAGCAGGGCCATGCCTTGCAGCGAGTAGCGGATCGATTCGCGGAACCCCTCGTCGCGCACGAGCAGGCTCAACAGCAGCAAGCCGAGCGAGGCTCCGACGGCGATGTCGTTGTCCAGTAGCGCCTTGA
>VBCK01000173.1 GCA_005882215.1 Betaproteobacteria bacterium | reverse complement strand
ACGGCGCGCTCGGCGGATTCAGAGTCGATTTTCGATCGATGACGGGTCTGGTATTGACGACCGTAAGCCCCGAGCTGCTTTGCGCCAAGGCTACGCCGCTCAAGGTTGCCAACAGTAGAAGCGAGGCAATTCTCACAGTTTGCGACATCTTCTTCTCCTCGGCCCAAGGATGCCCTCGTATCAGACAGTTCCCCTTGTGGTCAGCAGCCTCCGGAATGGGGCGCTCCTTCCTAAGCCATGCGAATCATTGGACTACCAGGGGGCGCCGCTTGGCAATTCGGATCGCACCTCATTTGTCGCAGGCTTGCATAGCCCGGAGCCGGCAATCGCGAGACCTCACTCGAAGAGAGGATCTATGGCCCACCCGCGATGTCGGCGCTGCGGGAATTGTTGGGGCGCAACTGAAAGACAGAACCTGGCCGATCAGAGTCCATCCGACGTGGCGCCGCGGCTGGCCTCGTAGCGGGCATTGTGCCGCGATGCGTCATACGGCCAGGGCGATCTTCACACTTTGGAAGATCTTTGCAAACCAGCATTGTCGAATTTCGCCGAGCTGAAGAGGTTCTCGCCAAGCTTAGGCAGCGCGGCGTGTGATTACGATTTTGATTCGCCCCGCAGCAGCGGCCGATCTGCAAGACGCGTTCGATTGGTACGAGAAGCAACGATCGGGCTTGGGCGCCGAGTTCCGCGAGGCCGTTCGAGAAAAGTTGCGCGACATAGCGGCTGGACCGATGCTGTAACAGGTGGTGCATCGAGACACCCGTCGCGCATTGCTGCGACTGGGGCGCGCCTTAGGAGACCAGGCGCCAGGCGAAGTTGGTCAGCGGTTCGCGCCAGATCCAGGCGACGCCGGCCAGGGCCAGCATCAGCAATCCCAAGGGGGCAAGTGTCGCAATATCGGTATTCAGTTTCGCAGCCAGCCAGGGCAGGGCGAGGCTGAGCGTCGCTCCGGCCGTCAGAGCCGCAGCCAGGACCATAGCGAGCGTGTCGCGCCGCATGCGCACATAGTCCTGCTCGAGCTGGTTCAATTGCCGCGCACGCTCAAGCTCGAGTGCGCGGCGCCGCTGCGCAAGATCCGTCGCGGACTGTGTGGCGATCGCCCGCCACAGGTTCTGGCGAAATCCCTCAGGCGTTGACGGCGCCGGCAGCAGATCCGCCAGGCGGCGATCGAGCCGGTCGCGCGGCAGCGAAAACTCCGGCTCTTCCGGGTTGGTTGAACGGGATTCGGACAAAGGCATGGCGTTCTCCTTCATTGCAGCCACTGGCTCGCATCACCGAGCCCAGCCGCCTGCAGGGTGTCTAGCAGCCGGGCGCGCGCGCGAAACAACCGGGTCTTGACGCCGGCCCGCGACAGACCCAGCATGAGCGCCACTTCGGCCACCGCTCGATCCTCGAAGTAAAACAGCCTCAGAACCTGGCGCATGTCGACGGGCAGCTCCTCAATCAGGCGCGCCAGCGCCGAGGCGTCGGTGCGGTCGTTGTCCCGGGTCGCGAGCACCTGGACCTGCTTGAGTACCACCTCGTCGTTGAGTGACGGATTGCGCTGCAACTGATCCTGGCGCTGTTGCAGAGCCGTGAGGCAGCGGTTGCGCGCGATCGCATAGATCCAGGTCGATAGGGCCGCCGCCCGCCCATCGTAGCGTGGCAGTGCCCGCCAGACACGGATCAAGCTCTCCTGGGCCGCGTCCTGGGCGGCGGCCGGATCTTGCAGCAAGCCGCTACAGAGCCGGAACACCTTGCCTTCGTAGCGCTCGACCAGCATCTCAAAGGCACGATCGAGCCGACCGCCCTGCAGCAGCTCGGTGATATCTCGGTCGCGCAAGGCGGCCTCGCTCGAGGCTGGCAGGGACGTAGGGGTCTCCATTACCGTTGCTACCCGCGGTGCACAGCCGGGGTTTCATATTTGCGGCCTTTTTTTTGGGCAAGCTGAAACCCAGCGCCTGGCTGCAGGGTATCAAGGGCATCATGTGCAACCGTTGGAGGACAAGGACGATATGTACGCCAACCTGCCACCAATCTTGGCAATGGTCATTCCGATTCTGGCTATTGTCATGGGTATCGGCTACGCCATGCTCGCAACTTGGCTGCGCTACCAGCGACGCAAGGAAGTGTACGAGATGCATCACCGGGAGCGGATGCTGGCAATCGAGCGGGGCATGGAGGTGCCACCACTGCCGCCGCACGTGTTCTCGGATTTCGACCACAAGGCTGCCGTCGAATTCGCGGAAGTTGCCTCGCGCGCAGGCTACTTCATAAGGAGTCCGCTGCGGCGTGCCCTCGTCTGGATCCTTGGCGGCATAGCGCTGCTGGTGGCGCTATACCTAAACTATGGCCCGACGACTGCGGCCTGGGCGCTGATCCCGATCGCCATGGGTCTGGCCAACTTGGGCTTTTATCTGGCGGAGGCGCGATCCAGGCCATCGGGACCCGGCAACCCAGAGCCTGACGGCAAACCCAAGTCACCCGGCGCCACCCCGTTCTGACGCGGCGCCATGGTATCGCACGGATTACAACCTGACGGCGCCGGCCGCTCAATCTCCAGGCCGAGTACGACCTGCGGATGGCTGACCGGGAATTGCGTCCGAAAATCGCAAGTCGCAATCGGGTCTTCGAGCCCCAAGCCGCATAGCGGTCCGCCCTGGAGGATCGCTCAGGGGTCGATTGGCGTCCTACGCCATTCTCCGTAGCCGACGATCGCCAACGTCAGATTGGCGGGGGTCGTCGTCGAGTCGCCAGTTCGGCGAGTGGTGCCGGGAGAGGGAATCGAACCCACACTCTGTTGCCAGAACCGGATTTTGAGTCCGGCGCGTCTACCAGTTCCGCCATCCCGGCGTTTGTTATGAATCAACTACTTACGTGGGAAACCTGCCTTCCTGTCGATGTTCTTGACCCACGCCTGACCCGCGATTTGCGACCCACGCCCAGACCATGCACCGCGCGCTGCCGCCTCCGGTACGCCGTGAACGTACCTCGAAGTCACGCTCAGGGAACCGTGACCCATGAGAGCGTCGGCGATAGTGAATCGCCGCGGCCTGCCTACGACCTGATCGATGACGGCACGGCGCAAAGTAGCTTCGAGCGCGACCGCGTCGCCGCGCTTGGCGCCGGCCGGGAGCGTCCGTTCGACGCGCCGACCACCGCCGAGGCTGACACGGACTTGGAAGCGACCTGCGCGTTTGCGGATTGGCATGGCAGGCCGGAAATATACGCGTCGAGCGCCTCGGGCGTCACGCGGACAGAGCGACGCACCCGCACGGCCCGAAGCTCGCCCGAGGCGATTAGGCGCTCGATCGTGCGGATCGAAACAGAGCCCGCAGCTCTTCAATGGCGCGCGTGTGCGAGCACAGCGTCGAGGGCGCGCGGGACGCAACGCAGGTCAAGTGCGTTTGTCAGCAATGCGCCGTAGCGAATCTTGCGCCGGGCCCGCGTGCCCATGAACCGCCGCAGCTGGGCATGGCGCTCCCTTGCACGCTGAGCGGGTTGGTCCTGAAAGCGGCGGAAAGACTCGAGCTCGCCTTGCACAGCAAGCAGCTGCTCGACCGAGGGAGCGCCAAGCGCGCGATCGCACCGCTGCGCACAACCATCTTGCAGGCCGCTTCTGTGGTCAGCGGTGGCCGGGGACCAAAGGTTTCATCGATCGTGGGCATCCGTACTGACCATCGCAGCTTTCAAGTAATCGGAGACCTTGGCAGTTCGGCGTCAATACGCGGAGCGCGTGCAATCAGACTCTGGGATCGTAAACAAAACGACGCACCCTGGTCGCGCTTATCCGTCTCGCGTCGGGATGCGCGGGGTTGATCAACACGTTGTCTTCCTCGTAGATGATTGCCGACGGAACGGCGAGCAATGCGGTCTGGCTCGCCTTCAGCCAGGCAGATCCCGCGGAACGAGACACGAGTCCCTCGGGAATCGCATCCCAGCCGACCGAAGGCGGTCGAACCATGATTTGTCTTGCCGCCCAGACATCCTCCGGCACGTCGATGCGCACGAGGTATCGGTTCCAGGGTAGTCGGGCGCCCTTGCCAAAATGCGCGCGAGTCTCCCACGCGGCCAATGAGATCGACATTGACGCGTAGGCCACGTGCTCGCCGGCGTGATTCCATCGCGCACCCTTGGCGGCCGCGCCCTTGCCTGCCATGTCCTCGGCGGTCCATTGGGGGGTATCGGCCGCCACACGCCACAGGGTGACCGTCACGCCGGTAGCCCGCCGCCCATGCGTTCGAGCACCTCCTCCACGGCACGCTGCCCTTCAGGGTTTCGTAGCATCTCGGCGGGCGTCTTACCCCCGAGTTCCGGAAGCCCCTCGCGCATCCAGCCCGCTATCCAGCTCTCGAGGTCGAACTCCTTTAACCGCTGTGCATCTGCGCTTTCCTGCAGCAGCCTGCGAAGCGTCGCAGCCGCGCGCAGGAAGCCCACCACCCGGTGGCCGACTACGTCCGGCAGCGGCTCCTTCGCCTCCACCTTGCGCCGGAACGTGGTAGGGGACACGCCGACAAGGTCCATGACCTCATTTGCGGTTTCCCCGGTCGCACCGGCGATCACATCCACCAGATAGGTGGGAACGCCGGCCTCCACCGCATCGAACAGCTCGACTCCGGACGAGGAAATTACCCGGCGGACAAGCTCTCGGAATATGTGCTGCCGGGCCTTCGCACCTGCGAGCGGCCCCTTGAGTTCGACGATCCAGAATCCACGTGGATTGTGGCGTGCAGGCCCGCGATTCGCTCGATGCCGGCGCTCCCGAGGCGAGAGCAGGGCCGACTTGGGATCAGCGCTCATCGGCTTCCATTTGGTTGTTGCGCAACAACCAAATGGTACACGAGCTTCAAGGCATCGACTGCTCGCGCTCGAAGCCGGCCCTACCTGCGGTGGTAGGGCGAAACAGCCGAAGGCACCTCGCGCGCATCCGTACAGTGCGAGGCATTGGAGAGCAAATCGGCGAATTACGCGGTGGCGGGGCCGTCTTCTTCGACGAACTGACGGCGGGACGAGCGCTGAAAATTCTTGGTGGAGACCCGCATCGCTCGCTTCCGGGTCGCTCACTCGGTCGACGGATTCGTGTGGCCGCCGGTCCTGGCCATGATCCACCATGCAGGAGTAGCACCATGGTCGAAATGAAGGATAGCGACAATCGGGGACAAGGCAGCCGTTCAGACAAGGCAGTCACCAAGACGGTGCGGTTGGGCGACCTGCACTGGAAACTGGAACGCCTAGACGCTATCCACAGGCAGCTGCTCACTGGTCTTGCTGCAGTGGGCGAGCTTTATCGGCTGCAGGATGTCTGGACCACATACTCCGGGTTACTGCGGCACCAGCAGCCGCACGCGTCCGACCGCATCACTGCGGCCGAGTTGGTGGCCGAGCTGAAGCCGTGTGCTCCGCCTGGCAACAGGGATGATGTCCTGGAGTTCGGGGATGCTTTGCGCTTCCTCAAGGGGTTGCGCGCAGAGATCGAAGCCGCGATGCGCGAGCTGCTCATCGCGGAAGCGGCGACCGTTGGGCTACCGCGGGTTTGCGCTTCGGTGGGGTAGTTCTGCTCGGCGATCGGGCGCAAGAGGCGTCCGGTCACGGCTTGGCGAGCCTCTCCCCAGAGTTGGACGGCAATTCGATCTTCGCGCCAAGCAGCTTGTCGGTCCAGCCCACCGTTCCGATAGGTAGCCGATCAGACAGCTACGCGGGCTTCTAGCCCCGGTTTCTTTCCACCTGTCCATCCCTCGGCATCACACATATGATCAGGTGATGCCAGCTCCCAGAATCGCCAAGCAAGTCGGCCGTCGGGCCTTCGGGCTTGATCCTGCCAACTACCATAGCTCACGTCCTGACTACCCGGAATGGGTGTACCAGACGCTCCACTCTCGATGCGGCCTCGGCCACGGTGCGGTGACGTTCGAGGTTGGCGCGGGGACCGGCACAGCGACCCGCCGACTGCTTGATCTCGGCGCTGATCCCTTAATCGCCGTGGAGCCGGACGCTCGCCTCGCCGATTTCCTGCGGACGAACAATCCGGACCGAGCTCTGAAGGTCCTTGTCTCCGCCTTTGAGGACGTGGAGCTTGAAGAGTCAGCCTTCGACCTCGGCGTCAGCGCCACCGCCTTCCATTGGCTCGAAGAAGACGCCGCTCTTCGCATGATCGCGCGATTGCTTCACCCGGGCGGCTGGTGGGCGGCTTTCTGGAACGTATACGGCGACGACAGCAGACCTGATCCGTTTCATGAGGCAACCAAGAAACTGCTGGAGGGACCGTGCAGTCCATCAGCGGGCGAGCACGGCATCCCATTCGGCCTGGACGCGAAGGCCCGGTCGGCGGCCCTGAAGCGGACCGGCGCGTTCGACATCGTCGACGTCCGGACGAGCCCATGGTCTTTGGTCCTGAATGTGGATCAGACAATGGCGCTCTACGGTACCTACTCGAACATCAATGTTCGTCCCGATCGCGACGCCTTGCTCGCCGAGATGGGCCGCATCGCGCGTGACGAGTTTGGTGGTCGTGTCATCCGGAACATGACGACGAGCCTCTATATCGCTCGCCGGGCGGGATGATGCTGACAGCCGCCAAGACGCCTCGCCGTGAGCGCGCCAAAAGAACGCGTTCATGTAGACCTGGGCTCGGCGGCCAGCATCTGCGGCCGACGAGGATCCGAAAGAAGGATTTCACAAGCTGCCCCTCCCGCTTTAGAGGGCGGCGAGGCGCTTCAGGCCTCGCCTCGCCCGATGCCTACTCTTCCGTCATCACCTCGACCTGAAGGGAACCGGTGTTGGCCGCGCCCCAGCCGCCCCAGCCGATGGGATTGAAGGGAGTGATGGACCCGCCGACCTGGTCCTGCAGGAAGAAGCCTCCGTGATCCGTACTCAGCCCGCGCGAGGCGGGGCCCGCGCACACGGATAAGTCGCCGGTGATGAAGAAGCCGAGCGTGGGGCCGACCGTGTACGTTGTCGCGCACGAGTGCGCTTGACCGGTCAGGAGCGTGGACTGGGACAGACTCTGCGGCAGCGAAGCCAGCTCCGGCGAAAGGACCTCGCCGAAACCGGCTATCCCGCTCTGACCCGCTTGCGCGCTCAACGTGCCGTTGAACTCGTTGGAGTTGCCCGTCCAGTCGGACTGCAGGCAGTCCTGCACATACGTGGCGTTGGAAGGGTAAGCAACGTCATCGCAATCCAGGGCGACCGGGTAGCTGGGACTCAGCGCCGAGGCAAACCCGGCAATCCCCATTCCCGAGTCGTAGCGGACGTATACCTCGCCCGGGGCGAAGGTGGCAACCTTCGTGCTGCCGCTGGCGTCGGTTACGCTGACTGTGACGGGGCCGACACTGTTCGTGTAAAGGAACCCTCCGTTCGAGCTGGCTTGCTTCTGCACGGTTCCGGTATCCGCCTTCATCCGGATCGTCACCAGCGCCTCGGCAAACACATAGCTGCCTAGCTTGCCGTCAGCCACGGTCCGCAGCGTGTAGACGACCGGCGTCGCGTTGGCGCCAGCCGCTGCCACGATCATCGACGCGAGCGCGATCTTCGAAATCCATCGACAGGATGCGATCGTCATTTCTTACTCCTCCTCTGAGACCGGCGTGATAGAGAACGTGCCGCCATTCACCGTCCCGACATGGTTGCCGACAACCGAACCGTCCCGGTTATCGAGGGTATAAGGCAGGTAGACGAACACATCCCCCACGTCCGAGTGCAGGGCATAGCTGCTCGGGTCGATGCAAAACCCGTTGTTGCCAGGAAGATTGCCTACGCTGTGCGGCGGGTAGCCGATGCACGACCACGCGTTGCCGGACATGTGGGCGGGGCTCGACAGGCCCGACGTGACCGCCACGGTCATGGCAGTTCCGAGCGCGTAAGCCACGGGATACGCGACCTCCATCCCGGTGGGGCCCGTGTAGGATCCAAAACCGATCCCGCCGTTGCATGCGTCCAGCGCGACGAAGAGTTGCCCCGACTCGAAGTGGCCGTGAAGGGTGTGCTCCTGCGATCGCACCGAAAAAGACGCACTGCCCTTGGTCAGCCAGAAGAACCAGCCCGTAGCGGGTGTACAAAAGGTGCTCGTGATCGGATTGCCCTGCTTGTCGACCACAGCCGCGATGTCATTCGTGTCTCCCACGAACGTGAACGTTACCGCGGCGTTGTGGTAGCGGCGCTCTCCCACCTTGATGTCGGTGACGAGCGTCGCCGAGTACTTCATCGGGCTGGCAGGAGCCGGCAGCGCACCCGCAAAGCCGAATGCTGCCATCAACAAAC
>VBCK01000172.1 GCA_005882215.1 Betaproteobacteria bacterium | reverse complement strand
CGCCCGGAAGACCCACACGCCTGTCAAGTTATGAAAAGGATTTTTAACCCGAGCAAAGTCCTTTGCAATACGCGATCGTGATCGCGTGCGCGATTGTTGTTTTTGGATCACACGGTTGCATAATCGCTGGGAACAAAATCAGAACTCGCTTCGATTCCCCGCAAGCAAATCCGAGCAAGCGCATGGTGCGACGCACCATACAAGCGCTCCACGCGCTAGCTGCCCTGCCCATCCCAGTGCGCGCGATCCACTGCATGCGGTGCGTGTAACGGCTGCAGACGCGGCGGCGTCAAGCGCCGAAATATGTGGCAGTCAAGTCGCCGATCCGTGCCTGCGAGACGGACACGCGCGCCTTTCGATCAGGAGGCGCGAAGGCTAGGCCGGCCCGAATATCTCGTCGATGCCGAGTTCGAGTTGCGGCAGACACAGAGGGTTTACTGTGCCCTGCGCAACTTCGGTCGAGGATCGGTATCCCTGCGGGTTCGGGTCGCGGTACACCGTGACCGTGCGGCGCGGGATTTCGACCAACCAGGCTTCGACGATCCCGTGGCTCCCGTACATCGCGATCTTCACGTCGCGATCCCAGCGCACGGTGGACTCCGCCACCTCAATCACCAGTTTCACTTCGAACGGAAGAGGCAGCGCATTGCGGTAGCCATCGGGGCGCGGCGCCAGCAACGCCAGATCCGGCTGCGGCTCGCTGAAATCCGGGATCAGAATCGGACTCTGCACGAAAACGATGCCGTGCTCGGCGGCACAAAGAGTCAGCCGTCGACTCAGCGTCGCCACGGTGCCTGCATGGCGACTGCCGATGGGCGCCATCGCGTACAGTTCGCCATCGATCAGTTCGACGCGATCATCCTCCCCAAAGATGCCGGCGTCGCCCATCCGGTGGTAGTCAGAGACGGTGAGTCGGCGGCGCGACGCACCCTCCGTGGCGTGAACCGGCGGATCGACGAAACGATGTGCCATTGGGACCCTCGGCGCGCGCGCCGCGCGGACCGTATCCATCCGATCTTACGCGCGCGGCGGCGCAATCGCCCCCCCGCCGGCGGCAAGCGCCCCCTCGACAAAAAACCCCGGGCCGGCACCACGATAAACTGCGCAGCGGTCTTTTTGCACCCACGATGAACGTCTCCGCCGATCTGTCGATCCTTTCGCTCGTCACCCAGGCCACGCTGGTCGTGCAGGCGGTGATGGCCCTGCTGCTGCTGGTTTCCCTCGGTTCGTGGACGGCGATATTCAGCAAGGCGATGTCCATTCGCCACGCGAACCGGGAAACCGAGGCGTTCGAGCGGCGCTTCTGGAGCGGCGTGAATCTGGAGACGCTGCAGCAGGCCGCTTCCAATCCGCGCCATAAAACCGGTGCGCTCGAACGGATTTTCGAGGCGGGGATGAGCGAGTTTCTGAAACTGCGCGGGCGCGGGCCGGAGGTTGAGCGGCAGGCGATGCTGGACGGAGCGCGCCGCGCAATGCGCGCCTGCTACCAGCGGGAAATGGACGCACTGGAGGCGAGGCTGGCCTTCCTGGCCTCGGCCGGTTCGGTCAGTCCGTACGTGGGCCTGTTCGGGACGGTGTGGGGCATCATGCACGCGTTCACCGGCCTGTCCGGGCTCCAGCAGGCGACCTTGGCCAGTGTTGCCCCGGGAATCGCCGAATCGCTGATCGCCACCGCGATCGGGTTGTTTGCCGCGATTCCAGCCGTGGTGGCCTATAACCGCTTCGCGCACGACATCGACCGGCTGGCCGCCCGCTTCGAGAGCTTCATCGAAGAGTTCTCCAACATCCTGCAGCGGCAGCGCTGAGGCGGAGTTCGTCCGATGGCCGTGCTGGCACGACGAATCGCAGGCAGTCGGCGGCGCATGATGTCCGACATCAACGTCGTGCCGTACATCGACGTGATGCTGGTGCTGGTCGTGATCCTGATGGTGTCGGCGCCGTTCGTGAACCCAAGCCTGGTCGAGCTGCCCTCGGTCGGCAAGTCAACGCGCGCGCCCGATGCGCCGTTGGAAGTGATCGTGAAGGCCGACGGCTCGCTACTGCTGCGCGACCGGTCGCCGGGCTCCGCCTCGGGTGGCCAGGCAGTGCCGGTGGAACTGGATCAACTGCTGGCGACGGTCAAGAGCCGCCAGAAGAGCCGGCCCGATACGCCGGTCGTGATCGCAGGCGACAAGAAGGCCCACTACGAGTCGGTCACGCGGGTGCTGGATGCGCTGTACAAGGGCAACGTGCGGCGCGTCGGTCTCGTCGTGAAGCCGTCCGAATAGCATCGGAAGCGCGTTCCACGCAGCGGTCACCCTATGGCTCGACAAATGCCGGCCACCGTTGCAACGCGACCGCGCGGCCCGGAGCGCGGTCGCAATACCGTGCCGTCATTCATGGCAGCGGTGGCAATGCACGCGCTGCTGGTCTTCGGCATGTGGTTTGCGGTGCAGTGGCGCACCTCCAGCGAGGCCCCGGCGGTTGCCGAGCTGTGGGAGCCGCTGGCGCCGGTCGAGCCGCCGGCGCCGCCTCCGCCACCCCCGGCTCCGGCGCAACCGGAAGCGCCGAAGCCCGAGGCGGACATCGTCCAGCAGCAGCAGACCAAGCCGCATGCGCCGGAGCAGGAGAGCCCACCGCCGGTGGAACGTCGCCCGATCGAACCACGCGAGCCGAAGAAAGTCGAGCCGAAGAAGAAGGTGGAGACCAAGCCC
This sequence comes from Betaproteobacteria bacterium, assembly GCA_005882215.1. Lineage (GTDB taxonomy): Bacteria > Pseudomonadota > Gammaproteobacteria > Burkholderiales > Burkholderiaceae_F > VBCK01. The sequence goes on along the minus strand of VBCK01000172.1, from coordinate 5,499 downwards.
AGCCCGGAGCAGATCGAGCGCGAGCAGCGCCAGGCCGAGGAGCGGCGCCAGACCGAGATCGCGCGCCTCACCGGGCAAGTGTCGGGCGCCGCGCGCGCGCAGTCGGCATCGCCCGGCGTGATCAGCAATGCCTACAGCGCACTGATCAAGGCGTGCATCCGGCCCAACATCGTGTTCGCAGTGCCCGAGGGCACTCCGGACCAGGTGTACGCCGAATTCAAGGTCGAACTGCTGCCGACCGGAGAGCAGGCCGCGCCCCCGCAGCTGGCGAAGCCGAGCGGACTGCCCGGTTACGACGACGCGGCGGAACGGGCAATCATCCGCTGCGATCCGTTTCCGCGCGACCGCGACGGCACGGTGCCTCGGTCGTTCACCCTAAGGATGTATCCCACGGAGGCGCGATGAACCGCCCAAAGGCAGGTTGCCTCGGTCCCTATAATCCGCCCCCGATGCCAAAGACCCGCGCAAGACCGAGCCTGGTTGACTCCCTGGTCCTGCTGGTCGGTCTGGCCGCCGCGGCGGCCAGCGGGCCGACGCGGGCGCAGATGACGGTGGAGATCACCGGCGTCGGGTCCCAGCAATATCCGATCGCCGTCGCTTCGTTCAAGACCGAGGGTAACGCGCCGCAGGACGTTGCGGCGATCGTGCGCGCCGACCTGACCCGTTGCGGCCAGTTCCGGATGGTCGACGCCGGCGACAGCGCATTGGCCGAGGACGAACGCGTGGACCTCGCACAATGGAGAGCGCGCGGCGCCGACACCCTGGTCGTGGGTTCTGTCGCGCACCTGGCCGACGGGCGATTCGACGTACGGTTCCGTCTCTACGACAACGTGAAGAACGCGCAGCTCGACGGTCTGGCCTACGTCGCTCCGGCCGACGAGCTTCGGTTGACCGCGCACCGGATCGCGGACCGGATCTACGAGAAGCTCACGGGCGACAAGGGCGTGTTCGCGACCCGGATCGCGTACGTGGTCGAGTTCAGCAAGACCGGCTACGAATTGCAGATCGCGGACGCCGACGGCGCCAATTCGCAAACCGCGCTGCGATCGCGCGAGCCGATCATCTCCCCGACCTGGTCGCCCGACGGCACCCTGCTTGCGTACGTTTCGTTCGAGACCCACAAGCCGGTGGTCTACGTGCATACCCTGGCGACCGGCACGCGCAGCGCCGTTGCCAATTTCAAGGGCAGCAACAGCGCGCCGGCGTTCTCGCCGGACGGCAAGACCCTGGCGGTCGTGCTGACGAAGGACGGCAATTCCGAGATCTACCTGATCGGAGTCGACGGAACCAACCCGCGTCGCCTGACCGTCAACGACGCGATCGACACCGAGCCGTACTTCTCGACCGACGGCGCCTGGATCTACTTCACGTCCGATCGCGGCGGCAGTCCCCAGATCTACCGGATGCCGGCGGCCGGCGGCGAAGCGCAGCGGATGACATTCAATGGAGACTACAACATCAGTCCACGGGTGAGCCCGGACGGCCGTCTGCTCGCCTACGTCTCGCGCCGCAATGACCTGTTTCAGATCGAGGTGCTGGACATCGGACTGGCGCAGGAACTTACGGTGACTGACACCGTAAAGGACGAGGCGCCAACTTTTGCGCCCAATGGTCGTTTGCTACTCTACGCGACCGAAGTGGGAGGTCGCGGGATACTTGCGCTGGCGTCGACTGACGGCCGGGCACGCGCAAGGATCACAGGTCCGAACGGCGATATCCGAGAGCCGAGTTGGGGTCCCTTTGCAAAGTGAGCCGGCTGCCCTGGCCGGATGATCCATTCAGGAGAACGACAATGAGTTCGATCCGCATTCTGTTCATCGCCTCGGCCGCGGCGCTCGCAGTGGCCGGGTGTGCCAGCACGAAGCTGGCAGAAAAACCCGCCCCGGTCGTTGAGGAGAGCAAACCGCCACCGGCGCCAGCACCGGCGCCGGCGCCGCCCCCGGTCGCAAGGGTTGAAGCGCCCCCGCCTCAACCGGTTGACCTGCTCAACGACCCCAACAGCGTTCTGGCCAAGCGCAGCGTGTACTTCGATTTCGACAAATCGCTGATCAGGGGCGAGTTCCAACCCCTGATCGAGGCGCATGGCCGCTATTTGGTGGAGCATGTCGCGCGCCAGATCCGGATCGAAGGCAACTGCGACGAGCGTGGTGGTCGCGAGTACAACCTTGCACTGGGTCAGCGGCGTGCCGATGCGGTGCGGGAGCGGATGGAGCTGGTCGGTGTGACTGCGACGCGCATCGAGACGATCAGCTTCGGCAAGGAAAAGCCCAAAACGCTGGGGCACGACGAGAAGGCCTGGGCTGAAAATCGGCGCGCCGACGTCGTTTATCGTTGATCCGCCGAGGCACAGGCGGAACCCGTAATTGAACAATGGTTGACGCTCGCAGCACGCTGCCTTCACCCCCACCCCTCTCCCGCAAGCGGGAGAGGGGAGTCTTTGGCAGGTTGCATGGAGGCTTGCGTGCGCTGCGTCCGCTCCCCCGACTGAGCCTGCTGGTGCTGCTGATGAGCCTGGCGGCACCCTCGCAGGCGCTGTTCGGCGACGAGGAGGCCCGCAAGGCGATCGTCGACCTGCGGGATCAGGTTGCACAACTGCAGAAGGACCACGCTGCGCGTATCGACGAGCTGTCCCAGCGGATGGACCGGATCGATACGATTCTGCAGGCGATCCAGCGAGGCCAGCTGGAGGCCGGGGGGCAGTTCGATCAACTGCACCAGGAACTCGCCAAGCTGCGCGGCCTGATCGAGCAGGTCGCCAACGATGTCGCAACGCTGCAGAAGCGCAACCGCGACCTGTATTCCGACCTGGACGCCCGGATCAAGAAGCTCGAGCCGACCTCGGTCACTGTCGAAGGCAAGAGCGTCCAGGTCGAGCGCGACGAGCAGGCCGCATACGAGTCCGCCATGGCTTCGTTCAAGGCGAACGACTTCCGCACCGCTGTGGGGGCTCTTTCAGCCTTCCTGGCCCGCTATCCGCAGTCGCCCCACGCGTCGGCTGCGCAGTTCTGGCTGGGAAGCTCGTATTACGCGATCAAAGATTACCGCTCGGCCATCGCAGCGCAGCAGGCGCTGATCGACCACTTCCCCGATTCACCCCGGGCCGCTGACGCGCTGCTGAACATCGCAGCCAGCCAGATCGAATTGAACGACAAGAAGTCAGCGCGCGCCACGCTGAGCAAGATCGTTACGGATTTCCCTGACTCCGACGCAGCCAAACTGGCCAAGGAACGCCTGTCCTCGCTGGGTCCCAAGTAGCTCAAGCGCGTCAGATTTGACGGAACCAGCAGCGCTTCGGATAATGCCCGGTTTTTCCGCACCGGCAACCTAGAAGATCACATCAGCCGGACCCCTGCCCGACGGGTCGTTAGCTCAGCCGGTAGAGCAGCGGACTTTTAATCCGTTGGTCGCAGGTTCGAATCCTGCACGACCCACCAGCCCATGGCTCTCGACCCGCCTGATTGCACTCCACTCGGCGAATTCCACTCCCGCCTCAGTGACTTGGATGCGGTAGCAGGACCTTTGACATCGAATCGCATTGCATGCGATAACCGGGGTCGGCTTAATTTCTGACTCTACTCATCATCGAGCCATGCGACGTCTTATTCCACCGTTGACGCTGTTCTGGCGGTTTTTCATCGGGCTGCTGATTGCCGCGCTGCTGCCTTTGATGGTGACCTGGTACATCGCACGCGTCGTGACCGGCGAGAACGCGCAACAGTTGGCCGAAGCCCGGCTTCGTTACGAGGCCGGGCAGATGGCTTCGCGCGCCGACGGCTGGCTGCAGCTCAACTTCGAGACGCTGGCCGAGCACGCCGACACGATCGCCATGCGATCGATGCTGGTGGAACTGCAGCGCCCGGTGCTGATCGCAATCGCCAACCATCAGCAATGGACCCAGGTCGCGTTCACGGTCGGGCTTGATGGCCTCTCGCTGAGCCGGTCCGACAGCCTGGCTCCGATCAATTATTCGGACCGCATCTATTTCAAGACGACCGCCGCGGGGCAGCCCTTAGGCCAGCAGATGCTGATCAGCAGGACCACGAACCGGCCATCCTGGGTCGTCGCGGTGCCGATCAAGGACGAGCTGGGCAAGGTGGTCGGCGTGCTCGCCAAGACCAATGGCCTGAACGAGCTGACCGACCAGCTGGCCAACGCCAAGATCGGGGACTCCGGGCGCGCGATCCTGATTGCGCCCGACGGCAAGCTGGCCGGGATGACCGGCGCGGTATTCGACAAGGAACTGCGCGACTTCAGCAAGCACCCGGCGTTCCTGAATCGGGAGAACGTGCGCGCCGGCGCGCTGCACTACGTCGACGACGGGCGGCCGACGATCGCGGTGCTGGCGCCGATCCGCTTCGGCTGGCTGGTCGCCGTGCAGATGGACGAGGCAGAGGCCTTGCGTCCGGTCGCCGAGACCGACCGGACGATGCTGATATTGCTGATGGTGGCCGTACTGCTGGCCGCGGCCTTCGCAGCGATCTTCGCGCCGGGACTTTCGCGGCCGCTGGTGCGCCTGACGACGATCGCCGAGGAAATGAGCCGCGGTCATTATGATCATGAAATTCCGGGAACCGAACGTCGTGACGAGATCGGGGCGCTATCCAGGGCGATCGAGCGGATGACTCGAAGTCTCAGGCTGGCGATGGAGCGTTTGACGAAGAACGGCGGAGGGTGAAGGCGGTTCGTTTGCCTCAAGGTAGTTCTATGTCGCCACTGGAGTTGTTGTTGCGCGTTCAGAGCCGGGATTCGACCGGACAGCTGTTTGTCGTCACCTACGACGGCCGGCAGATCCGGATCGGGGTCGAGTCTGGGCGTATTGTCCATGTCGGCTACGGTCCGCGCCGGGGCAAGGCGGCGGCCGAGCTCGCCTCCAGTGCGGTTGCCAAGTCCGCAACCTTCCGCGCTGATCCCGAGGTCCTGCGCGACGACGACCTGCCGAACGAGCGCGTGGTGCTCGGCCTGTTGTCGCGAATGCTGTCGGGCAGCAACGCGGATGCGTTGTCGTCGGTGCTGTCGGGCGACCCGTTCGAGGCCGAAACGATTCAAAGCGACACCGGAGTCCCGGTTGAACCCGAGAGCGGAAAACCCGGCCCGCGCACGACGCGGTCCGGCTTCGAGACGCGCAACATGGTGCGGCCGGTCAGCAATATCCCGCCCGCCCAGCTTTCCCGCATCAAGAGCATCCTGGTCGAGTATGTCGGTCCGATGGCCGGCCTGCTGGTCGACATACTAAAAACTCGCCGGCGGAGTGGCGAACCTGGACGCGCTGGTCGAGCGGCTCGCTCCTGAAATCGGCGACGCGCAGGACGCGCAGGCGTTTCGAGAGGCCGTCGAACGGATCAAGTAGCGGCGGCCCGGTCGGCGCTACGTCGCTGGATCTGGGTCGCGTTCGGTTGCCTGGCCGCGCCGGCGCGAGCCGACCTGCCCGATGAGATCCAGGTCTACGCGGACGACATCAACGCGGCCGGACAATTTCACCTGGAACTTCACCTGAACACG
>VBCK01000171.1 GCA_005882215.1 Betaproteobacteria bacterium | reverse complement strand
TGGAATGTCGCGCTGAAACTGGTGTCGTGACCACTCGGGCCGGACTGCCCGCCCTTCGCTGGCACGATCTGCGTCACACGTGGGTGACATGGCACGCACAGGCCGGCACGCCCGAGCTTGTCTTGCAGCGTCTGGGAGAACGTTGACTCAGGGCGAAACGTTATTTCGTTGAAGATCAATGACTTGCAAGGTACTCGGCAGGCCAAAGACGGCGAAAGACAGGTAAGGGTACTGCATAGCAAGGCAAAATTATCTACAGTCGAAAAATTCGCCTGCATCAGGTGTTGGGACGGTCATCCTTCGGCCATCGACGCCGCGTCGCGGGGACCCCGTACGGCTTGCATCCGCAAGGAATGTTCCGCTTCCAGAGATCGCCAGTGGACGGCCGACCATGGCGATCGCCACAGGAAGCACAGCCTGGAATCCTCGTGGTCATCGGCATCATTCTGACCGCCAGCCAATGAGCGAAACCGTCCGACTAGTCGTTTTTCGCCTCGACGAACAGCGTTATGCCCTGCCGCTCGCTGCGGTGGAGCGCATCGTGCGCGCCGTGGAAGTGACTTTCTTGCCGAATGCGCCTTCCATCGTGCTCGGAGTGATCGATGTAGAGGGCCGGGTTCTCCCGGTGCTCAACGTCCGGCGGCGGTTCGGCTTGCCGGAGCGGGAGATTCGCCCCGACGACCACTTCCTGATCGCTCGGACAGTGTGGCGCGTGGTGGTGTTGATGGTGGACGAGGCCCTGGGGCTCGCTGAGACCTCAAAAACCGCCATCATCGGCGCGGACGAGATTGTGCCCGGCCTCGAGCAATTCCCGGGCGTGGTCAAGCTCGACGACGGCCTGGCGTTGATCCACGACCTGGAAAGGTTTCTCCACCTGGACGAGGCAAGCACCTTAGATGAAGCGATGGAGCGGGCCGAATGAGTCTGAGCGAGGTCCGGGAGTCGCAGTGGTCGCAGCTGACCGAGCTCATCGCCGAGAGGATGGGACTGCACTTCCCGCGCGAGCGCTGGGGCGATCTGCAGCGCGGCCTGGCCGGCGCGGCACAGGAGCTTGGCTTTGAGGATGCCGCGGCGTGCGTCACGTGCCTGTTGTCAGCACCGCCGACCAAAGCGCAGCTCCAGGTGCTCGCGAGCCATCTTACGATCGGCGAAAGCTATTTTTTTCGCGACAGGCAAACCCTGGAGGCGTTCGCCGACAACATCCTGCCCGAGCTGATCCGCGCCCGGCGTGGTCGCGATCAGCGGCTGCGCATCTGGAGCGCGGCGTGTTGCACCGGCGAAGAGCCGTACTCACTGGCAATCCTGCTGCACCAAAGGCTGCCCGATCTGCGGGAGTGGCACGTGACGATCACCGCGACCGATATTAACTCGCGCTTTCTTCACAAGGCCGCCGCGGGCACCTACGGAGAGTGGTCATTCCGCAATGCGCCAGCCGGGCTCAAGGAGCGCTATTTCAATCGCACCGCGGATGGCCGCTTCGCCATCGTCCCCCTCAGTTCGTCACGGTGAATTTCCCCGGCGCGATCCTCTATCAAAAGAGCAATGGGCCGCCCCGGACGGAGCAACAATGGACACCGGCGCCGCTCAGCGAAGCAGCCCAGTTGGTCGCGTCCGCGATCGAAACAAGTTCGCCGTGGACGCCGCCGGTAGCGGTTGCTCTGACGGAATCAGCGCCGGCTGCGCCGCCCGGAAAGCCCGCGCTTGTGGAAACACCGCTCACACCCAATGCCGTGGCGGAATTACTCTACCTACAGGGTCGCTATGCGGAAGCGGCGGACACTCTGGTGACCTCGTTTGCCCGGCAAGCGCCCGGCCCACGGGCGTTTTCTCTGTTGACGCGAGCGCTGGCCAACCAGGGCAACCTCGCCGACGCGCTGGCGTGGTGCGACCGTTGGATCGCCGCCGACAAACTGGACCCCGCCGGCCACTACCTGCGCGCGGTCGTCCTGCTGGAACGGGGCGACCCCGATCAAACGCGCGTCTCCCTCCAGCGGGCGCTCTATCTTCATCCGGACTTCGTGCTGGCCCATTTCGCCCTGGGCAACCTCGCGCGCAGCCGCGGGAAGATCGGTGAGGCGGAGAAGCATTTCGCCAACGCGCTGCATTCGCTGCGCCGTTACCAGCCGGACGATCTTCTGCCGGAATCCGACGGCCTTACCGCCGGACGGCTCACCGAGACCCTCACTTCAATCACCGACTCGGGGAATGCGCCATGAAAAACGAGACACGCGCCTCTTCCACGCTCGACGCCGGAGGGATCCTTCGCGCGCGCGCGCGCGCGCTGGCGCGCCCACGGGAACGCACCCCGGTGGCGGAGGCGTCACTCGAACTGCTGGAGTTCCGGCTGGCCCAGGAATGCTACGCGCTGGAGACCCGTTATGTGCGCGAGGTGTATCCGCTGAAGGATCTGACGCCCCTGCCCTGTACCCCGCCGTTTGTGCTTGGAATTGTGAATGTGCGAGGCCGGATCACGCCGGTGATCGACATCAAGAAGTTCTTTGACCTCCCGGACAAGGGATTGACCGACCTGCACCGCGTCATCCTCGTCCGCGGCAACGGTCTCGAACTGGGCCTGCTGGCGGATGCCATCGCGGGCGTGCGGTCCATCCCCGTGGACAGCCTGCAGCCCTCCCTGCCAACCCTCACCGGCATCCGCGGCACCTACCTGAAGGGCGTGACGGCCGAACGCCTGGTCGTGCTTGATCTGGCCCGCATCCTCGCGGACCCAAAAATCATGGTGCACGAGGAAGTAGAGAACTGAACACGGGCAACCAACGGAGGCCTGCACCATGAAATGGAATGTCGGAATGAAGATCGGGACGGGGTTCGGACTTGCGCTGGCGATTCTGGTTGCCATCGGCGCTGCCTCCTACCAGAGCACAGCCAAACTTACGGATACGGCCGAGTGGGTGACCCACACCCACCAGGTGCTGGAAAAACTCGAAGCTGTACTTTCCGGAATGAAGGACGCCGAGACCGGGCAGCGGGGCTACATCCTCACCGGCGAAGAGAGGTATCTGGAACCGTTTCGCGCTGCACAGGAAGCGATTAACCAAAAGCTCAAGGCGCTCAGGGAGCTGACCAAGGATAACGCCAACCAACAGCGTAGGCTCGATATTCTTGAACCTCTAATCAACGGTAAAGAGGGCAAATTCGCCGAGCTTCTGGAGACCATCGACCTGCGTAAAGATAAGGCCAACGGATTTGACGCCGCCCTGAAGATCGTGCGGACGGACAAGGGCAAGAAGGTCATGGATGAAATCCGCAAGACAATCGATGAGATGACGAGCGAAGAAAACACGCTGCTGACAAAGCGCTCGGACGAGGCGCAAGCCGGTGCCCGAAACGCAACGCTCACCATCGTTTTCGGCACCCTCTCCGCTTTCATAGTCCTGGCCCTGGCCGGCTTCGTAATCACTCGCAACATTGCCAATCCGCTCAAGGAAATCTCCGCGACGGCAGAACGGATCGCCGTCGGCGACCTGGGCGTCACTATTTCCATGAAGAACGGCCGTGAGGACGAAGTTGGCCTTCTGACCCAGGCTTTTGCCCGAATGACGGACTCTCTGAATGGCATGGCCGGAGTCGCCGGCAAGATTGCCGCGGGCGACCTGCGGGTGAAAGTCCAACCGCAATCGGACAAAGATGTCTTGGGAAACGCCTTTTCATCCATGGTAGAGAATTTGCGACGGCTGACAGCCGACATCACCGAGGGCGTCAATGTTTTGGGTTCATCGGCCAATGAAATCGTCACCGCCACCACCCAGCTTGCCGCCAGCGCCAGCGAGTCCGCCGCGGCCGTGTCCGAGACGACCACCACGGTCGAAGAAGTCCGGCAAACGGCGCAGGTCGCAAGCCAGAAGGCCAAGAACGTCTCCGACAGCGCGCAGAAGGCGGCGCAGAGTTCTCAGAGCGGGCGCAAGTCCACCGAGGACGTTGGCGCGGGCATGAACCGCATTCGCCAGCAAATGGAATCGATTGCCGCCAGCATGGTACGGCTCTCCGAGCAGAGCCAGGCCATCGGCCAGATCATGGCTTCCGTGGAGGACCTGGCTGCGCAGTCGAACCTGCTGGCGGTCAACGCCGCCATCGAGGCGGCCAAAGCGGGCGAGCACGGCAAGGGCTTTGGCGTGGTGGCGCAGGAAGTCAAGAGCCTGGCCGAGCAATCGCGGCAGGCGACCAACCAGGTGCGCACGATCCTGGGCGACATTCAGAAGGCGACGACGACGGCGGTAATGGCGACCGAGCAGGGCGGCAAGGCGGTGGAGGCGGGAACCCGTCAAACCGAAGTGGCGGGCGAGGCGATCCAGGCGCTCGCCGGCAGTGTGACCGAGGCGGCGCAGGCGGCAACACAGATTGCAGCGTCGAGTCAGCAGCAATTGGTGGGGGTAGACCAGGTGGCGGGGGCGATGGAAAGCATCAAGCAGGCGAGCGCCCAGAACGTGGCGGGCGCGAAACAGTTGGAGACTGCGGCGCGTAACTTGAACGAACTCGGCCAGCGGCTCAAACAGATGGTCGAGCGCTACAAAGTGTAGAAGGCGAATTCGCGATGAGCACCAAGAAAGACGATTTCCTCAAAAAACTCCAGGCGACCTTCAAGGTCGAGGCCACTGAGCATTTGCAGGCGATCGGGGCGTGTTTGCTGGAATTGGAGCAAACGCCGGCGCCCGGAGCACAAAGCAAGATCGTGGAGGCGGTGTTCCGCGCTGCGCACAGTTTGAAGGGCGCCGCACGCGCGGTGGATTTCGCCGAGATCGAGTCGCTGTGCCAGTCTCTGGAAGACGTGTTCGCCGCCTGGAAGCGGCAGGAAAGCACCCCATCGGCCACTGCGCTCGACGCGCTCCATCGCACGCTCGATGCCATTACAGCCGCCCTGTCCGCATCGGAGGCTGCACTCGGTGCGCGCGCATCCGCGGCTCGGCCATCGTTCGATCAGCCTATCCGGCGCCCGCAAGTCCCCGCGTCAGCGGAAATGGTCCCACCGGCGCAGGTCGCGGAGCAAAAAACTTTCCCCTCGGAAGAGACTGTGCGTATCAGCGTCGCCAGACTGGACGCGCGGTTGTTGGAAGCGGAGGAGATGCTGACGGCGAAACTGACCACTGGCCAGCGCGTGGAAGACTTGCGTGAGCTGGCGCATCGCTTGGAGGCGTGGAGAAACGACTGCGCCGCGGTCGAAGCGGAGGCGCGCGCGTTCCGCCAAGTGATTGATCGGCCGGCGCCCGGCTGCGCCGATCAACCGCTCACCCCGGGCCTGGCGCGCTTGCTGGAGTTTCTCGATCGGAACCTCGACCACCTCAAATCACTTGAAAGCAAAGTGGCAGCGCTCACCCGGACGGCGGAGCAGGACCGCCACGTCATCGGCAAGCTGGTGGATGACCTGCTGGAGGATTCCAAGAAGCTGCTCTTGCTGCCGTTTGACACGATTTCGGCATCGTTTCCGAAACTGGTGCGCGATCTCTGCCGCGACCAGGGTAAGGACGCGAGCCTGGTGATCCGCGGCGAGGAGGTCGAGATCGACAAACGCATCCTGGAGGAGATGAAGGACCCGCTCATTCACCTGCTGCGCAACTGCGTCGATCACGGCATCGAACCCCCTGACGAGCGCACCCGGCGGGACAAGCCGTCCCGGGGCACGATCACGCTCGCCGTGACGCAGGTCAACGGCAACAAGGTGCAACTGCTTGTCTCCGACGACGGCGCAGGGGTCGACACCGGCAAGGTGAAAGAGTCGGCGGTCAGGCACGGCCTGATTTCGGCAGGGGAGGCGGCCCGCCTCGACGAGCCCGAGGCGCAGGCGCTGATTTTCCAGTCCGAAGTGTCTGCCAGCCCGATCATCACGCAACTGTCCGGCCGCGGGCTGGGCCTGGCGATCGTGCGGGAGAAAGCCGAAAAGCTGGGTGGGGAAGTCTCGGTCGACAGCCGCCCGGGCCTGGGAACCGCTTTCCGCATCGTCGTGCCCGCGACGCGGGCGACGTTTCGCGGCATCCTGGTCGAGGCGACCGGGCGGCTGCTGGTGGTGCCCACCGCCCAGGTCGAGCGTGCGGCGCGCGCCAGGCCCGAGGACGTTCAAACCGTCGAGGGTCGGGAGACCATCTCGTTTGACGGGCGTGCGGTGGCCCTGGTGCAACTGGCCGACGCACTGGAGTTGCCACCTGTGGAGCGAAAAAACACGCCCGGCGGCGGCGCGCCGGTCATTGTTCTCGGCAGCGGCGATCAGCGCATTGCGTTCGCCGTCGACGCCGTTCTGGACGAACAAGAGGTTCTGGTCAAACCGCTGGTGAAACCCCTGTCACGAGTGCGCAACGTTGCCGGTGCCACCGTGCTCGGCTCGGGCCACGTCGCGCCGATTCTCAACGTGGCCGACCTGCTCAAATCCGCCCGCAAGCTTGGCGCACGGGCGCGGTCGGCCGCCGGGACAGCGCCGATGCAAGCCGAAACCAGGACAATTCTCGTCGTCGAGGATTCGATTACGTCGCGGCTGCTGCTGAAAGGCATCCTGGAGTCGGCAGGCTACAACGTGAAAATCGCTGTGGACGGGATGGAGGCATTCACCCTGCTCCGCGCCGAAAGCTTCGATCTGGTTGTTTCCGACGTGGAAATGCCGCGCTTGAACGGGTTCGACCTGACGGCGCGGATCCGTGCCGACAAGAAACTCGCGGAACTTCCGGTGGTGCTGGTGACGGCGCTGGAAACGCCGCAGGACCGCGAGCGCGGCATCGACGCCGGCGCCAACGCCTACCTCGTCAAGAGCAGCTTCGATCAGAGCAACCTGCTCCAGGCCGTACGGCGGCTGATTTAAAAGCGAGTGAACCTTTCATGACCGACCGCAAGATCAACGTACTGGTGGCGGAGGACTCGCCGGCGACATGCATGTTCCTCGTTCACCTGCTCGAATCGGATCCTCAGATCCGCGTCATCGGCGTCGTCAACGACGGCCAGGCCGCGCTGGATCATGTCAAGGAGAACAAGCCCGACGTGGTGCTGATGGATATCCATATGCCGCGCCTGAATGGCTTCGAGGCGACGCGCCGGATCATGGAGACCCAGCCGGTGCCGATCGTTATCTGCAGCGCCACCGCCACAGGCAAGGACATCGTAACCACCTTCCAGGCGATGGAGGCGGGAGCCATCGCCTGCGTCCAGAAACCTCTGGGCCGCGAACACGGCGATTTCGAGGCTATGGCCGCCCAGCTTCTGGAAACGGTCAAACTGATGTCCGAGGTCAAGGTCGTGCGCCGCACGGCCCGCTCGCGGCGGGTGCCTTTGCCTGCGGCGCGCCCCGCGGAATGGCAGCGCGCTTCGGCAAAGATCAAGCTGATCGGCATCGGCGCGTCCACAGGCGGACCGCCGGTGCTGCAAACCATCCTCGCAGGCCTGCCAAAGGACTTTCCCGCACCGGTGCTCGTCGTGCAGCACATCGCACACGGATTCCTCGCCGGTATGGCCGAGTGGCTGAACCAGACCACCGGCTTGCAAGTTCACATCGCTTCCTACGGGACGACCCCGCTGCCCGGCCACGTGTACTTGGCGCCCGACGACTTCCACATGGGCATCCGCGCCAGCGGCGCGATCGTCCTGACCCGGGAGGAACCGGAGAATCACCTGCGTCCGGCGGTGTCGTTTTTGTTCCGCTCGCTGGCCGCAGAATACGGCCCGAATGCGCTTGGGGTGTTGCTCACCGGGATGGGCAGGGACGGCGCCGAGGAATTGAAAGCGATGAAAGACAAGGGAGCAATCACCATCGCACAGGACCAGGAAAGCTCCGTGGTCCACGGTATGCCGGGGGTAGCCATCGCCTTGGGCGCCGCCACGCATGTGCTGCCGGCCGACAAGATCGCCGATGCGCTGGTCGCGCTGGTCGACCCAAGCAATGGCGTATCGAGGAGCTGAGATCATGACTGCAAGTACGCAATCTTCCGCTTCACCCGTGGAAATCCTGATCGCGGAAGACAGCCCCACGCAGGCCCAGCGCCTCCAACACATTCTCGAAGAGCAGGGCTATCACGTCACCGTGACCACCAACGGTCACCAGGCGCTCGAAGCCGCCCGCCAGTGCAAGCCGGCCCTCGTCATCAGTGACGTGATCATGCCGGAAATGGACGGCTACGAACTTTCGCGCCGGGTCAAGGAGGATCCTGAGCTCGGCAACATTCCGGTGATTCTCGTCACCACGCTGTCCGATCCCCTGGACGTAGTGCGAGGCTTGAAGTGTCACGCCGACAATTTCATTCTGAAGCCGTACGACGAGCGCTCCTTGTTGAATCGCGTGCGGTTCGTGCTCGCCAATAGCGAGATGCGTCCGAGCGAGCGCACGGGCATGGGCGTAGAGATCACTATCGATGGACAGAAGCACCTCATCATGGCCGAGCGGGTGCAGATCCTCACCCTACTACTCTCAACCTATGAGGCAGCCATCCAGCGCAACAGGGAACTTGAACGCGGCCGGGAAGAGCTCCGATCGCTTAACGCGCAGCTCCAGCGCGCGAACTCGATGAAATCGGACTTCCTCGCCAACATGTCGCACGAGCTGCGCACGCCCTTGAACGCGATCATCGGCTTCTCCGAAATCTTGAAGGACGGACTGCTCGGCAAGCTGGATCCCAAGCAGCGCGATTTCATCGCCCACATCTTCGACGCCGGCACGCACCTGCTGTCGCTGATCAACGATATCCTCGACCTCTCGAAGGTCGAGGCAGGCATGCTGCAGCTCGATCCGGGCGCGGTGGACGTTGCGGCGCTGCTCACGGCAAGCATGCTGGTGGTGCGGGGAAAAGCGTTCGCACATCGCATCCGGCTCGACGCCCAGTTCGGTCCGGCGCTCGGCACCATGCTGGCCGACGAGCGCAAGCTGAAGCAGATCGTCTACAACCTGCTCTCAAACGCGGTCAAGTTCACGCCCGACGGTGGCGCGGTGACCCTGCGCGCTCGCCGCTGCGGACGTGCCGACGTGGCCCTCGACGAGGCGCCGGCAGGGCGGCTCGTCGCGCTACCGCCGGGCGAGGACCGCGAATTCCTCGCGATCACGGTCGAGGACACCGGCGTGGGCATTGCCGAGGAGCACCTGCCGAAGCTGTTCGAGGCGTTCGTGCAGGTGGACAGCTCCCTCGCCCGGGGCGAGGCTGGCACCGGGCTGGGACTTGCGCTGGTGCGGCGCCTGGCCGAGCTGCACGGCGGCACTGTGGGGGTGGCGAGCCGGCCGGGGGCCGGTAGCCGCTTCAGCGTGTGGCTGCCCTACCGCGAAGCTGCGCCGGCTGTGCCGAGTAGCGGGCCGGCGCCCGCGAGCACGCCCCTATCCGCGCCCGCGGTGCCGCTTGCGCTGGTGATCGAGGATGACGACCGGATAGCCGAGCTGATCACGGCGCAGTTGCGCGCCGAGGGGTTCGAGGTGATGCGCGCAGCCACTGCCGAGGAAGGGCTGGTGCGCGCCGCCAAGCGCAAACCGCAGCTCATAACGCTCGATGTCTTCCTGCCTGCGATGGATGGCTGGGAGTTCATGCGCCGTCTGAAGGCCGATCCGATGCTTGCCGATACGCCAGTGGTGATCATCACCGCATCGAACGAGCTGGACCACGGCGTCGCACTCGGCGCTCGGCGTGTGCTGCAGAAGCCCTTCGCACGCGAGGATCTTATGGCGGCGCTCGCCGGACTGGTTGACTCGCGGCCCGAGGGCGCGGCGCGCGTGCTGGTGGTCGACGACAACGTGCAAGCGGTGGAGTTGCTGGCGACGGCACTCGAGGCCGAGGGCTACCGTGTGATGCGCGCCTATGGCGGTGCCGAGGCGATCGAGATGGCGCGCCGCGCGCCGCCAAACCTCGTGATCCTCGACCTGATGATGCCGCAGGTGGGCGGCTTCGAGGTCGCGCGCGCGCTGCGCGAATCGGAGCACACGGCGCGCATCCCGATCCTGGTGCTAACCGCGAAGGACGTGACCGCCGAGGAGCGCGCGCGCCTCAACAGCGACGTGAGC
>VBCK01000284.1 GCA_005882215.1 Betaproteobacteria bacterium | reverse complement strand
CCGGATCGTGCAGGCGGCGTTGAGCAATGTGGCCAGGCACTCGAAGGCCAGCGCGGTGCGGGTCTTTCTTTCGATGTTCGAGGACGAACTGCGGCTGGGCATCGAAGACAACGGCGTCGGATTCGACGTGGAACGTTGGCGCAATCGGCGCAACGGGCGCGACGGCTGCGGACTGGGAATGATTCAGCGCTGGGTCGAGGTGAGCGGCGGCCGCTGCCACTTCGAGGCGATACCCCGCCACGGAACCCGGATCAGCGCGCTGTGGCGGATGCCCGCAGCCGTCGGCGCGAGCGAGCCCAGCGAAGCGGCCAACCCGGCGGTGGCGGCCGGCCCGGCTGAAGGTCGAGCCCACGATAGAATGTGAGCGTCGAACAGGTGACGCACCGTCCGGGATTTCGATGCGGGGAATCGGGGCCCGCGCGCTCGCGGGGCTGGCATGCGCGGTCGCCGCGGTCTGTGCGGCGCCGACGGCACCATCGGCGCTGACGGCCGAGCAGATCGTCGACAGGAACGCGGTCGCCCGCGGCGGGCTGGAAGCCTGGCGCAAGGTGCGCACGATGGTCTGGACCGGTCGGATCGAGGCCGCCACTGCTTCCGCACCGGCCAGCGAGTTCTTGCTGGAATTCAAGCGACCGAACAAGAACCGTTTCGAGATCGACGTCGACCACGAGAAATCGTTGCGGGTGTTCGACGGCACCCGCGGCTGGAAGAAGGGCTATGGCACGCCGGCCCTGAGGCCCTATTCCCCGCTGGAAGTGCGATCGGCGCACGAGGCACAGGGTATCGACGGGCTGCTGATCGACCACGAGGCCAAAGGCGTCAAAGTTGCGCTCGACGGCACGGACGAAGTCGAGGGGCACAACGCGTATCGCCTCGACGTCACGCTGCCGTCGGGCTCGAAACGCCGGGTCTGGGTCGATGCGAACACGTTCCTTGAACTGCGATACGACCGTCCGATGCGGACCAGGGCGGGTCGCGACGGCACGGTCTCGGTGTACTACCGCAGCTACCGGACGGTGGAAGGATTGCAGGTACCTCAGATTATCGAAGCGAGCATGGCAGACGGCAGGGGCGCGTGGAAATGGGTGATCGATGAGGTCACGCTGAACTCCTCGCTGTCGGACGCTCACTTCGAGAAACCGCAGGCTCCGGAGCGGTGGCGCAATACCGTTCCGGGTTTCTGGGCCAGCGCGGACTCCCCTTAAGCCCCCCCAAAGGCGCAGCGCCTTTTTGACGGCCCGAGGGATCCGCTGGTTCCCTCGCGGCCAACCATGCCCTAAGCTAGACAATAAGGCTCACATGGGGGGATCGCCCTCAGAATGCACCCGCTCACCAGCTCGGCACTGCGCCGACGCCATCACTTAAGTGTCTGAAGTAGAAAAGATAATTACAAAGGAGCGGGCCGCTGCCGCACCCCACGCTCTCGGGACGGCCATTAAGCTCAAATCCCGCGGCGTGGACAAGAGTAGGGTGATCCCGCCCCCGGTTCCGGTGGCTCACCAGAATGGGAGCGGGAGTCGATCGCAATTAGTGTACCGCCCATCGGTTATCGGTTTCGTAATGCAAATCTTGAGGCACCCCCTACAAACGCGACGGCGCCGCCTTACGGGCGATGCCGCAGGGCTTTGGAAGGCGGGCCGGTGTATTCGGGCGGGAGGGGTTTTTATGAGGAGAGGTTCTTTGGGAACGCTGCGGTCGTCACTTGTCCTGGCGGGAGGCCACATGTCCAGATCCGAGCTGTACCTGCGCGGTGTCGCCGCGTCCGTTTTGATGCTGGCTGCGCTGCCGGCGGGTGCGCAGTCGTTCCGAGTGCAGTGCCCGACCAGCACCGTCACTCACCCTTCGACCCTACACGACAACAATTCGGAGCCGGCCTACACGGGCCCGACGGCGCTCAGCGCGCCCAGCGCGGCGACCTATCAGGCGCCGACGGCGAACGTGAACGGCGCCATCAAGTGCCAGCAGATCGCGGGCGGCGACGGCTACGCGACGATGGGCGACGGCACGCAGACGTACCTGTTCTCGTTCGGGCCGCTGTCGGGCATCGCGGATATCACGCAGGGCAAGCCGGGCACGCAATTCCCGAGCGTCTTCAACAGCCCGTTCGCGGTCTCGACGAGCAACTACATGGTGCCGGGTGATCCTGCCACCAGCGTGGACACGCCCGCGACGACGTCCGGCGGGTTCGTGCAGCCGCTTACGTTGGCTCAGCTTT
>VBCK01000283.1 GCA_005882215.1 Betaproteobacteria bacterium | reverse complement strand
AACCCGAGTGAGCTGCAGCACCGATCGCAGGCGTTCGGCGCTGTACCCGCGCACGATCCAGGCGTGGATACCGCTGCTTAGTGCGCGCTCGATCGATTCGACTTGAATGTCCTCGGTGAAGACTGTGATCGCGACTGGGTGCAGGGTTTCGAGCAGTGCGGTCGCGGCAAAGAGTTCTGGACTCGGTGCGGCCTGGGAGATCACGACAAACTCGGGCGTCAGGCGAATGACGTCCTGCACCAACTTTTCGCAGCTTGTCGCACCAAGTATGTGCACGCCGACCCGTTTCAGGTCGGCTTCCAGGGTGGAGCGTGTTGTGCCCGGGTCAGTGAGGATCAGTGCTGCGCCCATCGGTGCCTCGCGCCGCTGACGAACCTTCCGCAAGAATCCTGCCAGGCACGGATGTTGCTAGATCCTGGGTGGGACGCAACGAGGCGTTCCTATCGCCTGGTTCCTGCGGGCGATTCTGCGTCCAGCGCGGCGCGCAGCGTTTCTTGGTGGATCGCCCCCGATTTGGTCGTGGACCAAGTGCGGCGTGCGCTTCCCCGACTACAACGTGTTGCCCGACTGCCGCCGTTGCACCTCGGCCCGTTCGTGCCGATCGTGTCCGGCGACTTTTCCAGCAGGGCGCACCCCGGTCCTTCCGAACAACGTACCGCTGGAGAGACGATGTCCTATTTCCGGAATTTTCTTCGCGCTGGCCATCCGCCGACCCTCGCGGCGGCGTTCTTCTACCTCACCTTTACGTTCGTCGTCTGGGTACTGAACGGCGCCATGGCTCCCTTCATCAGCGAGGCCTACCACCTCACGCCCGCGCAGAAGGGACTGATGCTTTCAATCCCGATCGTGGCTGGCGCGCTGATGCGCTTTCCGCTGGGCGTTTTGGCGCAATACATCGGCAGAAAGCGCGCGACGCTCGTTGAAATGGGCCTGATCGCGGTCGCGATGCTGTACGGCTACCTGCAGGTGCACAGTTTCGGCGATCTGCTTGCCATGGGCGAGCTGCTGGGGGTGGCCGGCGCAAGCTTCGGGGTGGCCATGTCTCTCGGCTCTGGCTGGTTCCCGCCGCAGTACAAGGGTCTGGCAATGGGACTGGTCGGCGCCGGCAATGTCGGCACTGCGATCGCGGTGCTGGTGGCGCCGCCGCTGGCGCAGGCGTTCGGTTGGCAAACCGTGTACGCAATGGCGGCAGCCTCGGTTGCGGTTCCTGCCATCGTGATGATCGTGTTTGCCAGGGAACCGCCGGATGTGAATCGCCACGCGACGGTGCGCGAACAGCTTGCCTGCCTTTTCGAAAAGGACGGCTGGGCTTTCAGCTTGATCTACGTGATCACATTTGGAGGGTTTATCGGACTGGCCTCGTTTCTTCCCACCTACTATTACGACCAATTTTCCTTGAGCAAGGTGCAGGCCGGCCAACTGGCGATGTTGGCCGCATTCATGGGCTCGGCCTTGCGCATATTCGGAGGCTGGATCTCGGATCATTGGGGCGGGGTCAACATGCTCTCTCTGGTCATGCTGGTCGTCGTGGTCTGTCTGCTGCTGGGAGCGCTTGCCGGGAATTCGCTGACAGCGACCACGCTGCTGCTGATGGTCTGCTTCGCGGCACTGGGCGCCGGCAACGGCGCGTTGTTCCAGCTGGTACCACTGCGCTGGCCCACGACGACCGCGGTCGCCGGGGCCATGATCGGCGAGATCGGTGCCCTCGGTGGTGGCCTGGTGCCCAGCGCGATGGGCCTGGCCAAGCAATACCTCGGCAGCTATGGCTGGGGGTTCGTGTTCTTCTCCGTTCTTGGCCTGCTCGTTTTGTTTGTGATGCGCCGGCTGCAGATCCGCTGGACCCGGACCTGGGCCGAGAAAGGCGGCCGGGCACGCATCGTTCAGTCAGACGTGCCGCCTGCGATGCACGCCGCGGCTGGTCGCGCGCAGGCATCGGCGTGAGCCAGAGCAATATGTTGGGCTGGCTTACGCCTGAAGCGCGCCAGTCGCTGCGGTCCTCGCGGTCCGCTCAACGCGGAAGAAAGAGCAGCCAGAAAATGAGCAGCGCGTCGAAGATCAGAGCGATGCCAAAGGCGATTTTCCACAGCGCGGCCGGATCGCGAACGGCCAGCGGCGTGAGGCCCGGTGCTGCCAGCGGCCGCGCAGCACCGCGCTCGAGCGCCAGGACCATCTCCTCGGCGGTTTCGAATCGCTCGCGCCGGTCACGCGCAATGGCCTTGAGCACGACATGATCGAGCCAGATCGGAATATCGGGCCGGCGACGCGAGGGTGCCCGCGGATCGCGTCGATAGCGGGCGATCTGCCAGGGTTCGATCTCACCGTAGGGCAGGGCGCCGGTGAGGCATTCGTACAACGTCACGCCGAGGGCGAAAAGATCGCTTTGGGCGTCGCCGTACCGAACCGGGTCAGCGGCGGTGTCGTCCGGAGTCTG
>VBCK01000220.1 GCA_005882215.1 Betaproteobacteria bacterium | reverse complement strand
GGACACCACCGCTTCCTTGCGGACGAAGGCGTAGATGAACCAATCGAGCGAAGGCACCATCTCGCCCGCGAGCTCAAGCCGAATCAGGGCCTCCTCGGCAGCCCGGAGCCGCTGCGCGAGCGCGGCGTCGAGGGCCAATGGGGGATCGGCTGGCGGCAACGGCGATGGAACGAACGCCTCAACCTCTTCCCCCGCCAATGTGGTCCGCTCGTATCGGCCTGTGGCACGCTGGCTCATCGATCTGACCCAACTAGGAACGATCTCGCTACTGTGGCGTGTGGCCGGAACAATTTCATTCCCACGTCGGTCACTAGAAACGAATTCTTTACCAGTATGCGCCGCTAGTCAAGTAATCGTTTCCACCAGGATTCCGTCATGAAAGAGTTCTCTGCCGTTTCCGCGTTTGCGCTTCTTTGGATCCTGTCGATCGGCTGGGCTTAGCCGTGAAGCAAAACGCCACCAATGCCCAGCAGGCCGATCAGCTGGCGCACAAGGCGAGCGAGGTCGCGGCCCGGGGCGGCGCGGTCGTCGGCCAGGTCGTCGAGACGATGCGCGGCATCGACGAGAGGGCGGTGGCGATCTTCAGGACGTCCCAGGCCGCACATCGCGGCGCTCCCGCCGCGATCCATTGAAGCCGGGTCAGCCCGCGCTTCAGCCCGGTTCCGTGGCAACCGCCGCCACCAGCGCAACGTCGCCGGCGGAGACCGAGGCGAGGTCGAACTTCGCGGCGGCAGCGGCCATCCGCGTCAGCGCCTGAGCGATCGGCATCGCGGCCTCGGTCTGGCCCTTCCTGGTCCGCACGAAACGGACCGGATTGATCCGCGCGACCACGTAGTTGCGAAGGTACGGCGACTTGAAGCCGCGCGCATGCAATGCCTCGACGATGCGGCCGACCTGGGCGTCGATCTGCTCGATGCGCGCGCCGCAGTCATCGCGCGCGCGCAAGCTGGCCGGCAAGGTGCGAGCGTCGAAGCGATCGACCTTTTTCAGGAACGAGCTGTATGCGCCCCCGCCGAAGCGCGGGTTGCGCTCGTACACCACGCCCAGCGTCAGCAATTCCGGCGCTTCGAACTCGGCTGCGAACTGTGACTCTTTCGCTCGAGGGTTGCGCTCGGCCAGCGTGCGCGCCATCCGGATCACTTCAAGCGCGCGGTCCTTCAGGTTGTGCGCCTTTTCCGTATTCAGCGCCAGGATCCGGAACGCCAGGCTTTCATCGGGCGACACCAGCGCCATGATCTGCTTCAGTCCCAGCATTTTCGCGGCGGCCAGCCGATGGCGTCCGTTCGGCGTCCACAGTTTGCCGTCGTCGCCGCGTACCACGATCAGCGGGTCCAGGAATGAGCCGGACTCTTCGATTTTCGCGGCGAGGCGCTGCGTGTGCGTGGGCGACAGATCGCGCTGAAACGGCGTGGGCTGCACCGCTTCCAGCGGAAGGGCGGCCAGCAGCACGGGGCGGCCCGAGAGCGGCTCCCGGTAGGCGCCGACCACGGCGCCTCCGGCCGCGGTCACCTGCTCGGACAGCGCGCCGACCTCGGGCGCCTGGCGATCGAGCACAATCTGCTCCGCCGAAAGACCGCGCTTCTGCGCCCGAGGCGCGAGCTTGCCGCGCGCAGGGCGGGCGCGCGCCGCGGCCTTGGCGGCAGTCCTTGGCGCGGTCTTGCGGGCGGTGGGCTTTCTCATCTCCCAAGTCTAGTAGCATCGCTCGAATCCCTCGATAAGGAGTGAGCTCATGGACAAGATCAAGCCGCTCTACACGGCCACTGCAACGGCGACCGGCGGCCGCAACGGACACACCGAGACCAGTGACGGCGTCGTCAAAGCCGATCTTTCGCTGCCCAAGGAGATGGGCGGCCCGGGTCGGCCCGGGGCGGCGACGCCCGAGCACCTGTTCGCGGCCGGCTACGCCGCCTGTTTCGGCGGTGCGCTCGACTTCGTCGCGAAACAGCAGAAAAAGGACGCGAGCAAGGCGAGGATCACGTGTGCCGTTTCGATCGGGCCGCGCGAGTTGGGCGGATTCGGCCTGTCGGTGAAGATGCGGGTCGAGGACCGCAGCCTGGCGCAGTCCGACCTGTCCGCGCTGGCGCGCGAGGCGCACGAGAAGATCTGCCCCTATTCGCATGCCACGCGCGGCAACGTCGACGTGCAGTTCGAGATCTCCGGAGCCTGATCCTTCCTCGGAAATGAGCTGACGATGAAACGCACCGTTTTCGTTCTGCTGGTCACGCTGGCTGCCGCCTGCTCGACGCCGACCCCGCCCGCGCCGCCGCCTCCGCCCGAGGCGAAGGCGCCTGAGCCTCCACCTCCGCCTCCGCCGCCGCCTCCCGCGCCGAAGCCGGCGCCCGCGGTGCCGGCCGAATCACCGATGCAGGCATTCGAACGGGCGCGCAGCGCGCTGACCGTCACGAGCGTCTATTTCGATTACGACAAGTCGGTGATCAAGCCCGACCAGGTGTCGGCGATCACGGAGAACGGGAACCTGGCCAATGCCTATGCGAACGACTACTTGACCTTGCAGGGCAACTGCGACGAGCGCGGCAGCCGCGAATACAACCTGGCGCTGGGCCAGCGTCGTGCCGATGCGGTCAAGCAGCGGCTGCGGCTGCTCGGAATTCCGGAAACCCGCGTCGAGACGGTGAGCTTCGGCAAGGAGAAACCGCGCGAGCTATGCCACAACGAGAGCTGCTGGTCCATGAACCGGCGCGCGGATTTCGTGCACGCGTGGAGGTGAGTCTGTCCCTGCAGTAATTCCCCAGCAAGCAGCGATTGGGCGGCTCCGGGCACGGCAGCCGCTCCTTTTTTACACCTCGCCCAGCGGGATCAGCCGTCCGGCGCTGTCGCGTACCTTCATCAGCCTCACAAGCGGGCCGCAGCGGCCTTCGCGCTTGTCTTACGGGCGCTTTTCACGAGACCTGTGAGTCTATTCGAAAGGGGCGTCAACACGCGCGCAGCTGGTCGAGCATCACATCCAGCAGCGCTTCCACTTCGGCGTGACTGTCCAGGAAGAAGCCGGCGCGCGACCGAGGGCCGTCGCGACCGACGCGCACCGTCACCCAGTTCGGCGAGGCGCGCGCGAACACGGCCTCGTCGTTCAAATCGTCCCCGACGAACACGACCGAGGCGCAGCCGGTGCGCCGCACCAGCGAAACGACGGCGTCGCCCTTGTCGGGCGCGCCGGCCAGCACCACATTGACCACGCACTTACCGCCGAAACTGCGCAGTTTCGGATCGAGTCCGGCCAGCAGCGCCTCGATGCGGGCAAGGGCCTGTCCCGGGTCGGGCGCGAGGCGGTAATGCAGGGCGAGCGAGTAAAGCTTGTCCTCGACCCGTATTCCGAGCGCGTCGAGCTCGTCAAATTGCGCGGCCAGATGCGTGCGCAGGCCGTCCAGGCAGGACACATCGAGGCCGTAAGCCCACCCCGGGTCCTCGGCGCCGTGGCTTCCGACGACGAATTGCGGCTCGAACCCGAGGCGCGGCCCCACATCGGCCACCGAGCGGCCGGTCACGATGGCCACGGGCCGCAGGCGCGTCAGGCGCGCGAGCCGTTCCGAGACGGCGCGGGTCACGCGCGCGTCGTCGGGGCGTTCGACGATGGCTGCCAGGGTCCCGTCGAAGTCGAAAGCGAGCAACGAGAGCGACCGCAGCGCGGTTTCCAGCGCGCGCCGACCTTCGGGATCGAGCAGGCGCCTCATGTCAGGCGTCGTGGTGGCGTTGCACGCGAGCCTCGATGCGCCCGCGCAGGCGCAGGCGCCCGGCGTCGGCCAGCATGCGCCCGGCCCAGCGATAGACGTTGAATTCGCGCACCGTCATCCGCAGGCTGGCCATGCGTTCGCGTTGCTCCGGCTCCGGCATCGTAAGGGCGCGCTGGATCTGCGCGGCGCAGTCCTCGACATGGTAAGGATTGACGACCAGGGCCTCCGTCATCTCGCGGGCAGCCCCGGCGAAGCGGCTCAGTATCAGCACGCCGCGCTCATCGTCGCGCGCGGCGACGAATTCCTTGCATACGAGGTTCATGCCGTCATGCAGACTGGTGACCAGGCACACGTCGGCGGCGCGATAGAGCTCGTTGACGGCGTCGCGCTCGTGGTGCTCCATCAACAAGCGGATCGGTCGGTACTCGGCCGTCCCGAAGCGCTGGTTGATGTGTTCGGCCAGCAGACCGATGCGTTGTTGAAACAGGCTGTACTCCTCGAGCACGCTGCGCGACGGCGCGGCCGCCTGCACCAGCACCAACCGGCCGACCCACTCCGGCCGCTGCTCGAGCAGCCGCTCCACCGCCTGCATCCTCTCGATCACGCCCTTGGTGTAATCGAGACGGTCGATTCCGACCGCAATCTTCTGGTCGGCGGCAAGCCCCAGCCGCTGCGTCACGTTGCGCCGGCACTGCTCGATCGAAGGCCAGGCCGCCATGCTGGCCGCGCTTGGCCATTCGATCGAGATCGGATAGCTCTCGACGAAGGTGTCCTCGTCCTGGTACGAAATCGTCGAGTGCTCGTGCTCGATGCGCGCTTCCAGCGTGCGATCGATGGTCTCGATGAAATTCTTGCAGTGAAAACGCGTCTGGAAACCCACGATGGTGCTGCCGAGCATGCCCTGCAGAATTTCGCGCCGCCAGGGGCAGATCCCAAAGGACTCGGGGTTCGGCCACGGAATGTGCCAGAAGGTGAGGATCGTCGCCCGCGGAAGCCGCTCCCGGATCATCGCCGGAAGCAGCGCGAAGTGATAGTCCTGCACCATCACGACCGGATCCTCGCTGCGCGCCTCATCGACCACCGCGTCGGCGAATCGCTGGTTGATCTCGCGATAGGCCTGCCAGTCGGGCTCGCGAAACACCGGCCGCACGTGCGCCACGTGGCACAAGGGCCACAGGCCTTCGTTGGCAAAACCGTAGTAGTAACCCAGCTCCTCCCGCTCGGTCAGCCAGATGCGTCGCAGCGTGTACTCGGCGCGGCCGGGAGGCGCCAGCATATGGTCGCGGGGGTCGACGACCTGCCGGTCCGCGCTGCCGCTGCCATGGGCAATCCACGTGCCGGAGCACGCGCGCAACACCGGTTCGATCGCGGTCACGAGCCCGCTGGCGGGCCGCTTGACGATCATGCCCGCCGGCGCGTGTTCGTGGATGTAAGGCTCGCGGTTTGACACGACGATGATCTCGTCACCGCGCAACTGCGTGCGCAACAGCGAGCGCAGCCGGTCCGGACCCCATTCGGCCTGCAGGCCGTGGATGCGGCGATATTCGTCATCCAGGTCGCGCAGGCGCGTGCGCAAGTCGGCCGCGAGCGGCGCCAGCTCGGGGGTTGGAGGCAGCAGCGGCCTGAGCAGCCCTTCGCCGCGCAGCAGCGCGCGCGCGCCGGAGACCCAGCCGCGCCAGCTCAGCTGCGCCACCACGACCGTGATCATCGCGATGGTCGCGCCCAGCGCAGCGATCAATATGATCAGGTACTGGCGCGTGTCCTGGCTGCGCCTCTCGATGAAGCTCATGTCATGCAGCAACACGAGGTCGGCCACGCGGCCGGATTCGTCGTTCACCGGGTAAGCGCCCACGTGCACTGGGCCGCCGGCGATCCGCAGCAGGTGGTCGGCGCGGGCGGCGGTCGCCAGCGCATTGGCGCAGGTCAGCTTGTCCGGATAGTCGTCGGTGCTGCGCAGCAGCTGCCCGTCGACCGAGCAAAGGCCGATCGCAACCAGCCGTTCGTCCTGCACCGCGTGGTCGAAGATCGTCTGCAGGCGCGCCATCCCGCGCGCCCGTAGCGCTTCCGCGATCGAATCCGAAAGCGCGTTCGCCAGCAGGCTGCCTCGGAGGTCCAGGTCGCGCGAAAACCAGCGCAGGGTCAAGCGGTCCATCAGGGGCAGCGCCAGGTAGGCCGCCGCAACGAGGGTCAGCACGAGCGGCACGAGGAAGCGGAGCTGAAGGCGGAAGGTATTCATCAGGGTAAGGGCCGCGGGCGCTACCTGCGGCCGTGTCGCGGCGTACGCCCGACCTATGGCGCCGCCGGAAATCCACTGAAGATCATCAGGCAGGACAGGATCCGATTATATTCGTGCCAATGCATCCCGGAGCGCAAGCGAGCCTGCAGCTCGCGATGATCGGCAACTGCGCGATCAGCGCGTTGATCGACCCCCAGGCCCGTGTGGTCTGGTGCTGCATGCCGCGCTTCGACGGCGACCCGGTCTTTTGCGCGCTGCTCGACTCCGCCAATGGCGTCGGCTCGGACGGGACGAGCGCCGTCGAGCTCGAAGGACTGTCGCGAAGCGAGCAGAGCTACGACGCCGGAACCGCGATCGTGCGCACGCGGCTGTTCGATGGCCACGGCCAGGGCATCGAAATCGTCGACTTTGCGCCGCGCTTTCTCCAGCGCGACCGTTTTTTCCGGCCGGCGCAGCTGGTGCGGCGCGTGCGGCCGTTGCACGGCCATCCGCGCGTTCGAGTGGTGGTACGTCCGCGCAGCGACTGGGGGGCGAACCAGCCGGTCAGCACCCGCGGCAGCAACCACCTGCGCTTCGTCGGGTCGGGATGGACGCTGCGCCTGACCACCAACGCGCCGCTGAGCTACGTGATCGGCGAAACCTGGTTTTCGCTGCAGGGGCCGATCAGCCTGTTGCTCGGTCCCGATGAGACCCTGTCGGGCGGCATCGAGGACACGGCACGCGAATTCGAAGAGCAGACCTCGCTGCACTGGCTTCGCTGGACCCGCGGCCTGGCCGTTCCCTTGCAATGGCAGGACGCGGTGATCCGCTCGGCGATCACGCTGAAGATGTGCCAGTACGAGGAAACCGGCGCCATCGTCGCTGCGATGACCACCAGCATTCCGGAGGCGCCCGGCAGCCAGCGCAACTGGGACTACCGCTATTGCTGGCTGCGCGACGCGTTCTTCGTGGTGCGCGCGCTGAACAGCCTGGCGGAGCTGTCCACCATGGAGGAGTACCTGCGCTGGCTGCACGACGTCGTGCGTGGCGCTGCGACCGGTCACATGCAGCCGCTGTACGGAATCGGTCTGGAGCCGCACCTGCCCGAACGCACGGTGCCGAGCCTGAGCGGATATCGCGGAATGGGGCCGGTGCGGATCGGCAACCAGGCGCACGAGCACGTCCAGCACGACGTCTACGGCAATGTCGTGCTCGGCGCCGCCCAGGCATTTCACGACCAGCGTCTGCTGCGTCGTGTCGACGCGAGCGATTTTGCCGCGCTCGAGCGCATG
Organism: Betaproteobacteria bacterium; assembly: GCA_005882215.1. Classification (GTDB taxonomy): domain Bacteria; phylum Pseudomonadota; class Gammaproteobacteria; order Burkholderiales; family Burkholderiaceae_F; genus VBCK01. The sequence goes on along the minus strand of VBCK01000220.1, from coordinate 1,376 downwards.
GGCGAGTTTGCGTGGACCTTGCACGAGCAACCCGACGCCGGCATGTGGGAGCTGCGCACGCGCTCGGGCGTGCATACCGCCTCGTCGTTGATGTGCTGGGCTGCGTGCGACCGTCTGGCGAAGATCGCCCGCGCGATGGCACGCCCGGACCGGCTCTCGCACTGGGCTGCCCGCGCCGACGCGATCAAGGCCAGGATTCTGGAACGCGCCTGGAGCGAGGTGCGGCAGTCATTCGTGGCGAGCTTCGGCGGCAGCGACCTGGACGCGGGCGTGCTGTTGATGGCCGAGGTCGGATTTCTCGATCCGCGCGACACGCGCTTCGTTCGCACCGTGGAGGCGCTGGAGCACAGTCTGTCCGACGGTCCCTTCATGCGCCGCTATGAGGCGCCCGACGATTTCGGTCGCCCCGAAACCGCTTTCATCGCCTGTTGTTTCTGGCGTATCGATGCGCTGGCCCGGATCGGACGCGTCGAGCAGGCCCGCGAGATATTCGACGCGCTGCTGGCGCGGCGCAATCATGTGGGATTGCTGTCGGAGGACCTGGTCGCCGCCAGCGGCGAGTTATGGGGCAATTTTCCGCAGACCTATTCGATGGTCGGCATCGTGAACTGCGCAACCCGCCTTTCCTTGCCTTGGGACAGCGTGATCTGAGGCGACGCTGCGGCATCCGGCGCGGGACCGTTGTAAGCTGTCCGTCCCGCACGAGCCGGAACCGCCTCCGTTCGCGGGGCCGTCCCGGAGCGCACCTCGCCAATAGCAAGGAGAAAACGCGATGGGTCTTTTCGTGGAAGCCGTCGACGTCTGGGCCGCACCGATCCCCGACCGGCCCGGCGGGCTGGCAGAGGGCCTGAGGGCTTTGCGGGACGCCGGGGCCGACCTGCAGTGCATCATTGCGCGGCGCGAGCCGGACCAGCCGGGGAAGGGGGTCGTATTCGTCACGCCGTTGCAGGGGGACCAGGAAATCGCCGCGGCGGCCCAGTTCGGATTCATTGCCGCGCACACCGTGCACTCGGTTCGGGTCAGTGGGCGTGACCGGCCGGGCATAGCGGCGACCGTGGCACAGCGGATCGCGGAGGCCGGCATCAGCCTGCGCGGCTTCACCGCCGTGGTGATCGGCGCGCAGTTCATCGCCTACCTGGCGCTCGATTCGCGCGGCGATGCCGATCGCGTTACCAGGATTCTGACCCAGACCTAGCCGCTGTCGCAGAGCCGCGGCCCGCGGCCCCTGCCCTCAGCGAGAGGGGCGGCTTCGCGGTCGAACCTGGCTCCTGGCAGCGACCCTTTGCAACAGCCTGCCCTGGTGGCGTCGTAGCTGGATCCCGGCGGTCGCGCGCGGGCGCATCCGGCTGACGGATCGCGCATTTTTCGGCTGGACC
>VBCK01000219.1 GCA_005882215.1 Betaproteobacteria bacterium | reverse complement strand
GATAGCGGCACCCGCGCGCGAAGACGGGTGCCGCCATGTTCCTACGAGCATGACGACCAGAGAGGGCAGTCTCGAGGCGCCGACGCGCCACCCGATCGACTGGCACAGCGTCGGCTTCTACGCCCAGGACCAGCTCGAAGGCGAGCTCGAGCGCGTATTCGACATCTGTCAGGGCTGTCGCCGCTGCGTGAACCTGTGCGGAGCGTTCCCGACCCTGTTTGATCTGGTCGACAACTCCGCGAGCGGCGAGCTGGACGCCGTGCCCCGTTCGGACTTCGGCAAGGTGGTGGACAACTGCTACCTGTGCGACATGTGCTTCATGACCAAGTGTCCGTACGTGCCGCCTCATCCGTGGAACGTGGATTTCCCGCACCTGATGCTGCGCGCGAAGGCGGTCGAATTCCGCCGCTCCGGCGGACGGCTGCGAGATCGAATCCTGTCGTCGACCGATTCTGTCGGTCGCCTGGCCGGGATTCCGGTGGTCACCCGGACCGTGAACGCGCTCAATCGCACCGCACCGGCTCGACGCGTACTCGAAGCGACGCTTGGCGTGGAGCGCACGGCGTGGCGTCCCGAGCTTGCCGAACGCACGTTTCGATCGACTGCGCGTGCCGACGCAACGCTGCCGGTTCGGGACGGGGAGCGCACGCCCGGCAGGCTGGCGCTGCTTTCGACCTGTTACGTGAACTACAACGAGCCGGATATCGGCGACGACCTGTTGAAGATCCTCGCCCACAACGCGATTCCAGTGACCCTCGCGAAGAAAGAAGTCTGCTGCGGGATGCCCAAGCTGGAGCTGGGCGATCTGGCGGGCGTCGAGCGAGCGAAGGTCGCCAACATTCCGATGCTGGCGCCGCTTGCGCGCGCAGGATACGGGATCGTTTCGGCGGTGCCGTCGTGCACGCTGATGTTCAAGCAGGAGCTGCCGCTGTTGTTTCCGGACGATGCCGATGTGCGGGCGGTTGCGTCGGCATTCTGGGATCCGTTCGAGTACCTGGCGGCGCGCCGGCGCGACGGCCTGATTCGCACCGATTTCTGTCGGCCGTTGGGCCGCATCGCGTACCACATCCCCTGTCACGGCCGCGTGCAGAATATCGGCCGCAAGACCGAGGAAGTGCTGAAGTGGCTGCCCGGCACCGAGGTGACCACGGTCGAGCGCTGCTCGGGTCACGCCGGAACGTGGGGCGTCAAGAAGCAGTTTCACGCCACCGCAATGAGAATCGGCCGTCCGGTTTTCCGTGCCATGGCCGAGGCCAGCCCCGACTTCATCAGCTCCGATTGCCAGCTGGCCGGCCACCATATCGAGCAGGGCATCGGCCAGCTCGGAGGCGCAGAGCGCGGCGCACCCAGACTGGTGCATCCGCTCACGCTGGTGCGCATGGCCTACGGGATCGATTGAATCGTGGGGAGACGCAAGTGCCGACCATTTCGCGTGAGAGCCTGCTGACCCTGGAAGCGTATGCGCGCGAGCGCGACGCGTTTCGTACCCGCGTGCTGGCCCACAAGCGGCATCGGACCTTGCACGTCGGCCCTCACGTGACGCTGATCTTCGAGGACGAGCTGACGGTTCGCTATCAGATCCAGGAAATGCTCAGGATCGAACGCACGTTCGACGAAAAGGGCATTCGCGCCGAGCTGGATGCGTATACGCCGCTGATTCCGGACGGTACGAACCTGAAGGCGACCATGATGATCGAATTCGAGGACCCGGATCAGCGCAAAATCGAGCTCGAGCGCCTGAAGGGCATCGAGCGCAGCGTGTATCTGCAGGTCGGCGGGCTGCCGAAGATCTACGCGATTGCCGACGAGGACCTCGAGCGGGAAAACGAGAAGAAGACCTCGGCCGTGCATTTCCTCCGGTTCGAGTTCGATCCGGCGGTGGTGTCGACGTTGCGCGGTGGCAGCTCGATCGCGGTGGGCTTCGATCACCCGAACTACGCCGAGCGGATCGGTGCGCTGCCGCCCGAGGTGGTTGCATCTTTGCTGCACGATCTGGCCTGACGCGCCGGTGTGCCGCCGGCGCAATTACTAGAAAAGGTTCATCTGCGCACCGGCCGCCTCCGCCAAGGCTACGGTGGCCTTGGCCGCCTCCGCCTTGGCCGCCGTAGCCTCGGCGGCGGCCTGCAAGCGTTGCTCGACCCGATCCGCATTCAGCCCGAGGCGTTTGCACGCGATCTTGAAGCGCCGTTCGATCAGATCGGCAATCGGTCCGCTGCCGCGCATCCGGATCCCGAAGGTCGAATCGTTGTTCTTGCCTGCTCGCATCTGACGAATCAGGCTCATCACATGGCGCGCGCGCATCGGATGGTGCGTTTCGAGCCACTCGGTGAAAAGGTCGGCGACCTCCAGCGGCAGCCGCAACACCACATAGCTGGCGTAGCGGGCGCCCGCGGTGGCGGCCGCTTCGAGCACGCGCTCCAGGTCCTGGTCCGTCAGCGCCGGAACGATCGGGGCCACGATGACTCCGGCCGGAATGCCCGCCGCGGCAAGCTGCGCGATGGCCTGGATCCGCCGCGCCGGGGAGTTGGCGCGCGGCTCCATCGTGCGCGCGATATCCGCATTCAGCGTTCCCACGGAAATGAAGACTTTCACCAGCCCCTTGGCCGCCATCGGCGCCAGGATGTCGATGTCCCGGGTCACCAGGCTCGACTTGGTCGTGATGCCGATCGGGTGTTCGAACTCCCTCAGCACCTCCAGCAACGAGCGCGTGATCTGCAGCTGCCGTTCCGTGGGCTGGTAAGGGTCCGTATTGGCGCCGAGGGCGATCATCGATCGAGGCGCATCGGTTCGGCTCAGTTCCTTCCGAAGCAGTTCGGCGGCGTTGGTTTTGGCGAAGATCTTGGTCTCGAAGTCCAGGCCCGCCGACAGCCCGAGATAGGTGTGGCTCGGCCGGGCATAGCAGTAGACGCAGCCGTGCTCGCAACCGCGGTACGGATTGATCGACTGGTCGAACGGCAGGTCCGGCGAGCGGTTGGTCGATATGATCGACCGCGCGATTTCGATCCGGACCTCTGTGGCCGGGGCGCCGGCCGGCTCGTTCGGGTCGATTTCGACCGCAGCCGGGTCGGCTTCATGCTGCATCCGGTTGAAGCGGGATTCGCGATTGGACACCGCAGCGCGGCCCTTCCATACGATAGGGTCCGGTTGCTGCGGATCGCGGGTCGGGTTTGTCATGGTAGTGAATAAATATACAGTATCGACGAGGCGCAGGCGACCGGGCCATCACCCGGGTCGACCGGATCACCGCTTGCCCCGGGGCCGCAGGCTTAATAAAATGATCGGTTCCCCGGTTACAGGGGCTGATTGCAGGGGGCTCACCGCAGGCCTAGCTGCAGGGCCGACTACGGGGCTGACTATGGGGCTGACTACAGGAACTGGAATCGAATAATGGTGGTGATCCGGCTGGCGCGGGGCGGTGCCAAGAAACGCCCGTTTTTCACGATTGTTGCGACGGACTCGCGCAGCGCGCGCGACGGCCGGTTTGTCGAGCGCGTGGGTTTCTACAATCCGAAGGCGACGGACACCGAAACGAAGTTTCGGATCGCCCAGGATCGCCTGGCCCACTGGCGCAGCGTCGGCGCACAGGTAAGCCCGACGGTCGCGCGGCTGGTGAAGACGTTTGGCGCGCCGGTGAAGCCGCCGGCGGGCGAGGCCGCGCAGGCGCCGGCGGCCTCGGCCGCCGTAGCCGCGGCGGAGGCGGCTGAAACGGCCGCCCAGGGATCGGAGCAACGAGCTTAGACGCGGCCTCAGGTTCGGGCGCCCCCAACGAGCGGCTGGTCGAACTCGGCCGCGTGCGTGGCGCGTACGGCTTGCGCGGATGGGTGAAGATTGCGCCGCACACGCCGCAGGCCGAGGTGCTCAGATCGACGCGGCGCTGGTGGCTGGTCGGACCGGGTTCGGCGCGCGAGCTGCAAGTCAGTGCGGTCCGGCAGCAGGGCGCCGGCCTGGTGGCCAAGTGGGACGGCTGCGACAGCCCGGAAGCGGCCGAGGCACTGAAAGGCACGTCCGTTGCGGTGGCGCGATGCGACTTTCCGCAGCTGCAGGGCCAGGAGTACTACTGGGTTGATTTGATCGGTTTGCAGGTAATCGGCCGCTGCGACCGGAGGTTGGGAGTGGTAAAAGGGCTCAGGACCAGCGCGGCCCATGATCTGCTCGAGATCGAGCCGGCCTCGCCGGGCCCCGAAATCCTGGTGCCGGTGGTCGGTGACTTCATCGACGGCATCGATCTTGACGCGGGCACGATCCGCGTGAACTGGGAACCGGAGTGGCTGGCATAGTGCGATTCGACGCGATTACGCTGTTCCCACAGATGTTCGAGACGCTGTCGCAGTTCGGCGTGACGCGCCGGGCGCACGAGCGGGGGCTGTGGCAGCTTCGCACCTGGAATCCGCGCGATTTCACGCTGGACGTTCACCGCACGGTGGACGACCGGCCGTTCGGCGGCGGACCGGGCATGGTGCTGATGGCCGAGCCGCTGGCATGCGCGGTCGAAGCCGCGCGCGCCGACGCGTGCGACCCCGGCGCCTTGCCATCGGTGGCACCGCCCTGGGTCATTTGCCTGTCGGCCGCCGGCCGTCCGTTGACCGACGCTAGGGTCAAGCAGCTTGCCGGCGAGGCAACCCGCGGGCGCGGGCTGATCCTGGTGTGCGGGCGCTACGAAGGCATCGATCAGCGCTTCATCGATGCGCTGGTCGACGAGGAGGTCTCGATCGGCGACTTCGTGCTTTCAGGAGGCGAGATCGCTGCGATGAGCCTGATCGACGCGGTGGTGCGGCAGCTGCCGGGCGCCCTGAAAGAAGAGTCGGTGCGCGACGAATCGTTTGGCAACGGGCGACTGGACGCGCCGCAGTTCACGAGGCCCGAATCGTGGCGTGGACGGTCCGTGCCGCCCGTGCTGCTGTCCGGCGACCATGCGCGGATCGAGCAGTGGCGGCGCGATCACTCGCTGGAACGGACACGGCGCGTGCGTCCGGACTTGTTGCAGGACGACGCACAGGACAACGCCGAGATGCACTTGCCCCATGAAGCTTGACGGAGAAGCGTAAATGAATTTGATCCAGCAGATCGAGCAGGAAGAGGTCGCTCGGCTCAGCGCCAGCAAGGTCATCCCCGATTTCGGGCCGGGCGACACCGTCGTGGTCAACGTCAATGTGGTCGAAGGCACGCGCAAGCGCGTCCAGGCCTACGAAGGTGTCGTGATCGCCCGGCGCAACCGCGGCCTGAATTCCTCTTTCCTCGTTCGCAAGATCTCCAGCGGCGAGGGGGTTGAGAGGACGTTCCAGCTGTACTCGCCGGCGGTTGCCTCGATCGAAGTGAAGCGGCGCGGAGATGTCCGGCGCGCGAAGTTGTACTACTTGCGTGATCGCTCCGGCAAATCGGCGCGGATTCGCGAGAAGCTGGAAGTCAAGGCCGAAAGCTGACAGGCTGGGTGGAAAGCGGGGGCGCCGGGGCAGCCCGGCCCATGTCCATCGACCCAAGTCGGTTGCCGCTCGATCGCGGGTTCGACGATCGTGTGCGCGGCGAGCCGCTGGCGCCGGAGCAATTGACGCCCGCCGCGGTGCGCCAGCGCTTCCTGCGACCGGGTGCCTGGACGCCGGAGCTCAGGTCCGACGCACCGCCGCCTTTGGAGCCCGCAGAAGGGCCCAAGCCGGCCGCGGTGCTGGTGCCGCTGGTTCGGCACGACGACGAGCTGAGCGTGCTGTTGACGCGCCGGTCCCGGCATTTGCAGGCCCACGCGGGGCAGATCAGCTTTCCCGGAGGGCGCATCGAGCCATCCGACCGCGGACCGGTCGACGCGGCGCTGCGCGAAGCGTGCGAGGAAACCGGACTGCCGATCGAGCGGATTCAGATACTGGGGACTCTTCCCATTTACCTGACGGTGACCCGGTTCGAGGTGACTCCGGTGGTCGGCATGATCGCGGCTCCGATCGATTTGCGGCTCCACGCCGGCGAAGTCGAAGACGCGTTCGAAGTGCCGTTGTCGTTCCTGATGGACCCCAGGAATCACCAGCGCCGGGTGGCGACGACGGCCGGCGAATCGCGATTTGTCTACACGATGCCGTACGACGACGGGCTGCGTGAGCGGATGATCTGGGGCGTAACCGCCGCGATCCTACGCAATCTGTACGGATTTCTTAGGGGCAATTGACGTTGGGAGGCACCCGGTAATGGCCTGGCTGGCGCTTCTGGCGACGCTGCTCCTCGAACAGGCGGTCGCCCTGCCGGCGCGCAATCCGGTCTATGCACTGGCGGCCGCGCTGTCCGATTCGACGGCACGCTACCTGAACGCCGGGCGGCCTCGCCACGGGGTCTACGCGTGGATCACGCTGGTCGGCGTCGTCGTGCTGCTGACGGCGGCCGTCTTTTACGCAGCGCGCTCGATCCACTGGGCGGTCGCGCTGGTGATCGACGTGGCCGTGCTGTATTTCGCCTTCGGGTTCCGGCAGTTCAGCCGTCCGCTCACCCGGATCCAGGCTGCGCTGGAAGGCGGCGACGTCAGCGCAGCGCGTCAGTTGCTGATCGACCTGAAGCGGCGCACCGACCCCGGGTTTCGGGCCGGGGATCTGAGTCCGGGGGAGATCGCCCGCCAGGCGATCGACATCGGCTTGCTCCAGGCGCACCGCCACGTGTTCGGCGTGCTGTTCTGGTTCGTCGTGCTGCCGGGTCCGATCGGAGCGGTGATGTACCGGATGGCCGCATTCGTCAACCGCCGCTGGAATCCGCGCCCGGCCGTGGGCAGCGCGGCCTTGCCGTCCGACGGTTTCGGACGATTCGCCGCGGCGGCATTTCGGGTGATCGACTGGGTTCCGGCCCGGCTGACTGCGCTGGGCTTCGCGATCGTCGGCGATTTCGAGGGAGCGCTTTACTGCTGGCGGCGGATGGCCGCCGTGGCCCGCTTGCAACCGCTGAGCTCCCGACTGCTGATCCTGGGCGCCGCCGGAGGGGCTCTCGGCTTCCGGGTGCTCACCGAGAGCGAGTCGGCCCCGCTGTTCGACGAACCGGGACAGGAAGGGGCCGGCCTGAGCGAGCCCGACCCCAGCGCGATGCGCTCGGCCGTGGGTCTGGTGTGGCGCGCGCTGGTGCTCTGGATGATCCTGCTGCTGCTGCTGACCACCGCAACGTTTCTCTGACCGTCAACGGGCGTGACCGCACCGCCAGCAGGCGCCGAACTGCGGTTCGAGCTCTTCGCCGCAACCGGCGCATCGCCAGGGTTCCCCAACGCTGGGTTTCGACAGTTCCTCGAGCAGGCGACGGGCCATCGCCTCGTCCAGCTCGTTGCGCAGCCAGATCTCCGGCGCGCATTCGTGCCACGGGATATCGCCCACCGCGCCGTACAGGGCGGCGCGGCGCACTTCGCAGTCGAACCCCGCTGCGCGCAGCACGTTGGCGTAGTGCTCGGCCTGCAGCGGGTGATCGCAGCGCAGAATCCGCTTCATCCGGTCGGCGTTGGGCCGCACGCTCAGCTGGCCGTCGCCGACGCTCCATGCCTGAGCAATCGCTCGATACGGATCGACGCGGGCGGGTGCGAGTTGTAGAACGTCGAGTGAACCGGGTCCGGTGTCAGTGTGGTTGCGTTGTCCTTGTACAGCTTGATCAGCGCGCCGATCAGCGCGCGCGGCGACGCGTAGCGCGCGGCAAACTCGTCCGCCTCGAATTCCTGGCGACGCGACAGCAGACTCGACAGCGGCGCGAACAGGAAAGTAAACGCTCTCGGTGAGCACCCGGAAGCCGAGAGCCCCTCCGGCGGCGCCCAGACCCGTGAAGTAGGCGTTGCCGCGGCTCGAGCGGCGCGATCCGTCCATCGTGTAGATCCCGCTCGCCTGAAAGCCCGCGCGGCCCACCAGTGCCCGGATGCGCTGCAGCAGCTCCGGGTCGGCCAGCGGAGTGAAGCGATTGAAAAGCGGCGCGATCAGGACCGGGAACAGGACGGTCATCAGCAGCGTGAAGCCGCACCAGATCAGCCAGGCGTATACCCACCAGTAGGAGCCCGCGAATCGCATCAGGGCCAGGACCATCGCCAGCAACGGAAGTCCGATCGCGACCGACAGGCCGATCGATTTCGCCGTGTCGGCCAGGAACAGCTTGGGCGTCATCCGATTGAATCCGAATCCCTGTTCGATCTGGAACTGACGGTACCATTCGATCGGCAGGTCCACCAGGCTGACGATCAGCACGACGCAAGCGGCCAGAGCGAGCTGGAACGGCATCCCATAGCCGAGCCAGCGGCCGAGCAGGTCGGACAGCGCCTGCAGTCCCCCGCACAACGTCAGTGCCAGCAGCACGATGGCGCCGCAGGCGGTCTCGACCATCGCCAGCCGTTGCTTCGCTACCGTGTAGGCGGCGGCCTTGCGGTGGGCTTCCAGGCCGACTTCTCCGGCGAACTGCTCAGGCACGACGTCGGCCCGGCGCGCGACGTGACGGATCTGCCGCGTGGCAAGCCAGTACTTCAGGCCGAGATTCAGCGCCAGCAGCGCAAGAAAGATCCAGGTGAACAGGGCGGAGGTCATCGCCGTTGCGCGCAGGCCGTGCGAGAATCGCCGGCAGTCATGTACCCGACAGGGCCCGCGTCCCCATCCAGGGCAGCGCACCGAGGATTATGTTACAGCAGGAACCGCAACCCGAGCGGGCCGCCGGCCCCGCGCCGGCGCTCGACGAGAACCGGCTGCTGTGGGTCGATATGGAAATGTCGGGCCTGAGCCCCGATACCGATCGGGTGCTCGAATTGGCCATGGTCGTGACTGATGCGCAGCTGAACGTGGTGGCCGAAGGCCCGGTGATCGCGATCCACCAGGACGACTCGGTGCTCGACCGAATGGACGCCTGGAACCGCTCGACCCACGCGCGCTCGGGACTGACACCGCGCGTGCGCGAATCGCGCGTGGACGAGGCGGCGGCCGAGCGCCAGATGCTCGATTGGGCGGCGCGATACGTTCCGGCTGGCCGCTCGCCGATGTGCGGCAATTCGATCTGCCAGGACCGCCGCTTCATGGCGCGCTGGATGCCGAAACTGGAGGCGTTCTTCCACTATCGAAACCTCGACGTCAGCACCTTGAAGGAACTGGCCAGGCGCTGGAGGCCGGAGGTTTTTCGCTCATACGAGAAGAAGAGTCGCCACGAGGCGCTGGCGGACGTGTACGAATCGATCGCGGAGTTGAAGCACTATCGCGCCCGCTGGCTGGGTGGGTGAGAGGCTGGGGCCGGATTGGTCCCCCGGCCAGGAGTCGAACAGCCCCAGTCCATGCGGGTTTCCAAGGATCGTGCGGGATCGGCGCGGGCGCTCGGTGCCGCGCGTCCATATGGACCGGTGAAGGGATCACACGGCACCGCGTCCCGGGATCGCTCAGATCGAGCCAGGACAAGCGATCACCGCCGCATCCATGTGCAGACACCACCCGCACGCCGATCGTGCACTGACGAGGCGGTTCAAACCTCCCAGCCACGGGACCATGGGTTGCGCTCGGATGTGCAGAAGTGGGCCGATTGGGGACTATCGCCGTGGCCTCAGCAGGCGGAGGACCAACAGCGCAAACTGGGAACCACGAGTCCGACGAGAAAGCCCAGTCCTCCGAAAATCAGCATCAGCCAGGCGCAGAGTTTGGCCATCCGCCTCGCTGGTGACGGCTTGCCGTCAGACAGCGGACCGAATCCCACCTCTCCGATAGCCGACCCACTTTCGCCAAGCCGACCCATTCCGGCTGTTCAACGATCGAGGGCTGGTGAAAGGAAAGCGGTCCTTCGATGCCGATGTTGACCGGTGTCCGTTCGCGCGCCTTATTCCGAAAGATTCAACGGCTGCCCCGATTTGATCTGT
>VBCK01000218.1 GCA_005882215.1 Betaproteobacteria bacterium | reverse complement strand
ATTACAACCCGAACGTGTACTACCCGCCGGGCGTGACGGCAACCGGCGCATCGATGACCAGCTACACCTCGGCGAACTCGACCGGCTGGACCAGGGTTCCGGTCGACGGGTACGGAACGACCGCGGGAACGATCAACCTGGTGACCGGCTTTCCGGAGGCGGTGTTCTGCGACAGTTCTTCAGTCACGCCGCCCTCGACCCACTGCAAGCGAAACGGCGTCGATACCACGAATCCTTTCCTGTACAACCTGGGCAGCGTCTCCAACGGCTATCCGAACGCGGTGCTGGGCTCCGGATCCGGCAGCGTCTCGGTGCCGCTGAACGGCTCAACAACGATCAACGTGATTCCGGGGACCTACCAGTATCCCGCCGTTCAAGGCGGCAACCCGTTTTACTACGCGATCACGCCGTCCGAGTACTGCTCCGACGCAAATCTGACAACCTGCGTGTTGTCGACAACCGGGAACTCGACTTATAACCAAGCCGCGCCGATCCGCTACTGCCTGTCTGCTTCCGATCAGAACAGCCTGAGCGCGGTATCGGGTACGACCGCGGTGTCCTGGAGCAGCACGGCGCAACCCAAGTGCCAGAAGAAGTACAACCAGCGGCTCGGTTACCAGTACCCGCGCTTCGGCAATTTCAACCGCAACAACATCGTACTGACCACGCTGACCTACACGCGCACCACCGCACGCAGCGACTGTGCCTTGGCCCCGACCTGCACCTATGCCGAGGAGATGACCAATTTCGCCAACTGGTACGCGTACTACCATGCCCGGATCCAGATGGCCAAGAGCGCGGTCGGCCTGGCCTTCAACACGCTGACCAGCAGCTACCGGGTCGGGTTGCTGACGATCAACGCCTATTCCGGCGGCTCGCTCAACAGCCGCATGTTTGAGCCGATCGGCGATTTCAACTCCACCCAGCGCAGCAACTTCTACAGCGCCTTTTACGCACTGGCGCCGGGCTTTTCGACGCCGCTGCGCGAGTCGCTGGCACGGGTGGGTCAGTACTACGCCGGCCTGACGAGCGCGACCGCGCTCGATAACGGCATGATCAACTCGACGACCTACGCGGACCCCGTTCAGTATTCGTGCCAGCAGAACTTCGTGATCATGACGACCGACGGGTACTGGAACGGCAATCCAGGCAAGGACCTGAGCGCCAATCCGATGGAGTACAGCTCGACCAACGGCAACCAGGACAACGACTCGAGCAACGTCTTCGAACAGCGAGGCTCCAGCGTCTATGGTGACGGCGGGTACTACGACGGCAACCTGGCGGACTCGACCTTCGCCTCAAACCCCTACACGTCCAAGGGAACGCTCGCCGACGTGGCCATGTATTACTACAAGACCGACCTGCGGCCGGCCGGAAGCAGGAACTACAACACCGGCGTGGATGTCAGCACCGATAACGTGCCGACGGCCCAGAAGGCGGACATGAACCCGGCACAGCACATGGTGACGTACACGGTCGGCCTCGGCGTCGACGGTTACCTGACCTACGACACCAGCACCAGCAATCCGAGCTATCTGAGCCAGGACTACCTGAACATTGCCAACCCTTCCACCCCCGTGGGAGCCTGCGTGTGGACTCCCGGCAACGTCTGCGACTGGCCGCAGGTTCCGGTCTGTGGGCTGAACCTGTTTGGCGGGGGCAGCGGGGCCGGTGCCTGCACCGGCGGGCAGGCCGTGGGTGGCTATAACGACGACCCAGCCAAGACCGACGATCTGTGGCACGCCGCGATCAACGGCCGCGGCTCGTACCTGAGCGCAAAGAATCCGCAGAGCCTGCTGCGGGGGCTGTCGCGTGACCTCGCGGTGATCCAGGCGCAGGTCGGTGCGGCGGCGGCGGCGGCGACCAGCTCGCCGAACATCACGACGACCAACAACGCCATCTACAGCACGACGTTCCGGACCGCCTACTGGGACGGCGAAATGGTCGCCCGCAGCATCGATCCGTCTTCCGGCGTGGTGGGTTCGGCGATCACCTGGTCGGCCGCGACACAATTGATCGCGCAGGTCAACACCACCAGCGACACGCGGACCATCTACACGCTGTCGAACCCGACATCGAGCCCGGTCCTCGTGCCCTTCAGTTACAGCAGCCTCGATGCGACCGCGCAAGCGTACTTCAACAACAAGTGCTCGGTGCTGTCGCAGTGCTCGTCGCTCTTTCTGCTCGACCAGTCGATCGTGAACAGCGGTGCGAACCTGGTCAACTACCTCAGGGGGCAAAGCGCTTACGCGGACGGAACCCATTTCCGCTTGCGCACCGACACGAACTCGAACGTGACCAACGTGCTGGGCGATCTGACGGACTCGCGGCCAGCCATCGTGAACGTTCCGATGCGGCACTACGCGGATACGCCGATCGCGCCGGGCAATCAGAGCTATGCGGCCTTCGCGGCGGCCAACGCGAGCCGGCAGAGCGTCGTCTATGTCGGTGCCAACGACGGCATGCTGCATGCGATCGACGCGGTCACCGGCAACGAACTGTGGGCCTACATACCGCGCATGCTGCTGTCGAAGATGTACCTGCTGTCCGACGTCGCGTACGCGACGCAGCACGCCTATTTCGTCGACGGCTCGCCCGAAGTGGTCGACGTGCTTTCGCCGAGCGACGGTCTGTGGCACACGCTGTTGATCGTGGGAATGAATGACGGCGCGCGAGGCTACGCCGCGTTCGACGTGACGAACCCGTCGTCGCCGACGTTCCTGTGGGAGTTCTGTAACGACTCGACCGTCTGCCGGCACAGCGACGCAAATCTGGGCTTGACGTTCGGCAACCCGGTGGTCACCAAGCGCTCGTCCGACAACAAATGGGTGGTGCTGTTCACATCGGGGTACAACAACGTGAGCCCCGGTGACGGGGTCGGCCACCTGTACGAGGTCGACCCGTTCAGCGGCGCCATTCTGCGGCAGGCCTCGACCGGTGTGGGCTCGACCAGCACTCCGTCCGGGCTGGCCAAGATCACGGCGATGGCCAACAATCCGGATTCGGACAACACGTCGCAGTACGTCTATGGAGGCGATCTGCAGGGCAACCTGTGGCGCTTCAACCTCGGCGGCGCGTCGATCGCGGTATCGACGATGGCGACCCTGGCCGATGCGGCCGGCAAGGTCCAGCCGATCACCACCCGCCCGGAAATCGGAAAGGTCAATAACACGCCGGTCGTGTTCGTCGGCACCGGGCAAATGCTGGGAGTCACCGACCTGCAGGATCCGGCGACCTTGACGCCGCCCGGAAACTGGTCGTATCAGTCGTCGCTGTATGCACTGGCGGACAGGGGCACCAGCCTGGGCAACCCGCGCTCGAATGCGACGATCGTCAGGCAGACGTTCAGCTCGTTCAGCGCCACCCAGCTGATCTCGAGCAGCAATCCGGTCAACATACCGACCAACATCGGATGGTATGTCGACTTCCAGACGACCGGGGAGCGGATCAACATCGATCCGCAGCTGGCGATGGGAACGCTGTTCGTCGCAACCAATGTGCCGAACAGCACCGCGTGTGCGGCGGGGGGCGACAGCTGGTTCTATCAGTTCAATTACGCCTCGGGCTCGCCGGTGTCGGGGGCGACGAGCAATGTCGTCGGCACCAAGAACGTGGGCGCGGAGATCGCGGGCTTCACGCTGATCAGCCTGGGTGGCAGCGACGGGTCGGGCGGCGGCGGCTCGTCGGGTGGAACGATCAAGGCGATCGTCACGCTGTCGAACGGGCAGACTCCGACGAATTCGGCCAACATCGCTCAGACCAACTCGACCGTGCGCCGGGTCGGCTGGCGCGAAGTGCCCCAGTAATCGGGGCGGATTCAATCGACGCGGGCGCTGCCCCCGGGGCGGCGCCCTCGCCTCGATCGTCCAATCCAACCGGGTAGACTCGTGCGATGAACCGCTGGCTCGTCGGCGCGGGCGTCGCCCTGCTTCTAGCGGGCCTGGCGTGGCCGTGGCTGTCCCGGCTCCCGCTGGGGCGGCTGCCCGGCGACTTTCACATTCATCGGGACGGCTTCGATTTTTATCTGCCGTTTAGCACCAGCGTGCTGGTGTCGCTGGTGTTTACGCTGTTGCTGTGGTTATTTCGGCGCTGAGCCTTCAGCCGGTCGGCGTGACGTGCACCGGGTGAACGAGCACTGATGGGCTTCGCAGCCTTGTTGTCCCAGTCGTTCCGGATGACCCTGCGCGACTGGCGCTCGGGCGAGGTGCGGCTGCTGGTCGTGGCCCTCGCGGTGGCCGTTGCGGCACTGTCCAGCGTCGCTTTTTTCGTGGATCGCGCCCAGCGGGCCCTGGAGCGCGATGCCGCCATGTTCATCGGCGGCGACCTTGCGCTCGACTCGGATCGGCCGATCGATCCGTCGATCGGGACCCAGGCCGGCGAACTCGGCTTGCAGCTTGCGCAGACCGTCACGTTTCCCAGCATGGCGGTCAGCGGGCTGCATCCGGAGCGCAATGTGCTGGCGGCACTCAAGGCCGTCTCCAGCGCTTATCCGCTGCGCGGCACCATCAAGCTGCGCGGTGCCCAGGGCGAGATTGCGGCGGCGGGCGGGCCCGAGGCCGGCACGGCCTGGGTCGACCCGCAGCTGCTCGATTCCCTGGATCTGGCGGCGGGCCAGTCGATCCGGCTGGGGGAGTCGACGTTTCGTGTGAGCGGCGTGATCGCGTCCGAGCCGGACCGCGGCGCGCAATTCATGTCGTTTGCGCCGCGAGTGATGATCCGCCTCGACGAGCTGGCGGCCACGGAGCTGGTGCAGCCGGCCAGCCGCGTGATGTACCACCTGCTGGTGGCCGGCGGTCCGCAATCCGTCGAACGCTTCTCCAGCTCGTTGCGGCCGCGGCTGCAGCGCGGCCAACGGCTGCAGTCGCTGCAGGACGGGCGGCCGGATCTGCACGCGGCGCTGGAGCGCGCGCGCCAGTTCCTGACGCTGGTGGCGCTGCTCGCTGCGATGCTGGCTGCGGTGGCGGTCGCCACGGCGGCACGCCGCTTTTCGCAGCGCCGGATCGACAGCTGCGCGGTGCTGCGTTGCCTGGGCCTGCGGCCGCGCGACCTGGTGGGCCTGTTCGCTCTGCAGTTCGCCTGGGTCGGCTGCATCGGATGCGTCGCCGGGGTGCTGGCCGGTTCCGCGCTGCACCTGGTGATCGTGCGCGCGCTGACCGGCTTGCTGCCGACGCAGTTGCCCGCCGCCTCGATCGTGCCGGCGCTGCAGGCGTTTGCGTGCGGATGGGCCTTGCTGGCTGGGTTCGCACTGGCTCCGGTGATGCGTCTTCGCGGGGTGCCGCCGCTCAGGGTGCTGCGGCGTGATCTGGCGGCATGGCCTGACGAGCCGGCGGCCCTCGTTTACGCAATCGCGGCCGCGACATTCGCCGGCCTGCTGCTGTGGCTGTCGCGCGACCTTCGGCTGGCGGCCGTGACCGCCGGCGGTTTCGCCGGCGCCGGCCTCGCCTTTGCGGCAGGGGCCTGGGCCTGGCTGGGCGGGCTGCGCGCCCTGCGGCGCGCGGCCGCCGGGCGTGTGCCGGCCGGCGCGAGTCTTGCAGTGGCCGCGCTGGTGCGCCGCCCTTCGGCCACGATCGTGCAGGTGGTCGCCCTGTCGTTCGGGCTGACCGCGCTGCTGGTGATGGCGATGGTTCGAACCGATCTGCTGCGGCAGTGGCGCGCGCAGATTCCGGCCGATGCGCCGAACCGCTTCATCATCAACATCCAGCCCGACCAGGTCCAGGCAGTGGCGGCGCGACTGAAGGAGCAGGGCGTCGCCGATGCTCAATTGTTCCCGATGGTCCGCGGGCGGCTGGTGGCCATCAACAGCAATCCGGTCGACCCCGGCCGGTATCGTGCAGAACGCGCACGCGGCCTGATCGAGCGCGAATTCAACCTGTCCTATGCGGTCGAGGCGCCGGCCTATAACCGGATCTTGCAGGGACGCTGGTTCGGGCGCGACGCGCCCGAACTTTCGATCGAGCGCGGCATCGCCGAGACGCTGGGGGTTCACGTGGGCGACCAGCTCAGCTTCGATGTGGCGGGGGAAATCGTCAGGGCCACCGCCACCAGCGTGCGCGAGCTGAGCTGGGATTCGATGAAGGTCAACTTCTTCATCATCATGGCGCCCGCGCTGCTGCAGAACCGGCCGCAAACCTTCATCACGTCGATCCGCGTGGCGCCGGAGCGAGCCGATCCGACCTCACGGCTGGTTCGCGAATTCCGCAACCTGACCGTGATCGACACCGGCATCGTGCTGGCGCAGATCCGCTCCGTGCTCGACCAGGTCAGCCGTGCCGTGCAGTTCGTATTCCTGTTCGCGCTGGCGGCCGGGGTACTGGTGCTGTACGCGGCGCTGTCGGCCACGCAGGACGAACGTGGACACGAGGCGGCGCTGGCGCGCGCACTCGGGGCGGCCCGGCGCCAGCTCTGGCAGGCACAGCTGTTCGAGCTGTCGGCTCTGGGCGCGATGGCGGGTCTTCTAGCGGGCCTGGGCGCGAGTGCGATCGGCTGGCTGCTCGCGCATCAGGTGCTGCACTTCGAGTACCGGCTCGCTCCCTGGCCCTTCGTCGGCGGCATCGTGCTCGGCGCGGTCAGCGCGGTCGCCGGAGGGTCGCTGGCGTTGCGGCGCGTGATTGCGACTCCGCCCTGGGTGGTCCTGCGCGAGGTTTGAGCGCGGATCCTGACAGGCCGCCGATCGATGTAATGTTCGGCTGCCGCGCCAGACGCGGGGACATCGAGTGCTTGCAATGAATGCAGCAGAGTGGCAGTTCGGCTGGGTGGTCGCAGCCGCCGTGCTGGGATCGGTCGCCGGAGCGTGGATCGCGCAGCGCGCCGGATGGCGCCGGCAGCAAGCGCTCTCGGCGGCCGCCCTCGACGCCCGGATCGAACGGCTCGAGCGCGAACTGCGCCAGACGATCGATGCAAGCGCCGACCGCGCATCGATGCAGATCGGCGCGCGCGTGGCCCAGTTGCAGGATGCACTGACCGCTCATGTGACCCAGATCACGGGGGTGCAGGCCGAGCAGCTGGGCGGCTACGGGCGCGTGATGCAACAGCAACTGGCCGACCTCACCGCTGCGATCCAGCGGCACCTCGCCGAGGTGCGAACGACGCTGGAGACGCGGCTGCAGGCGCTGCAGCAGGGCAATGAGACGCGTCTGGAGCAGATGCGTGCCACCGTCGAGGAGAAGCTTCAGACCACGCTGGACGGGCGTCTTGGCGAATCGTTCCGCCTGGTTTCCGAGCGGCTGGAGCAGGTGCACCGGGGATTGGGCGAGATGCAGGCGCTGGCCGCCGGGGTCGGCGACCTGAAGCGGGTGCTGGGCAACGTGAAGTCGCGCGGGGTGTTCGGCGAGGTCCAGCTGGCCGCGCTGCTGGAGCAGGTGCTGCTCGCCGATCAGTACGCGGCCAATGTCGCCACCCGGCCCGGATCGAGCGACCGCGTCGATTTCGCGATCCGGCTGCCGGGCCGCAACGGCGACACCGCGGTGTGGCTGCCGATCGACGCCAAGTTTCCGATCGAGGACTACGAGCGGCTGGTCGCCGCCCAGGAGCGGGCCGACGCGGCCGGCGCCGAGGAGGCTGGCCGCGCGCTGGAAAACCGCGTGCGCGGCGAGTCGCGCACGCTGCGCGAAAAGTACGTCGAGCCGCCTCACACGACCGATTTCGCGGTGCTATTCCTGCCCACCGAAGGGCTGTTCGCCGAGGTGTTGCGGCGCCCGGGCCTGGCCGAGGCGCTGAACCGGGAGCTGCGCGTGGTGGTCGCGGGCCCCACCACGCTGGCTGCGATGCTGAATTCGCTGCAGATGGGATTTCGAACGCTCGCGATCGAGCAGCGGTCGTCCGAGGTCTGGCAGGTGCTGGGCGCGGTGAAGACCGAGTTTGCCCGCTTCGGCGAATGGCTGGGGCGGGTTCGGGAGCAGGTCGGAACCGTCTCCAGAACCCTGGAGCAGGCCGACACACGCACCAAGCAGATGCAACGCAAGCTGCGCGAGGTCGAGGCGCTGCCCGCGGAACAGGCGGTTGCGCTGCTGCCGGCGGTGCCACGCGACGAAGAGGAGGAGTGACAGCTGAAGAGGAGGAGTGACGGCCGGTCAGACGCGCGCCAGACGATCCAGTCCGGCGTCCAGCGTCTGATCCTGCTTGGCGAAGCAGAACCGGACGATGGTGCGGTTCACGGGCTCGGAATAAAAGGGTGCCAGCGGAATCGCGGCCACGCCGGCCTCGACCACGGGCCGGCGCGCGAATTGCTCCTCCGGTTCGTTCGAGATCGCCGAGTAATCGGTCAGCACGAAGTAGGTGCCCCGCGACGGCAACGGCGCAAAGCGCGTGCGAGCCAGGCCCTGTACGAACCGATCGCGTTTGTGCTGATAAAACGCCGGCAGGTCCAGGTAATGGCGGGGCTGCT
>VBCK01000217.1 GCA_005882215.1 Betaproteobacteria bacterium | reverse complement strand
CCTTGCAGGGCGGTCTCGGGATTGTCTTCCGGACCGCAATTCGCCCGGGGCACCGTTCGGATGGCCCTATCGTCCGAATCCGCCTCATCCGAGACGGCTACTCTCGCGGCCTCGGCAGCGACCGATCCGCCCTGGATCACTGACCCATTCGGATCGCCACCGCCACACGCGGCGAGGACCAGTACAGAGCAACTTGCCGCGCCGAGTGACACGAATCTGACGACACAATCGATATCAAATGACGCTTTCATGATTTCCTCCGATCGCGCCAAACGGTTTTTGCCAATGACGACCTTAGGTTAATTCTCGTCAAGAAGTCCTGAGAATAGACATCGACGTGAGCCTTCACGCCGCCGGCCCTCCCGAGGTCTCCCTGTGCGATGCTTATTGGAGATTTCGACGCGCATGGACGACGCGTGGCCTTCTTCGCAATCCAAACCGAAGGACCGATGAACTCCAGGGTTCCTTGCCGGAAGAAACCTGCACGCAGACTTTTTTTCTAGCACAGCGCGATCCAAATCGCCATTAGACCTTGGTCGATAATGGCACTCACAACCGCCCGGCCATGCCCACCCGGCGCGTAGAGAACGGGCAGCGGGATGGTCTTGCCGTGGTGCTTGGTGCACCAACCGACCTTTTCACTTCGTCCGCAAGACCAGAATCCCCGTTTACTCAGCCGGCGTCTCAGCGATTTGGGCCCTCCTGCCCTCGCTCGACGTTTTCCTCGAGCCAGCCGGCCATGAACGCTGCGATGGCCTGATTGTTCTTTTCCAGCATCATCATGTGGCCGTTACCGGTGATCCCGACGTCGCCCAAATGCACGTGGCTGTTCTTCACCCCGGCCTGCGTCAGATATTCGGCGGTGCAGTGGTCATACGCCGAGTGATAGCCCGCGTCGCTGGTCACGATCAGAATCGGGGTGTGTTTCAGGTTGGGCAGTTGCCGAACCGGCTCGGCTTGGCGCCAGCACCTGACCACTTCGGGATTGTCGGCCACCGCCTGCTTCACCAGCGTGAGCTGCGACGGATCCGTGATCGCGGGCGAATAGGTCATGGGTATCGCAGTGATTCCCCAGGCGGCCTGGACGGGACCGTCTGTGAACCAGTCCGGCGGCCCGTGGAAAACGACACTGGTGAGCGGCGGCCCGGACGGTTCGACCTGAAGAAGTCCCTTCACCAGCGACGGGCGTGCATCGGCGATGAGCCAGCCGTACGGTCCGGACTGGGAATGCGTGAGGATGATCGCCGGACCAATTCGATCGAGCAGCGCTGCAGCGGCCGCCTGAATCGTGCTCTGCTGCACCGTCGAGGTCGCGATGCCCTCGACTTCGGAGGCGTAGAACTGATCGAAGATGGGATCCCCGATCAGTCCGGGGCCCGGCCACTGGGTGTGGAGATGCGCCCTTGGCCACATGTTGTAGAGCTCGAACGCCGTGAAGCGTTGCTGAATGCCCAGTGCGTTGCCGCGGCTCAGCGGGCCGTAGGCGTCCGCGTGATAGGCCGATTTGCCGCGCCCCGTCTGGTCCACGACGTAGACCGCGTACCCCTGGCGCAGAAAGAACGAGTTCCACCCTTCCCGCCCATCAGGGGTCCCCATCATGTAGGTGCCCGTGAGCCCCCCGCCGTGGATCAGCACGATTGGATACCGGTGCTTGACGTTCTGCGGAATCTCGAACTCGACATACATCTGACCCGACATGAATTGCCCATCCGCCGCGTTGTAGTAGCTCCCGCCGGCGAAGAAGTAACCCTGCTTGGCGATTACCAGGGGATTGCTCTCCGAAGCGTCGTCCTGCGCACGCACCTGCGCGCCCGCTATCGCGAGAGCTGAAAGGATAACGAATGGCAGAGTCCGGAGACTTCTTGACGTACTTGATGTTCCCATATTGAAACGTCCTCTCAAAAACGTCCTTTGAAAAGTGATCGCGATGCAAGGCATTCGCACATCAGCACACCTTGTACTCAATACCGTCATGACTGGCGCTGCCGTAGCCCCCGGACAAAGTTGCGCTTAATCAAAGAGGGGAATGCAGGCTACCTGTCCGCTCGTCTCGTGTCTTGCAAAATCGTCCGCTACTAACTACGTTTATCCGCAGTGGGAGGCAAATCCAGCTCAGCGTTTGGCGGGAATAGTTGACTCGACACTCTTTACTCACGCGATTGCGTCGCGAGCGCCTCAGGACGAGCGCGAACCCGTACAAGCGAACCATTCCACTAGATTTCGGACTATTTCAATAGACTCAAGCTGGCGGACGCCTATAAGAAGAGATCTGCGCGACACGTAATCCAAAATCAACTGCCGCGATTGAGCTTGCATGCCGGGTCACGAGTCTGGCATGAGAGTGCTGTAGCCCCACTTTTAGCTAGACAGCGATCCAGACAACGAAACTCAATTACCGTAAGGAGTAATACCATGGCACGACAATGGAAGGACGTTCTTGTTTCAAGCGCACCTCTAAAAGGAGTGACTCGAGCGCTGCTGCTGCTCGGCTCATTGTTGGCAGCAGGCGCGCTTTCGACTCCAGTGATGGCCGAAGAAGATGATGGACCGGTCGTTGGGACTGCCGAGGGTCCGGTTCGCGGATTCGTACAGGACGGGGTATACGAGTTCTTGGGCATCCCGTATGCGGCTCCCCCGGTCGGCCCGCTGCGCTGGATGCCGCCGCAGGCCGTCAAACATTGGCACGAACCGCTGAATGCGACCAAGTTTGCAAACACCTGTGCGCAGGTGACCGAACTCGGGGTGTTTGCGGGGCCGCCGAACATCAACGAGGACTGCCTCTACTTGAACGTCTTCACGACACAGCTCGGAGGCGGGGGCAAGGGCAACGCTGTCCTGGTCTGGATCCATGGCGGCGGAAACGTGGACGGTGAATCGAACGACTACGACGGCACCAAGCTCGCCACGGGCGGGCCGCTGGGGACCCCCACGGTGGTCGTCACCATCAACTATCGCTTGGGCCTTTTCGGCTTTCTGGCTCACCCTGCGTTGGATTCGGAAGGACATCTGTTCGACAACTATGGGATCATGGATCAGCAGGCCGTGCTTCACTGGGTGCAGCGCAATATCGCGACCTTCGGCGGCGACCCCTCCCGGGTTGCGCTCGGCGGGCAATCTGCAGGGGCACAAGACACCGGCGTCAACCAGATCTCGCCCTTGAGCGCCAAGCTATTCAACCGTGCGATCTACGAGAGTTCGCCGCTGTCAGGAATAGCGATTCGGTCGATCGGACTGACCCGCGGCATGAACTTCGCAGCCGCCGCCGGGTGCCCAGGCCAGGACGCCACGACTGCCGCGTGTCTGCGCGCGCTGTCAACCGCGGAGATCCTGCAGCTTCAAGGAACGCCGAATGTGACGGGTCCGTTCGTGACTGGCCCGATGCTGGACGGCACCATCATGCCGATGACGCCGGTCACGGCGTGGAGGACCGGCCAGTTCAACCGGATGCCGATCATGGGCGGGAACGTTCAGGACGAGGCGACTTTTGGCATCAGTATCACGCAATACTTCGCCAATCCTCAGGCGCCAATAACGGCAGCGCAGTACGTGACCAACGTCACGGCTAGCTATAGTGGCACCGAGTATTCGGGCGGCCCGACGTACCCCGCGGGCACGGTCGCCCAAGTTCTGGCGCAATACCCATCCAACTTCATGGGCCTGACTCCGCAAGAGGTGTTCGATTTGGTCGGCACGCATCCGGGCGCGTGCCGAAATGTCCAAGTCGATCGATTGTGGGCCAAATGGGTGCCGGTCTATGAGTATGAATTCAATGATCAGAATGCGCCGTATTACTTCCCGCTCCTGCCCGGGTTCAAACCCTTGGCAGCGCACACGATCGACATCCAGTTCCTGTTTCCGAACTGGCACGGTGGCGTCCTGGGAGTGAACCACCCCGCGACTTTGAGCGCGCAAGAGACGGCACTCTCCGACGAGCTCGTCGCAGCCTGGACCAACTTCGCCAGCACCGGCAATCCGAACGGCACCGGAAACTCGCCTTGGCCGCAATATACCGAGGCGGCCAACGCGCCCGCCGTCTTGTCGGAGAACGTACCCGGTTTGTCCACGTTCACCCTTGCGCAATGGTCAGCCAACCATAACTGTGGCTTCTGGACCGGGGGTACGCTGGATCCAGTAACCGGAAATACCGGGGGCATCTTGCACTTTCAGCCTTAGTCCACCTTTAAACCCGGGAGGCGGCCCCGGGGTGAGTGACGAGCGAAGGGACGGCCGAGGCCGTCCCTTCGCTCGTTTTCTTGTCGTGCCGCAATGAGCGGCAGTACTTTCGAAACTTTCGCCTGATGCCGGACAATGGTGGCGCAAGACCGTTCCTGAAACACTCGGAGATCAAATGGCTTACCTGCAAACGCTGCTGAGCATCGAGCTCCCGATCGTTCAAGCGCCGATGGCCGGAGTCCAGGGCAGCGCTCTGGCCGTCGCAGTGTCCAATGCCGGTGGCCTGGGCTCCCTGCCCTGCGCCGTGTTCAGCCTGGACGCAATGCGCGGCGAGTTGGCGGCCATAAAGGCTCAGACGACGAAGCCGTTCAACGTGAATTTCTTCTGTCATGCGCCGCCGATACCCGATGCCGACCGTGAGGCCGCCTGGCGAACAGCGCTGTCGCCCTACTACCGGGAGTTCGGTCTTGACATCAGCGTCGTGCCGGCAGGTCCCGGCCGAGCTCCGTTCGGCCACGACGCCGCCCAGGCGCTACAGGAGATCAAGCCTGCGGTCGTGAGCTTCCATTTCGGCTTGCCGTCGGCCGAGTTGCTTGCGCGCGTGCGAGCCTGGGGATCGAAGATCGTTTCCTCGGCAACCACTGTCGAAGAAGCCCGTTGGCTCGAATCGCACGGCGTCGATGCCATCATCGCGCAGGGTCTGGAGGCCGGCGGACACCGGGGCATGTTTCTTTCAGAGGATCTGGGCCGCCAGATGGGCACCCTCGCACTGGTGCCGCAGATCGTGCGCGCCGCGCGAACGCCGGTCATCGCAGCGGGGGGCATCGCCGACGCGAAGGGTGTCGCTGCTGCGCTGGCGCTGGGCGCGGCGGGTGCGCAAATCGGTACGGCCTTTTTGCTCTGCCCCGAAGCGACCACAAGCGCCGTGCACCGTGCGGCGCTGAAGGGCGAGACAGCCCGCCAAACGGCGCTGACGAATCTGTTTACCGGCCGACCGGCGCGCGGGATCGTCAACCGGCTGATGAAGGAGCTCGGACCGATCAGTGCTGCTGCGCCAGCCTTTCCCCTCGCCGCTGCTGCGCTGGCACCGTTGCGGGCCGAGGCCGAGCGCCGCGGCAGCGGCGATTTCTCGCCGCTCTGGTCAGGACAGAATCCAAGTGGATGCAGGCAGATCCCTGCCGCGCAGCTCACGCGAGAGCTGGCCGGCGAGCATTAGAAACCGCACCTCGTGCGCCGGTTCGAATACAACCGGCTTTACCGGCCGCACCGACAGAGGCCGAGGTCCGAGGCCGGTATCGTTATCCGGACCTCCGGCGCGCGAAGCAGGCACTTCGAGATCGTGCTTCGCGCGCCGTTTTTGAAGGCTTGCCCTATGCCCTGGCGAGGATATCGATCACCTTGTTGGTGTCGTCGAGCGAGTCCACTCCCACATAGGCCACGAACTGGCTACCGATCACGGTCGCCGCCAATCCGCG
Organism: Betaproteobacteria bacterium; assembly: GCA_005882215.1. Classification (GTDB taxonomy): domain Bacteria; phylum Pseudomonadota; class Gammaproteobacteria; order Burkholderiales; family Burkholderiaceae_F; genus VBCK01. The sequence goes on along the minus strand of VBCK01000217.1, from coordinate 2,988 downwards.
CAGGTTGATGCCCCCTTCGGCAAGCGCTTGCGTCAGTTCGGCAACGATGCCCGCCTTGTCCTGCCCCATGATTCGAATCGAGTGCAGGGACTGGGTCACGTTGAAGCCTGATTGGGAGGCGGCACGAATTTCCCGATCACCCTGCAGCGGCGTGACGAACACGACACCTGTCCCGGGCTTGTCCGGGGCGCGCCGCGCGATGATGAACTGAAGATCGGCTCCCACTCTATGCAAGGTCTTTAACAACTCCGCAAGGGCGCCCGGCCTGTCCTGAATTGGTGCCGCCCAGACATCGACACGTTCTACGGCAAGATCCATGAGGCACGCTCCTTTCGTTTAAAAACACCGCCGCAAGCTGCATGGTGAATCACCTGTTGCTGGGCCGTCGGATTTTCGGCTGAGATTCCGCCTGTCGCTAAAGCGTTCTTGTGTGCTCGAATATTGGTGACAGTCTTGGTGCGCCTGCGCTCCAGAGGCCGAGGTCATACTACTCGACGCAGGTCGTTTCGCGTTAGATGAAGGCTTGCGATGCGGTCGCTTCGCATTCGCGGCAAACTGCAGCAGCGACGCTGAACCTTACAGCGGACTTCGATCATCGTGCGCTTGCGTGGCATACAGCACCGTAGCTCCCGTCTTGACCTTCCCCAAGGAAACTGTCTTGACTGACGACTTCGATCTCATCGTCATCGGCGCCGGCTCCGGTGGCGTTGCAGCTTCCCGGCGCGCCGCGGCTCATGGGGCGCGCGTGCTCATTGCCGAGGCCGACCGCGTCGGCGGCACCTGCGTGATGCGCGGATGCGTGCCGAAGAAGCTGATGATGTATGCGGCAGGCTTCTCGCGGGAGCTACACGAGGCCGAAGGATTCGGCTGGACCGGCGTGGCGGGCCGCTTCGAGATGGCGCGCTGGGCCGATGCAAAGGAGCGCGAACTCGATCGCCTCGAAGGCATCTATCGCACGATGCTGGCCGAGTCGGGCGTCGAACTGGCGCCAGGGCGCGCGCGTCTGCTTGCGCCCGACACGGTCGCGGTCGGCCATCGCAAGCTGCGTGCCACCCGAGTCCTGATCGCCACCGGCGCCACGCCGGCGCATGGCGCCACGCCCGGCCTTGACCTGGCTATGACCTCTAACGAGGTGCTGAATCTGCGTCAAGTGCCCTCCTCCTTGCTGGTCGTCGGCGGCGGCTATATCGCGGTGGAATTCGCCAGCATCTTGGCCGGCCTGGGTGCAAAGGTGACGCTGGCATTTCGCGACTCGGCCCCCCTTCGTGGCTTCGATACCGATTTGCGCACTCGGCTGGCCCAATCGTTGGCCGACCGGGGCGTGGTGGTTGCCGCTGGAGTGGCTTTGCGATCGCTCGAGCGCAGCGCCTCGGGCTACAGGCTGACCCGCGCGGACGGCTCCGTGCTGGGCGCCGAGGCCGCGCTCAATGCGACGGGGCGCCGCCCCAACACCACCGGGCTTGGTCTGGAGGATATTGGCGTCCATCTTGACGCACGCGGCGCGATCGCGGTGGACGTCGATAGCCGCACCACGGTGCCGGGCGTCTGGGCCATCGGCGACGTCACGAATCGCAAGAACCTCACGCCGGTGGCCATCGCGGAGGGGCGCGCGTTCGCCGATACCGAATTCGGAAAGCTGCGCACCCGTATGGACCACCGCAACGTCGCGAGCGCTGTCTTCACCGACCCGCCGATCGCGACGGTTGGCCAGTCGGAGGCCCACGCCAGGAAGCTTGGTCCGGTGGACTTGTACGAATCGGATTTCAGGCCGATGAAGACGGCGTTTGCAGGCGGCAGCTCCCGCACCTACATGAAACTGGTGGTCGATGGCCTGAACGATCGCGTGCTCGGCATCCATATGATCGGGACGGATGCTCCAGAGATCGTGCAGGCCCTGGCGGTCGCATTGACCTGCGGCGCCACCAAACGCGACTTCGACCGTACAGTGGCGGTGCATCCGACCGCGGCCGAGGAGTTCGTGCTGATGCGTGAGGCGTCACGTCGCCACAGCACGGCGGCATCCGAGATGCCGTGAGTTTGGCTTCCAGGGCTGATTCTCGCCACAGAGGCGCGAAGGCGCCATCGTCATCCATGATCGCCGGCTCAGAATCCAAGATCGCTCAGCGACGGGTGATCGTCGGGACGGCGACCAAGCGGCCAGTGGTACTTGCGATTGCCTTCATTGATCGGAACGTCGTTGATGCTGGCGATGCGTAAGCGCATCAGGCCGTCTTCGTCGAACTCCCAGTTCTCGTTGCCGTAGCTGCGGTACCAGTAGCCACTGTCGTCGTGCCATTCGTAGGCAAACCGCACCGCGATACGGTTCTCCCGGAAAGCCCAGACTTCCTTAATCAGACGGTAATCGAGCTCGCGCGCCCATTTGCGCTTCAGGAAGGCTTCGATGGCTTCGCGGCCCTGCAGGAATTCGGCGCGATTGCGCCAGCGGCTGTCGATCGTGTAGGCCAGCGCGACGCGGGCCGGATCGCGCGTATTCCAGGCGTCCTCGGCCATGCGTGCCTTCTGCGCTGCGGTTTCCGCGGTGAAGGGTGGAAGTGGTGGGCGACTCATGCTCGAGTTCATTGATGGACGATTTGAATGAAGCGCAGGCAGGCGACGCGCCATGCGCCGTCGGCCCCGCCAGGGGCGCGGACCGTCACCTCATCTTATGCGCTGTAACCACGGGAAGTCGATGTCGGTCGCACCGACCACGTACGTCATGCGGCTATCCGAACCGCAGTCGGCGATCCGACCGAATCCGTGCTCTACACCTTCGGCGGAGCAAGCGACGGACGCCAACCCAGCACCGGCGTGGTGTTCGACAGCATGGGCGCGCTGTATGGCACAACGTATGACGGGGGGACTATCAACAATTACGGCACGGTGTTCCAGTTAACGCCATCGGCGGTTGCGGGTGGTGCGTGGGTCCACAACGTGATCTACACCTTTCAGGGGGTCTACGACGGACAGAATCCCGGAGCCGTGGTGTTC
>VBCK01000146.1 GCA_005882215.1 Betaproteobacteria bacterium | reverse complement strand
CGGAGCACAATGCGGCGGCGCCAGACTCGATGGAGGTTTGGATGAATCCACCGGTTGCGGTGGTGGCCGGGGCCGGGCCCGGGCTGGGGCGCGCGCTCGCGCAGCGTTTCATCCAGGGCGGCATGCGCGTGGCCGTGCTGGCGCGCGAGGCGTCCCGCCTGAACGCGCTGGCCGCGGCGATCGGCCCGGACGCGCGGCCACTCGTTTGCGACCTCACCGACCCGGATGCGGTCGGCGCCACCTTCGACCGCGTGGATCGTGAGCTTGGAACGCCGCAGTGCGTGATCTTCAACGCCGGAACGTATCGTCCCGGTGCGGTGCTCGAGGTCACGCCGCAGGATTTTCTGCAGTGCTGGCTGATCGGCTGCTACGCCGGTTTCCTGGTCGGGCAGCAGGCGGCGCGACGCATGGTCGACCGCGGCGGCAGCATCCTGTTCACCGGCGCTACCGCATCGCTTCGCGGCAGTGCCCGCTTCGTGAACCTCGCTTCGCCGAAATTCGCGCTGCGCGCACTGGCGCAGAGCATGGCCCGCGAGCTCGGCCCGCGCGGCGTGCACGTCGCACACGTGATCATCGACGGGCAGATCCGCGCGCCCGGAGGGCAGCGAGCCGACCCGTCGGGCGCGGCCGACGCCCAGCTGGAACCGTCCGCGATCGCTGAGTCCTACTGGCAGCTGCACGCGCAACCGCGCAGCGCCTGGACGCTGGAACTCGACCTGCGGCCCTGGGTCGAGCGGTTCTAGTATTCGGGGCTGCGCGTTGGACGGCTACGCGAGGAACAGCCGGTACGCCGGGTGGCCGCTCTCCTCCCAGTAGCGGTAGCCGAGCGTCGACAGGAAACGCCTCAGCGCCGCCTTTTCTCCGCGCGGCACCTGCAGCCCGACCAGGATGCGACCGTAGTCCGCGCCCTGGTTGCGATAGTGGAACAGCGAGATATTCCACTCGGGCGACATCGAGCTGAGGAAGCGCATCAAGGCGCCGGGCCGCTCGGGAAATTCGAACCGATACAGCAACTCGTCCTGGGCGAGCGGCGAGCGGCCGCCGACCATGTGGCGCAGGTGCAGCTTGGCGAGCTCGTCGTCGGTCAGGTTCAACGCGGCGAAGCCCGCGCGCCGGAACACGCGCGCCAGCCGGTCGGCTTCGTCCCTGCGCGCAATTTGCACGCCCACGAAGATGTGGGCCACCGCGCTGTCGGCGATCCGGTAGTTGAATTCGGTCACGTTGCGATTGCCGACCAGCGCGCAGAAGCGCTTGAACGAGCCGCGCTGCTCGGGAATCGTCACCGCGAACACGGCCTCGCGCTGCTCGCCGACCTCGGCCCGTTCAGCTACGAAGCGCAGCCGGTCGAAATTCAGGTTGGCGCCACTGGCGATCGCAACCAGCGTGCGGCCGGCGAGCCGCTCGCGTTCCACGTACGCCTTGCAGCCGGCCACCGCCAGCGCTCCGGCCGGCTCGAGCACCGCGCGCGTGTCCTGGAACACATCCTTGATCGCTGCGCACAGCGCATCGGTGTCGACCGTGATGATCTCGTCGACGTGCTGCCGGCACAGTCGAAACGTCTCCTCGCCGACCAGGCGCACCGCGGTGCCGTCGGAGAACAGGCCCACGTCATGCAGCTGCACGCGCCGGCCCGCCTGCAGCGAGCGTGCCATCGCGTCCGAGTCAGTGGTCTGCACGCCGACCACGCGAATCTCCGGCCGCACCGCCTTCACGTAGGTAGCCACTCCCGAGATCAGGCCGCCGCCTCCGACCGGCACGAAGATCGCGTGGATCGGGCCCTGGCCGTCGGGGTGGTGCTGTCTGAGGATCTCCATCGCGACGGTGCCTTGGCCGGCGATCACGTCCGGGTCGTCGAAGGGGTGCACGAAGGTCAGCCGACGGCGCCCCTGCAACTGCATCGCCCGCGCGTACGCGTCCGAGTAGGAGTCGCCGTGCAGCTCGACCTGGGCCCCGCGCGCACGCACCGCATCGACCTTCACCTGCGGGGTGGTGACCGGCATCACGATCACGGCACGGCAAGCCAGCTGTTGCGCGGCCAGCGCGACTCCCTGCGCATGATTGCCGGCCGAGGCGGCGATCACGCCGCGCCGGCGCTCGGCCGCATCCAGTTTGACCATCCGGTTGTAGGCTCCGCGCAACTTGAAGCTGAACACCGGCTGCAGGTCCTCGCGCTTCAGCAGCACCCGGTTGCCCAGACGGTCCGAAAGCCCGGGCGCCAGATCCAGCGCGCTTTCGATGGCGACGTCGTATACGCGCGCGTTCAGCACGCGGCACAGGTAGTCTTGGGCCGTCATCGGCCGGTCTCCCCGAAAAGGGCGCCTGGAACGCGGCCCCCCGCGGCCGCATCGCGGGATTGTGCCTGTGATCGGCGCGTCCGGCGCCCGCGCCATGGCACTCGATGCGTTCTTCGTCGTGAACGCCCCGATCGACGTCGACGATGCACCGCCTGCACCATACAGACCCACGGTCGACCCGATCGAAGCATCCGCGAATACAGGCTTCGAAGGCGTCGCCACCCTTGTTGCTCCGGCGAATGCCTTATTGGCGGCCATATCACCATCCGATCGGCCTCCCACGCACGACCAAATCGCGGCTTACCCGAAGCCGTCCGAAAGGACGAACCGCGAAGCCCGAACACCGATGCTCCGCCTGCCGCGCCCGTGCACCGAAGCATCATCGGCGCGCCCCGCACTGCGGCGGGTGATCTGTGCCGTTTTGCTCTACACTTCGCGCCCCCCGCTTCGACTGCCCACAATGGACCCAGCGCTGCTGCCGGTCACCGTCCTGACCGGCTTTCTCGGTGCAGGCAAGACGACGCTGCTGAACCGCATCCTGGCGCAGCCGCACGGGCAACGCATCGCGGTGATCGAGAACGAATACGGACCCGAGGGCATCGATCACGAGCTGCTGATCACCGAGACTCGCGAGCAGATCGTCGAGATGAACAACGGTTGCCTGTGTTGTACCGTGCGCGGCGATCTGGCACGGATCCTGGTCGAGCTGCGCGACAAACGTGAGGCGGGCCAAGCGCGCTTCGAGCGGGTGATCGTCGAGACCACCGGCATCGCCAATCCCGGTCCGGTTGCGCAGACCTTTTTTCTCGATGAGGATGTGGCCCGCTATTACCGCCTCGACGGCGTCGTCACGATCGTCGACGCCAAGCACGGTCACGCGACGCTGGACGCGCAGCCGGAGGCCCAGAGCCAGGTCGGGTTCGCCGACCGGATCCTGTTGTCAAAGTCCGACCTGGTCGAAGCGGACGAAGTCGATTCGCTGCGCGCGCGCCTGGTCCGGATGAACCCGCGCGCTCCGATCCGCATCGCGCAGATGGGCGAGGTCGCGCTGAACGAGGTGCTGGACATTCAGGGCTTCAGACTGGATCCGATCCTTCAGCTCGATCCGGATTTCCTGGCGTCCGAGGCGACCGACCCGTCCGCGCGTGGCCACGTGCATGGCCACGACCGCGACCGTCGCTCGGGCAACGGCAGCGATCGCGACGATCTCGACCACGGCGAACACGATCACGATGGCGAACATGGGGACGGCGATGCGGGTGGACATGGCGATGCGCACGCCCGCGCTTCGGCCCACGACGATGCGGTGCAGGCGTTCGTGTTTCGTTCGAGGCGCCCTTTCGCGCCGGCGCGGCTCGAGGAGTACCTCGGCGCCCTGACACAGGTTTACGGGCAGGACCTGCTTCGGTATAAAGGCGTCCTTTTTATGAGCGGCTCCCCGCGGCGCCAGATTTTGCAGGGAGTGCACATGGTGATTGCTGCAGAACCCGGACGCCCCTGGAGCAGGGACGAGCGGCCGGGCAGCACGATCGTGTTCATAGGACGCAAACTGCCCCGGGAAGCGATTCTTAAGGGGCTCGAGGCCTGCCTGGCCCACTAGGGCGCCAGGGCGCGGGCAAGAAAAGGTTGAATCCGATGATTTCAAAAGTGAAGGCGCCGGCGCGGCCGAAGACCGCAGCGAAAAGGACCGGCAAGGCCGCCAAAGCGGTCGCCCGCAAGGTCAGCAAGCCGGTTTCCAAGCCGGCGCGGCATGCGGTCGCCAAACCGGCAGCCAAATCCGCCAAGCAGAAACCCACCCGGTCGACAGCCGTCGCGACGAAGGCAGCGGTCAGGACAGTCGCGCCACCCAAGGCTCCGCTGGCGGTCACCAGGCCCGCCGCAGTCAAACCCGCCACGGCCAAGCCCAAAACCACCGTCGCCGTAGTGCCGGCGCCTTCACCGGAAATCGCCACCCCGACTCCGAAGTCGGCGGCGCGGCCCGTGCACAGTGTCAGCCCGAAGGACCTGGCGGCGGCGCATGAATACCTGCTGACCCGCTCGTCGGGTCGCAGCGAAGAGCCGGTGATCGTGCGTGGCCGGCGGCTTCCGACCGAAGAGCAGTTGCTGCGGATGCCCGAGGGCGAATACATGAACGAGGACCAGCTCGCCTTCTTCAAGTACCAGCTGCAGCAGATGGAACGCGAGCTGCTGACGAACGCGGACGAAACGACCGAGCATCTGCGCGAAACCGTGATCGTCCCTGATCCGGCCGATCGAGCCACGATCGAAGAGGAGCACGCGCTGGAGTTGCGCACCCGCGACCGCGAACGCAAGCTGCTGAAAAAGGTCCAGTCGGCCCTGCAGCGGATCGAGTCGGGCGAGTACGGCTTCTGCGAAGAAACGGGCGACCCGATCGGCATTCCCCGGCTGCTGGCGCGGCCGACAGCGACACTCTCTCTGGAGGCGCAGCAGCGCCGCGAGATGAAGCAGAAGCTGTTCGGCGATTAGGCTCGTCGCCTCCCCTCTACCTTCAGGCAGAGGGGCCGGGCTACGTACGGCGAAGCCGGGGCTGAGGGTCCCCGTGAACTTTCCTGGCTAACTTAATGACCCGGGGCCGGGGCAGGGCTGGCCGCCACAGCCTCCTTCGGCTTGACCGTATCGACCGGGCGCCCCTGCAGGAAGTTGACCGCCTGCTTAAGCTGAAAGTCCTCGGCCGAGCCAAATTCGTAGCGATGGGGCCCGGCGATCGGGTGGGGCGCGGTCGCACCTTCTTCCTTGTCCGTGGCCGTGGCGTTCTGCTGCTCAGTGGCCTTGACCGCTTCGAGCGCCGCCGCGTTCTGGTTTTCCAGATGGTGGGCCAGATCGGCCTCGCGCACGTTCAGACCGGCGAAATTGCCCTCTGGGGTGTCGTCGACCTGCATATCCGGGGTGATGCCCTGGGCCTGAATCGAGCGGCCGCTGGGCGTGTAATAACGCGCCGTGGTCAGCTTGATCGCGGTCGGATTGTCCCGGTCGTTGCGGATCGGAATGATCGTCTGAACCGAGCCCTTGCCGAAGGTCTGAGTGCCGATCAGCGCCGCCCGCTTGTGGTCCTGCAGAGCGCCGGCCACGATTTCGGAGGCCGAAGCGCTCGCTCCATTGACCAGAACGACCAGCGGCACGGACTTGACCTGCGCGGGCAGGTGCGCCAGTGCGTCATCGCCATGCGTGCGCTGGTAATCGGACGGGTTCGCCGCGTAGCGGCGGTGCGCGTCCTCGGTGCGACCCTCCGTGGTCACCACGGTCGAATCGGGCGGCAGGAAAACGGCCGACACGCCCACCGCCGCGTGCAGCAGACCGCCCGGATCGTTGCGAAGATCCAGCACGATGCCCTTCAGCGGCCCCTGCTTGTACATATCCGCGAGTTGCTTGGCCAGGTCATCGACCGTGCGTTCCTGGAACTGCGTGATCCGCACGAAGGCGTAGCCCGGCTCGAGAACTTTCGACTTGACCGACTGCACCCGGATCACGTCGCGCATCAGCTTGACCTCGAGCGGGGCGTTTTCGCCCTTGCGCACCAGCGTCAGCGTGATCGGCGTCTTCGGCTTGCCGCGCATCAGCTTGATCGCGTCGCCCAGTGCCATGCCTCGCGTGAACTTGTCGTCGATCTTGATGATCAGGTCACCGGCTCGAATGCCGGCACGCGCGGCCGGGGTGTCGTCGATCGGGGCAATCACGCGCACGGCGCCGTCCTCGGCACCGACCTCGATGCCCAGCCCGCCGAACTCGCCCTGCGTTCCAACCTGCAGGTCCTTGAAGGCGTCGGCGTCCAGGAATGCGGAGTGCGGGTCCAGACCGGCCAGCATGCCGGAGATCGCCTCCTGCATCAGCTTGCGATCCTCGACCGGCTCGACGTAGTTGGCCTTGATGGCGCCGAACACCTCGGTGAACTCGCGGATCTCCTCCAGCGGAATCGGGCCGTGCGTATCGCGGAAGGCATAGGCGGTCAAGCCATAGCTGATCGAGAGCCCGGCGATCGCTCCAATGCCCACCAGACTCCAACTGCGCAAACGTCCACCGCTCATGCCGCCTCCAGGCCAGGGGTTTGTCAGACTCGCTAAACTAGCGCGGACCCATCCACGCGAGCGGATCGAAAGGCTTGCCCTGATACCTCAATTCGAAGTATAGGCCGGAATCCTGGCTGCCTCCGGTGCTGCCGACCGCGGCAATGACCTCCCGCGCCTGAACCGCGTCGCCGATGCCGCGCAGCAGCGTTTCGTTGTTGCCGTAGACCGACAAGAGCCCATCACCGTGATCCAGAATCATCAGGTTGCCAAAGCCACGCAGCCAGTCGGCGAATACGACCCGACCGGCGGCCACCGCGTGTACCTCGGCCCCAGCCGGCGCACGGATAAACAGCCCTTTCCAGGTGGGAGCGCCGGCCTGCGGCTGGCCGTCCTCGTCGCGGCGCGCGGCTCCGAAGCGTGCCCCCAATTGACCATCGACCGGCAGCTCCAGCTTGCCCAGCAGCGCGATGAAGGCTGCCGGGCTCGGTGCCCCACCGTGGGGCACGGCCGCCGTAGGCGGAGGGTGCGCGGGCGCATGCCGGCGTGCCTGTTCCGCGAGCAGGCGCGAAATCTGGTCGATCAAGGAACCGAGCCGAGCCTCGTCGTGCTCCAGCACCGCTACCGAGCGACGCTGGGTGGCGATTTCGAGCGAAAGGCGCGCCAGCGTGGCCTTGCGGGTGGCCTGTTGATTCAGCAACTGGGCCCGGCTCGATCCCTCCTCCGCCGCGATCGAAGCCAGCTCGGCCCTGCGGTCGCGCGATTGCGCCTCCAGCTCGACCAGCTCCTCGTGGCGCTGCCGAAGGTCGCCGATCTGGCGTAATTCCTCGTGTATCACGCGATCGATATACAGGCGCTCGCGGGCGGAGCTGCCGGGCGCAGCCCCATCGAGCAGCTCCTGCCACGGACGCCGACGTTCCAGGCTGAACCGGGTCCGGATCATCTGTCCGGCCGCCCGCTCGTGCGTACCCTGGCGCGATCGGGTGCTTCGCTGCCGCTCCTGCAGTGCGCTGATCTGCGCTTCGACCTGACGGCGCGACTGCGCCAGCTCGCGCAGGCGGCGATTGGCTGCGGAGATCGCCGTCTCGGACTCCGCCAGGGCATCGGATGCCTCCGAGTGCGCCGTCTCGGCCTCGGCCAGGCGCTTTTTCAACTGCGTCAGCCGCGCCCGCAGCTCGCGCTGCTCGCCCTGCAGCTGCTGCTTGCGCTGGGCGCTGACCGGAGCTCCCTCCGAATCCCGCGCGCCGGCCCCGCCGGCCGGGTGGGCCTTCTGGCCCACGGCACCGGCAGATGCCAGGCTCAGCGCAAGCGCCAGGCACGCTGCCCGGATGCGCATTCGATGTCCCCCCGGCGACTCAGGACACCAGGTAGAAGTGCCTGTTCGGCCGCAGCGCATCGTCCAGCTCGTACACGAGCGGAGCGCCGGTCGGAATGTTCAGCCCGACGATGTCGTCGTCGGACACTCGATCCAGGAACTTGACCAACGCCCGCAGCGAGTTTCCGTGCGCCGCGATCAGCACGCTGCGCCCACGCGACAGAGCAGGGGCAATCGAGTCGTTCCAGAACGGCACGACCCGGTCGACCGTGTCCCGTAGCGATTCGGTCAGCGGAACCTGTTCGGGCTGCAGCATGTGATAGCGCGGATCGCGCCCGCTCCAGCGCTCGTCGTCCACCGTCAGCGACGGAGGCTGTACCGAATACGAGCGGCGCCACAGGTGCACCTGCTCCTGGCCGAAACGCAACGCCGTTTCGTGCTTGTTCAGGCCCTGCAACGCGCCGTAGTGGCGTTCGTTCAGCCGCCAGGTGTGCACGACCGGGATCCACATCCGGTCCAGTCCGTCCAGCACGATCCACAGCGTGCGGATCGCGCGTCGCAGCACCGACGTATATGCAATGTCGAAGGCGAAGCCCTGCTCGCGCAGCAGCCGCGCGGCCCCGCGCGCCTCGCGCTCGCCCTCGTCGCTCAAATCGACGTCGGCCCAGCGGGTGAACCGGTCTTCCAGGTTCCACTGGCTCTGGCCATGTCGTAGCAGTACCAGCCGGTGGGTGCTCATCGACGCCCATTCTATAATCACGGCCCACACTCCATCTCGCTTTTCAAGTGCAGTTCTTTCTGGACAGGGTCAACCTGCTGCTGATCGCGATGGCCTGCCTCAGCGGCGGGTTTCTGCTATGGCCGCTGCTGCGCGACCGCGCGGGCGGGCCCAGCGTGACGACGCTGGCGGCCACGCAAATGATCAATTCGCGCCACGCGCAAGTGGTCGATGTGCGTCCGGCCGATCAGTTCGCGACCGGCTCGGTGCCCAATGCACGCAACATCCCGGCAGCAGAAATCGGCCAGCGCTGCAACGAACTGCGCAAGGATCGTCCCGTGATACTGGTGTGCGACCATGGCCGTACCGCCCATGGCGCCGCATCGAAGTTGCGGGCGAGCGGGGTCGGCGAGGTCTACGTGCTGGCCGGCGGAGTTGCGGCCTGGCGCCAGGCGGGCCTGCCGATCCGCAAATGACAGGCGGTTCGATGCCCGTACCGATACGCATGTACAGTACGGCGGTGTGTCCGTTTTGCATCCGAGCCGAGCGCCTTCTGTTGGCGCGCGGAGTCGGATCGATCGAGAAGCTGCGCGTGGACCTGGATCCGGCGCTGCGCGAGGAAATGATCCGGCAAACGGGGCGACGCACCGTGCCCCAGATTTTCATCGACGGTTTGCACGTCGGTGGCTTCGAGGAACTGGCTGAGCTGGATCGCGAAGGCAAACTGATGGGCCTGCTCCAACCCTGACGACGACGCCATGACACAGAATCCCACACCGACCGCCGCCGACGGCAACGCGCCCACCCCGGGCACCGTGTTCACCGTGCAGCGGATCTATCTGAAGGACGCGTCGCTCGAGATGCCGAACGCGCCGGGCATCCTGCTGGAGCAAAGCGCGCCGCAGGTCGATGTGCAGATGGATATCGGCAACGAGAAAGTCGCCGACGCGATCTTCGAGGTCGTGGTGCGGGTGACCGTGACCGCGCGGATCAAGGACAAGGTGCTGTTCCTGGTCGAAGCCAAGCAGGCCGGCATTTTCGAGGTGCGCGGACTGCCGGCCGAGCAGTTCGACCCGGTGCTCGGGATCGTTTGTCCCGGCATCGTCTACCCGTACCTGCGCGCGAACGTGGCCGATCTGGTCGGTCGCACCGGCCTGCCGTCCATCCATCTGGCCGAGATCAACTTCGAGGCGCTGTACCGGCAAAGGCTGGAGCAGAACGCGCGAACCCAGTCGCCGATCATCGTGCCGCCGGGCTCCAACATTCGGCAGTAGGACCGGGCGGAGACGAGGCGGGCACACCCGGGCTCGGATGCGCATCTCGATCCTCGGTGCCGGCGCCTGGGGCACCGCGCTCGCATGTGCGCTGGCGGGCCGCCGGGAAGTGACGCTGTGGGCGCGCAGTCCCGAGCACGTGCGGCAGCTGTGCCAGCAGCGCGTCAACGAGCGTTACCTGCCCGGCATCCGGCTGCCCGAATCGATCGTCGTCACCGGCGAATTGGAGCAAGCCGTCCGGTTCGCCGCCGGCGGCCTGGTTGCGCTCGCCACGCCCACCGCCGGGCTGCGACCGACTCTGCAGGCCTTGCGCGCGGCCGCCGATCTGCCGACCGTGGTGTGGCTGTGCAAGGGCTTCGAGCGCGAGAGCGGGATGCTGCCGCATCAGATCGTGGCCGACGAATTGCCGGGACATCAGGCTGGAGCGCTGTCCGGCCCTAGCTTCGCCGACGAAGTTGCGCGCGGCCTGCCGACGGCGCTGACCGTGGCGGGCAGCGCCGATTTGTGCGTGCAGGTCACGCGTGCCCTGCACGGCGATTCGCTGCGCATCTACTCCACTCAGGATGTGGTCGGAGTCGAGGTGGGCGGCGCGGTGAAGAACGTGATGGCGATCGGCACCGGTATCGCCGATGCACTCGGACTGGGCAACAACGCGAGGGCCGCGCTGATCACACGGGGATTGGCCGAGGCCACGCGGCTCGGCGTGGCGCTCGGCGGGCGCGCCGGCACGTTCACCGGCCTGACCGGCCTGGGCGACCTGATACTGACCTGTACCGGCGAGCAGTCGCGCAACCGGCGCGTGGGACTGGCGCTCGGGCGCGGCGTCGAACTGCAGCACGCACTGGCCGAGCTCGGCCACGTCGCCGAGGGCGTCTGGTCGGCGCCGGCCACGGCCGCGCGCGCCCGCGAGACGGGCGTCGACATGCCCATCACCGAGGCGGTGTGCGCGGTGCTGGACGGGCGGCTGAGCCCGAGCGCGGCCCTGGGGCAGCTGCTCGCGCGCGAGCCGCGCAACGAAGGCGCGTGAGCCTGGGTCGGGCGTTCGTGAGCAAGCAGGACCGCCTCGCGGGTACGCAGCTGAGCAGCGTGTGCGTCTTCTGCGGATCCGCGCCGGGCCGCGACCCCCGATTCATCGAGACCGCGCGCGACACCGGAGCGCTGCTGGCACGGCGCGGCCTGACGCTTGTCTATGGCGGCGGCCACATCGGAATGATGGGTGCGCTGGCGGACGCCGCGCTGGCGGCCGGCGGACGGGTGATCGGCGTGATCCCGCGACAGCTGATGCGCCCCGAGGGTGCGCACCCGAGTCTTTCCGAGCTGATCGTGGTCGACTCGATGCACCAGCGCAAGCAGTTGATGGCCGATCGCGCGGACGGCTTCCTCGTTCTTCCGGGCGGCTACGGGACCCTCGACGAAACGTTCGAGATGCTGACCTGGCTGCAACTCGGATTGCAGCGCAAGCCGTTGGCGCTGGTCAACGTCGGCGGCTATTTCGACCCGTTGCTGCACTGGATCCAGCACGCGGTCGACTCGGGCTTCGTGGCTGCCGACCAGGCTCGCCTGTTGCGGCCGGCGGCTACACCGGAGGCGGCACTGTCACAGCTCGAGCCGGTTGCCTGACGGTTGCCTGACGGTTACACGCCGCCGGAGAAGCCGGACTGCCGCCAGGCCTCGAACACGACGACGGCCACTGCGTTGGACAGGTTCAGGCTGCGGTTGCCGGGCCGCATCGGCAGCCTGAGCTGGCGCGCGGCCGGGAACTGCTCGCGCACCCCGGCCGGCAGCCCCGTGTCTTCCGATCCGAATACGAACCAGTCGCCGGCGCGGAATTCGACCTCCGCAAAATGCGCGCTACCGTGCCGGCTCAGCGCAAACAGGCGTTGTGGATCCGGCCGTTCGGATTGCAGCATGGCATCGAAGCTGGCGTGCACTGCGACCTGGGCAAATTCGTGGTAATCGAGCCCGGCGCGCCGCATCCGCGCATGATCCAGCGCGAAGCCGAGCGGCTGCACCAGATGCAGCCGGGCGCCGGTGTTGGCGCACAGCCGGATCACGTTGCCGGTGTTCGGCGGGATCTGCGGCTCGACCAGCACCACGTGGAACATCAGCGTCGCTCATTCGGTACGCGCGACCACCAGGTTGACCACCTGCTCGACTCCCGCGCGTTTCACAACCCGCGCCAGTTCGTCCAGCGTGGCGCCACTGGTCATCACATCGTCGACCAGCGCCGCCCGCCGCGCGCGCAGCGGTGCGCTCAGCGCAAATGCGTCGCGTACGTTGCCACGGCGCGCCGCCAGCGGCAGCGATTGCTGGGGCGGACCGGCGCGCCGGCGCAGCAGCGCCCGGGGCCGCAGCGGCACCGACAAACGACGTGCGATCACGCGAGCGATTTCCAGCGACTGGTTGAAGCCGCGCTCCCGCTGGCGGCGGGCGCTCATCGGCACGGGGAGCAGGCAGTCGATCGGCACGCGGTGCCCGATCCGCTCGGCCAGCAGATCCCCGAACACGCGTGCCAGGTCGAGGCGGCCACCGGACTTCAGCGCCACCACCATGGCATCGAGCGGCGGCGCGTAGTCGCCCAGCACGATCGTGCGGTCGAACGCCGGCGCAGCGGTCAGGCAATGGCCACAACGTGACGCGGGCGCGACGCCGGCAAGGCGCGCGCCGCACACGGTGCAGCGCACGCAGCGTGGGTCGAAGAAATCCTGCAGGCAGCCCGGGCAGATCGGATCGCCGGGTTCGACCCGGCACACCGCGCAGTACGGCGCGGCCAACCGCCGCAGGCCAGCGCTGAATCGGTCAAGGGCGCGCTTATAGGGGTGGTAAAAGACGCGGTCAACGGCGCTCGCCAGAGCGCCGGCACTGCGGATGACCCTGGCGGCGCGAAGCGGTCCGATCATCGCCCGAGCATATACTGGCGCGCCGCGCGCCAGCCGGGTCAGGTACGAATCCGTGTTCCGATGACTCCCGAGTCCGGCAGTGTCGATCCATCCGAGGCGGTCGCCGGACCTATCCGGGTGCCGGCCCGCTGCGTCACGGTTCAGCGCCAGTTCGACCAGCGCGCGCGCCGCTTCGCGGGCGCTTCCACGATAGTGCGCGAGGTGGGGCAGCGCCTGTTCGAGCGCCTCGAAACAATTCGGCCTGACGGGCGCATCGTGGTGGACCTGGGTTGCGGAGCGGGGGCCCAGCAGGCGGCGCTGCTGAGGCATTTTGCGCCCGGGACCTGGATCGGCATCGACCTTTCCCACGCGATGCTGGTGCAGGCCCCGCAGGGTGGGCCCGCGTTCGCGCGCTGGCTGCCGCGCACGCTGCGGCCGCGGTCGCACGCGCTTCGGATGTGCGCCAACGCCGATTGCGTGCCGCTCGCGAGCGACAGTGTCGACTGCGTGTTCTCCAACCTGATGCTGAACTGGCACCCGGCGCCGCACCGGGTCTTCCCCGAGATTGCTCGGGTTCTGCGCGAAGGAGGCCTGTTGCTGTTCAGCAGCCTGGGCCCGGACACGCTGCGCGAGCTGCGTGAGGCATGCGCGGCCGCGCTGCCCCATGCACGGCCGATGCCTTTCGTCGACATGCACGACCTGGGCGACATGATGGTCGCGGCCGGTTTTTCGTCGCCCGTCACCGAATCGGAGGCTATCCGCCTGACCTATCGATCGGCCCGGCAGCTGCTGGCCGAAGTGCGCGCCCTCGGAGGCAATCCGCGCGACGACCGCTACGCGGGGATGCCCTCGGGCCGACAGGCCAGGGCCCTGCTGGCCGAGCTGGAGGCGCAGCGCGACAGCACAGGGCGGATCGGATTGACGTTCGAGATCAGCTATGGCCTTGGCTGGAAGGCGCCGCCGCGGGTGCCCGCAGGCGGCACGACCACCATTTCAGTCGAAGCGCTGCGCGGTCAGCTGCAGCGCAGATGATCGCGAGGCGCCGTCGGCAGCGTGGAAATGCGGCCGGTCCGGCCTATCCGGGGGCCGCTTCGGCCCGGCGCGCGGCAGCCCGCTCTGAGGGCGTGAACGTCTCCGGCATCCGGAACATCGCGATCAAACTGACGAGGCTGGTCAGAATCACGTAGTACGCGGGCGACAGCGGATCGCCGGTCACCCCGATCAGCCAGGCGATCACGAATTGCGTGGAACCGCCAAAGACGCTGACCGAGACCGCATAGGAAATCGCGAAGCCCGCGCTGCGAACCTGGTTCGGGAAGATTTCGGCGATTGCAACCAGGGCCGCGGCGGCACCGAGGGTCGAAAGCAGGTTCAGCAGCGCGCTCACCGACACCAGAGCCCAGAGCGACTTTTCATTCACCAGCAACACGTACGCCGGGTAGACAACCAGCACCAGCGCCACGCGGGATACGATCATCAGCGGCTTTCGGCCGAACCGGTCGGACAGCTGGCCGCTCCAGACTGCGCCCACAGCGATGGCCGCTCCCCCGATCAGCGTCGCCCACATCGCCTTGAACGCCGGCAAGCCGAGCGTTGTGAGCGCGTAGGTCGTCATGTAGTTGTTCACGTAGACCGAGATCGTCATGCACATGATCACCAGGATCGCCAGTGTCATCGAGCCCAGATGCTGGTTCCATACCACTCGAATCACGCCGGCGCTGGTGCCAGTGTCGGGCCGCCGCATCAGGGTCTCGGGCAGCCGGCGCCGGATGTACAGCCCGACCGGCACGATGATCAGGCCCAAAGCGAACGCCACCCGCCAGCCCCAATCGGCGAGTTGCTCCGGGCTCAGAACCGCGCCCAGCACGACGCCGACCAGTCCGGCGGCCAGGATCGCAATCCCCTGGCTCGCCGACTGCCAACTCGTGTAAATGCCGCGCCGGCCCGGCGGCGAGCATTCGAGCAGCACCGCGGTCGAAGGCCCGACCTCTCCGCCGAGCGCCAGGCCCTGGACCAGCCGGGCGGCAACGAGAATCACGGGCGCGGCAATTCCGATGGCGGCATACGACGGCGTCACCGCCACGCCGAGGGTACCGACGGCCATCAGGCCGATCGTCAACATCAGGGCCGGCCGGCGGCCGGCCCGATCGCCCATGGCGCCGATCAGCAGCCCGCCCAGGGGTCGCGTGAAGAAACCGACCCCGAAGGTGGCAAGCGACAGCAAAAGGCCGGCGAACTCGGTGCGCGTGGGGAAAAAAGCTTTGCCGATGTAGACGGCGAAGGTCGAGTAGACCAGGAAATCGTAGAACTCCAGCGCGTTGCCGGCCACGGTAGCCGCCACCGCCCATCGGTCCAGCACGGGACGGGAGCCGACGACCCGCGCAACGGCCGGCACCGCGCGTTCGCCTTCGGCCGCCGTGGACGCGATCTGCATCAGCTGGAATCAGGTCCGGTGGATCTTCAGGCGATTGCCCTCAGCGTCGACTTCCTCCAGCACGACGTCGAACTTCCACAATTCCTTGACGAACTTCATCACCGCCTCGGTGCTGTCGGTCTCAAGCAGCCGCCCGCCTTCCACCCGGTGCTGCAGCAGCAGGGCGCGCTCGGTGTCGTCGCCAGCGCGCGCGACCACGATGCTCGGCGTGTGATACTCCAGGCGGTACTGGCTGGCCAGCGCCTGTCGCAGCTTCAGGTAGCCGTCCTCGTTGTGGATGGCCTCCACGTGATAGTGCCGCCGGTCATCCTCGCCGTCGTGCAGCAGGAACAGGCGCATTTCGCGCATCACCTTGGGCGACAGGTACTGCTCCATCAGGCTGTCGTCCTTGAAGTTGGCCATCGCGAAAAAGATCGCCTCGTTCCAGGCCGTTCCGGCCAGCTCGGGAAACCATTGCCGGTCCTCGTCGGTGGGCTGCTCGCAAATGCGCCGGATGTCGCGGTAGATCGCGAAACCCAGCGAGTACGGGTTGATGCCGCGAAAGCCGCGCGAATCGAACGGCGGCTGCGCCACCACGTCGCTGTGGTTGGCGAGCCACTCCAGCATGAAGCCGTCGTCGACCTCGCCCGCGTCGTACAGCTCGTGCAGCAGCGTGTAATGCCAGAACGTGGCAGCCCCTTCGTTGGCCACCTTGGTCAGACGCTGCGGGTAGAAGTACTGGGCCACCTTGCGCACGATCCGAACCAGCTCGCGCTGCCAGGGAGCGAGCTTGGGCGCGCTCTTCTCAATGAAGTACAGCAGGTTTTCCTGCGGCTCGAAGACGGCCGCCGCGATGGCCGCCGCTTCCTCGCGGCTCGGCGGCGGCGCATCCAGGTGGGCGAAGTCCGGCTTGTAATGCTGCTCCGCAAAGCGCAGCCGCTCGCGCAGCCGCTCGCGTTCCCGGCGCGGCGACAGGCGGCTCGGCCGCCGGTAGCGGTCCACGCCGTAGGCCGACAGCGCGTGGCAGCTGTCCAGGATCTTCTCGACCTCCGGCCACCCGTAGCGCTCCTCGCACTCCTGCACGAAACCTCTTGCGAATTTCAGGTAGTCCAGGATCGCATCGGGCTGCGTGAACTGGCGAAACAGGTAGTTGGCCTTGAAGAACGCGTTGTGCCCGTAGCCGGCGTGCGCCATCACCAGCACCTGCAGCGGCAGCGTGTTGGTCTCCATCAGGTAGGCGAGCGACGGATCGGTGTTGATCACGATCTCGTATGCAAGCCCGGACAGTCCCTTGCGGTAGCCGCGCTCCTGTGACAGCAGCTGCTTGCCGAAGCTCCAGTGCGCGTAGTGCACCGGCATGCCGACGGTCGAGCACAGGTCGATCATCTGGTCGGCCGTGATCAGCTCGTACTGGGTCGGGAACGTATCCAGCCCCAGGCGCTGGGAGTGGCGTGCCAGCGCGACGTCGAACTTCTCCAGCGTGCTCAGCGTCCATTCGCCGCCGCGCGCGATCGGATCAGAGGCGCGCTGCGCGCCAGGGCGCGGCATCGGCACGCTGGGCCGCTTCAGCAGCTTGGGCCACGGCCGTTCGCGTTCCTGCTCGGGTGCCGCGTCCGGTGTATCGCTCATAAACGTCAAGCCGTCTGCTTGCGGGTGAACAGTTCGCGGAAGACCGGCCAGATGTCGCTGCGGCCGCGAACGCTGCGGCGCGCGAAGCCAGGATCCTCGATCGCATCGTAGCTCTGCCACAGATCGGACGGGCGATTGAACCATCCGCTCGAACTCGGAATATCGACGTATGCGAAATAGCGCACTTTCGGCAACATCACGTCTTTCACGAAGGCGGCGCTCAGGCGGCCGTCCTCCGAGGTGCAATCGCCGTCCGAGGCCTGTGCCACGTACACATTCCAGTCCGGCCCCCCGTATCGATTGTCGATCACGCGGTTGGTCAGCTCCAGCGCCGGCCGCACCAGCGTGCCGCCGGTCTGCGGGTCGTTGAAGAAGCGCTGCTCGTCGACTTCCTCGGCTTGCTCGGTATGCCGGATGAACACCACGTCGACGCCCCCGTACTTGCGCTCCAGGAACAAGTACAGCAGCACGAAGAAGCGCTTGGCCAGATCCTTCTTGCGCTCATCCATCGAGCCGGACACGTCCATCAGGCACAGCATCACGGCGCGGGCCGCTGGAGCGGGACGGGCCACGCGGGCACGATAGCGGCGGTCCAGATCCTCCAGGAACGGAAGCGAGTCGCGGCGCAGCTGCAGGCGCGCGATTTCCTCGTCGATCTGGGTGCGGCGATCGGCGCCCGCTTCTTCGCGTTCCCGTTCCAGCTCCTCGATCTGTGCATTCAGCGAGCCGCGCAGCGCGATCCGGCGTGCGATCGACATGCGCATCGTCAGCGCCGGCAGCAGGCTCAGCGGCAGTCCGTCGCGGCTGAAGCCGGCGCGGTGCACGCGCTCCATCGTGACCTCGCCGAATCGGGTGCGCTCCAGGTTCGGCAACTCCAGGTCGTCGAAAAAAAGCGCCAGGAATTCCTCGCGCGACAGCACGAACGCGAACGAATCGCGGCCCTCGCCTTCGCCCGCCTCGTCGCCGTCGCCCTCGCCGGCGCCGGCGTCTTCCGGCCGTGGCAGCTTGTCACCGGGCATGAATTCCCGGTTGCCGGGGACCACGAACCCGCGGTTGCCGGTCTGCTGGTCGTGCGTCAGATGCGGCTCGGCCAGCCCGCGGCCCGGGATTGTGACGCGGCCGCCGCGGCCGACGTCGGTGATCGAGCGCTTGGTGAACTCCTCGTCGGCCGCCCGCTTGATCTCGCCCTTGAAACGGCGGATGAAGCGCTCGCGGTTGACGGCGCCGCGTCCTTGCGGGTCGATGCGGCGGTCGACGATGCGCATGAAGCGGGTGCCGATGCGATCGCTCATTGACGCGCCTGTCGGGGCGCTAGGACTGGGCGCTCTTCTTGAAGTGCAGGTACCAGTCGACCAGGCGCCGCACTTGCTTTTCCGTGTATCCGCGCGCCGCCATCCGGTCGACGAACGAGCGGTGGCGCTGGTCCAGCTCGTCCGAGCCTTTGGCCTCGAACGAGATCACCGGCAGGATGTCCTCGGTCTTGCTGAACATCCGCTTTTCGATCACCGAGCGCAGCTTCTCGTAGCTGGTCCACTGCGGGTTTTTGCCGTGGGCCCGCGCGCGCAGCACGAAGTTGACGACCTCGTTGCGGAAGTCCTTCGGATTCGAGATGCCGGCCGGCTTCTCGATTTTCTCCAGCTCCATGTTCAGGGCGTCGCGCGAGTACTGCATCCCGGTGTCCGGATCGCGCCAGTCGTCATCGAGCAGCCATTTGTCCGCATACGTGACGTAACGGTCGAACAGGTTCTGGCCGTATTCGGAGTACGCGTCCAGGTAGCTCATCTGCAGTTCCTTTTCCAGGAACTCGGCAAAGCGCGGGATGATCCACTCCTTGATGTGCGAGCGCAGCCGGCGCTTGTATTCGTCCGGCAGGTCCTCCTTGGACAGCCGCTCCTCCAGCACCACCAGCAGATTGACCGGGTCGGCCGCGATTTCGCTGGGGTCGCGGTTGAACGCGGCCGAGATCGTCTTGAAGGCCCAGCGGGTCGACAGCCCGGAAAAGCCTTCGGCTGCGCCGGCGTCGTCCCGGTATTCCTTCACGCTCTTGGAGCGCGGATCCACGTCCTTCAGGTTCTCGCCGTTGTAGGCGCGCAGCTTCGAATACACCGAGGAATTCTCGGGGACCGTCATCCGCGACAGCACGGTGAACTCGGCCAGCGTGCGCAGCGTCTGCGGCGCGCAGGGCGATTCGGCCAGCGTGGAGGCGCGCAGCATCTTGTCGTAGATGCGGATTTCTTCGTCGGTGCGAAGGCAATAGGGCACCTTGGCCAGGTACACGCGGTCGATGAAGGCTTCGTTGTCCTTGTTGTTGCGGAATTTCAGCCACTCGGACTCGTTGCTGTGCGCCATGATGAAGCCGTTGAACGGCATCGCCGGCAGCGCCTCGGTGCCCTTGAAGTTACCCTCCTGGGTCGCCGTCAGGATCGGGTTCAGCACCTTCAGCGGCGCCTTGAACATCTCGACGAATTCGACGCAGCGCGCCGAGCCCAGGCACAGCGCACCGGAGTAGCTGTACGCGTCCGGGTCGTCCTGCGCGAACCGCTCCAGCATCCGCAGGTCGATCTTGCCGACCAGGCTGGAGACGTCCTGGGTGTTCTCGTCGCCCGGCTCGGTCTTCACGATGCCGATCTGGTTCAGCACGGACGGCATCACGCGGACCACGCGGAACTTGGACACGTCGCCGTTGTACTCGCGCAGCCGCTTCAGCGCCCACGGACTGGCAATCCCTGTCAGCGCGCGCCGCGGGATACCGTAACGGTCCTCCATCAGCTGCCCGTACTTTTCCCGGTCGAACAGGCACAGCGGATTTTCCAGCAACGGCGACACGCGCCCGCTGTCGGGATCCTTCAGCGAGTAGACCGCGTACTGCTCGCACAGCTTCTTGATCTTCTCGGCCAGCGACGACTTGCCGCCGCCCACCGGACCGAGCAGGTACAGCACCTGCTTGCGCTCCTCCAGGCCCTGGGCAGCATGCAGGAAGTACGCATACAGCGACATCAGCGTCTCTTCCATCCCGTGGAACTCGGAAAACGTGTCCCACAGCTGGATCGAACGGTTCTGAAAAATGCGGGAAAGGCGCGGATCCTCGGCAGTGTTCACGAGGCGCGGCTTGCCGATCGCCTCCAGCACGCACTCGTGCGCGGACGCATACGCCATCCGGTCGTTCTTGCAGTACTTCAGAAAGTCATCCAACCCCATTTCCTCGTCCTGTCCACGGACAAAGGATTCCCGGTAGTCGGAGAACAAAGTGGAGGGCGCACTCATCGATACCTCCTGTGCGGCCGGCACAGGCCGCAACTTGCAATAGCTGACATACACTGCTGCGTCCACAAATCCGGACGAAAGTTCAATGGATCGATCTGCAGCTTCCCGTCCGCCGGTTTCGCACGGCCGACCCACTCGAAGCGGGATGCTTTCAGCTTATGCCGCGCCATTCAACGCTATCGCAGCAAAAGCAGGCGATTCACGGCCCAGAGCGCTCATCCGTCGCAGCTTGCTTCCTTGCCGCATTCAACGGCCAGGCGTCGGCCGGGTTGACCGGCCCGTACGCAATATCGCGGATGATGCGTCGCAGTCATCCGATCGCAAAATATTGTCGCGCACTTCGGGCGCTTGCCCCTCCGTCGCCGACGACTCGCAACGGCAGCGTACCTGCACATTACTACTCACGCTACTAGTATGCCTCCTCCTTGCATATTGCACGAAGCCCGAGTTCAATAATATCGACATAAGCGGCGCCGATTACGCGCGCGACTTCGCGCTGACCGACGCCAGCGGCGCGCGGCGCATGCTGGCGGACTACCGGGGCAGGGTAGTGGTGCTGTTCTTCGGCTATACGCACTGTCCCGATGTGTGTCCGACTACGCTGACACAGCTCGCGCAGGCCCGCCGCCTGCTAGGACCGGACGCCGGCCGGGTCCAGGTGTTGTTCGTCACTCTCGACCCCGAGCGCGACACTGCCCAGCTGCTGGCGCGCTACGCCCCGGCGTTCGATCCGAGCTTCGTCGGCCTGACCGGAACGCAGCCACAGATCGAGGCTGCTGCTCGGGAATTCAAGGTTTTCTTCCAGAAGGTAACCGGCCCGACTTCGGATTCCTACACGCTGGATCACTCTTCAGGCAGCTTTGTGTTCGATCCGCAGGGCCGCATCCGGCTGTACCTGCCGGACCGGGCACAACCCGACCAGATCGCGGCCGATTTGAAGCGATTGCTGGGTTAGCCGCGCAGAAAGCGTGCGGTTAGCGCACGATTTGGCCGGTTTCAGCGTTCACGGGCGTGGCGCTGCCGATCGAGAGAGCCCCGGGCCTGGCCGGACCGATCCCGAACCGCTCTCGCACTTCGGCGGCCAGCTCGAGTTCGAACCCGAGAAAGACAGTGGCCGCCGCCGCCACGTAGCGCTCTCGGTCGTAACGCAGCTGGCCCGGATCCAGCACTGCATGCGGCTGGAACGGATCGAACACGACCAGATCGCCGGCCGCGCACGCGAGCCGCAGCTCCGTGCCCGCGAGCACGAAGTCGCGCATCGGGCCCGCCATGCACCAGGCCCCGAACAGCACCTCGTCGTAGTGCGCATCCGTGTGAAACCCGGCACCGCGGCAGCCGTACCACTCGAATGGCGAGTGCAACGACGCCGCCAGATCCTCGGGCAGGCAAGCGCTGAGCGCCCGCCGGGCCGTTTCGTCTTCAAAGCGACCCAGTTGATGGACGCGGCCAGGCGTCTGGGGGGTTTTCTCGGCCAGTTGCGAGGCCTGCTGCTCCAACGGCGCCGGCACGGCCGCCCGGCTATGCCAGATCCGGCGCGCCAGCCCCCTGCGAGCGCTGGCCGACATCGGCGGCGCGTCCGGCAGCTCGACGAAGTGCCCGCAGCTCAAAAAAAATGCCCCGCACACGCGGGGCAAACAATCCGCCTCTTCGGAGGAGAGGGGGAGGAGGAGAGGCGGACGATTCGAAACCCAAACCCGCATCGAAGCCCGGCATCATGCATAAGCATCCAGAGCTCCGCGCATCTTTCGTAATGCTTTGGCCTCGATCTGACGGATTCGTTCCGCAGAAACGCCGAATTCCCTAGCCAAATCGTGTAACGTGGCCGTGCCCACACTTCCATCCGAGTCTTCATCCAGCCAGCGCGCCTCGATCACCCGGCGGCTGCGCGGATCCAGGGCGGCCAGAGCCTCCTGAATGCCTTCCCGTTGCAGCTGGTCATACCGCTGCCGCTCGATCACCGCCGTCGGCTCGCTGCTGCTGTCGGTCAGGTACTGGATCGGGGCAAATTCCTCGACTGCCTCGTCCGACCGACCTTCCAGCGCCACATCGCCGCCGCTCATCCGGGTTTCCATCTCGGCGACTTCTTCCGGCTTCACGTTCAACTCGCGCGCGACGCCCTCGATCTCCTCGCGCGACATCGTCCCGGCGCGCTGCTTCAGGCTGCGCAGGTTGAAGAACAGCTTGCGCTGCGCCTTGGTTGTCGCCAGCTTGACCAGCCGCCAGTTGCGCAGGATGAATTCGTGAATCTCGGCCTTGATCCAGTGCAGCGCGAACGACACCAGCCGCACTCCGCGGTCCGGATCGAACCGCTTGACCGCCTTCATCAGCCCGATGTTGCCCTCCTGGATCAGATCCCCATGCGGCAGACCGTAGCCCAGATAAGAGCGGGCAACGGCAACCACCAGGCGCAGGTGTGACAGCACAAGCTGCCCCGCGCAGTTCAGGTCGCCGTGCTCGCGGTAACCGCGCGCCAGTGCGCGCTCCTCTTCGGCCGACAACATCGGAATCCGATTGACGGCCGTGATGTACGCATCCAGGTTGCCCAGGCTTCCGGGCAGAACCAGAGCCCCGCCTTGGACGCGCACCGATGGAACCAATGCGTTCTCTGTCACGATTTTCCCCTTACTCCTTGGCTCAAACTCTAGCACTCGACGATTGAGAGTGCTAGTTAGAGTCCTGGGGACGCTTTCAGTTCAATTCGGCCTGGGCGGCCGCACCCGTTAGCCCCGCAATATGATAGCGAGCACACACATACTTACTTTTGAGGGATGAGGGGGATCATGACGGGCCCGAGTATGGTACTGAAACGGCCCAGGCCCGGCCCAGAAAGTCGCTACGGGCACGAGGCGGCCCCGGCCCGAATGGCCTGCAGCCGCAGCCGGGCGCGGATCGATCCGATCACGGTCCCCGCCACCGACATGGCGGCCACAAAAGCGGCCAGCCAGGCCGGCGCAGGCCACCGAAGCCTGAACGCCGCCGCATACAGCTGCCCGACCGATCCGAGCTCGCGGTCCAGCCACAGCCAGCCGACGCGCGCCGCGACCAGCGCGACGGCGGCCACCGCCACCGCGGTCAAGGCGGCTGCGGCCACCGGCGCGCGCCGCACGCCGCGATCGTCCGCCCCCAGCAACCACAGCAGCTGCGCGCGCCGGGCATCGATCGGCGCGCTCACCGCCACGGCGACCGCCAGCCAGCCAGCCGCATGCACGACCAGCGCGGCGATCGCGGCCAGGGAGACGGCCACACCGACCCGCGCCAGTGCCCAGAACTTGCGATACCAGCCCAGGTCGAGTTCGACCGCGTCCACGTGCGCCATTTTCCTGATGGCGCCGGCCGTGGACTCGATCGCATCGGGCGCGCTATTGGACCTGAACGTCAGCACGATGACGTCCGGCAACGGATTGGCAGCCAGCTGGCCGATCGCATCCCGGTCGGCCGGCGTGCGCGAGGCAATCTGGGCGAGCGCCGCATCGTGCGACACGAACTTCGTCGCGGCAACGGTCGGCAGCAACGACAGCGAGCTGCGCAGCGCATCGACCTCCGCAGGGTTGGCGCCGCCCGCCACGATCACCGTGGCCTGAGGCGCGATCGGGCCCTGCTCGACCAGCGGGCGCAGACTCCAGCACGCGATCGCAACCAGCAGCACGGCCCCGAGCGCCAGGCCGGCCACCACGGCCGCAACCGCCCAGGCAACCGGCCGACGGCCGATCGCGCCAAGGGCCTGGCGCCAGCGATTTCCGGTCGGGCATTCGCTCATCGGGGAGGGGGGAGCCTGAGAGTGCCGCGGGGCAGGCTCATGACTGCAGTCGCCCTTCGAGCAGGGTGATGCGGCGCGCCGCGGGTTCGGATGGAAGGGCCTGCGGCGCCCGCGTGGCCACGACGGCGGCGACCCCCGCGCTGCAGAACTGCTCCAGAGTCTCGAAAAGCGCGGCGGCATCGGTGCCCGGATCGGCGCCGACGCCGCCCGGCTCGTCGATCAGCAGCAGCGCCGGACGATTGGCCAGCGCGCGCGCCAGCACGACCCGGCGGCGCTCGCCCGCGGCCAGCCGGTCGCAACGCAGCGCGCCAAACCGGGCCGCGTCCAGGCCGACGCGCTGCAGCGCGACCCGGGCCCGATCGATCGCCTCGGCCTTGCGCTCGCCGGCGATCAGGGCCGGTGCACTGACGTTGTCGAGCACGCTGCGGTCCTCGAACAGCAACGGCTCCTGAGGCACGATGCCGATCCGTCGGCGCAGGTGCGCGCGGGCGCGGCGCGTCAATCGCGCCGTGTCCTGGCCGGCAATCGTGATCCGCCCGGAGGTGGGCAGCTCGATGGCCGCCATCAGCCGCAGCAGCGTGCTCTTGCCGGCGCCAGAAGGGCCGACCACGAGCACCAGTTCGCCACGGGCGACGCTCAGGCTCAGGTCCGAAAGAACGAGTCTGAAGGTGCCGCGCCGGACTTCGACATGGTCCAGTTTCAGCAGCGTTCGGGATTCACCGGGCTCGGACACGTCAGTTCGACCCTCGCCGCCTACAATGCGCCAGCGGTGCGGCCGGCGACAGGCAAGGCCGCGGATTGTACGTCCCGCCGATCCGGGGCAGTTCATGGAACGGACAGAAAGCAACTCCCTTGCGACGAGCCGTCGCACCCACAGAAACGGGGCCGAGCGCGCGGTCGAGGCGCAGCTTGCGCCGATCGCGCGCTTGCTGGATCGCGAACTGTCGCACCTGGCGTTCAACGAACGCGTGCTGGCGCTGACGCAGCGCACCTCGGTACCGCTGGCCGAACGCCTGCGCTACGTGTGCATCGTGTCGTCGAACCTGGACGAATTCTTCGAGATCCGCATTTCCGAACTGATGGGCGAGATGCGGGAGACCGGCGGCATCAATCAGGCATCGCCGCTGTGGGAGTCGTTCGCGCACATCGCAGAGCGGGCGCACGGGCTGGTGGACCGGCAATACCAGATCTATAACGAGCAGATCATTCCGGCGCTGGCGCGCGAGCGCATCGTCGTGCTGAGCCACTCCAAACGCACGCCGGCACAGCGGGCCTGGGTCAAAGAGTACTTCGAGGGCGAGGTACGCCCGCTGCTGTCGCCGATCGGACTGGATCCTGCGCACCCGTTTCCGCAGGTGATGAACAAGACGCTGAACTTCATCGTCCAGCTCAACGGCAAGGACGCGTTCGGCCGACCGGGCACGATCGCGATCGTCAAGGTGCCGCGCGCGCTGCCTCGCGTGATTCCCTTGCCATCGCGACTCACCCCCAACCGGCAGGCCTTCGTATTGCTCTCGTCGGTGATCCGTGCTCACCTGGCGGACCTGTTTCCTCGCCGCGGCGTGGCCGGTTTCTCCCAGTTCCGGGTCACGCGCGACTCGGAGCTGTGGGTCGACGAACGGGAGGTGTCGGATCTGCGGCACGCGCTGCAGGTTGAGCTGACCCAGCGGCACTTCGGCAACGCGGTGCGGCTGGAGGTACTGCGAACCTGCCCGGAGGCGCTGGAGCTGATGCTGCGCGAGCAGTTCGAACTGCCGCCGCATGCCGTGTACCGGGTGGCGGGGCCGGTCAACCTGGTGCGGCTGAACCAGCTGGTCGACCATTTGAATCGCCCCGAACATCGCTTCCCGCCTCTGGTGCCGGCCTGGCCCCGGCAGCTCGCTCAGGGCTCGGATCTGTTCGAAGCGATACGGCAGGGGGACATCCTGCTGCACCATCCGTTCGAAAGCTTCGAACCGGTCGTCGATTTCCTGCGCCAGGCGGTGGCCGACCCGAAGGTGGTCGCGATCCGGATGACGCTGTACCGCACCGGCACCGGCTCGATCCTGGTCGATCTGCTGGAGGAGGCGGCGCGGCTGGGCAAGGAGGTCACGGTGGTGGTCGAGCTGAAGGCGCGCTTCGACGAGGAGGCCAACATCAACGTGGCCGAGCGTCTGGAAGCGGTCGGCGCGCAGATCGTGTATGGGCTGGTGGGGCTGAAGACGCACGCCAAGCTGCTGCTGGTGCTGCGCCGCGAATCGGCGCGCGGACGGGAGCGGCTGGTGCGCTACGCCCATCTGGGCACCGGCAACTACCACCCGACCACGACCAAGCTGTACACGGACTTCGGTTTGCTGACCGCGCATTCCGGAATCTGCACCGACGTCGAAAAGGTGTTCATGCATCTGACCAGCCTGACGCGGGTCGAACGCCTCAGGCATTTGTGGCTGGCACCGTTCACGCTGCACCAGCGCAATCTGGCCGCGATCGCGAACGAAGCGCGCCTGGCCCGCGCCGGCAAGCCGGCCCGCGTGATCGCCAAGGTCAACGCGCTGGTGGACGAGGCGACCATCAACGCGCTGTACGAGGCCTCGGGCGCGGGCGTGCGGATCGACCTGATCGTGCGCGGCGCATGCTCGCTGCGCCCCGGCGTCAAGGGACTTTCCGAGAACATCCAGGTGCGGTCGGTAGTCGGTCGCTTTCTGGAGCACCACCGCATCTATTACTACGGCGCCGGCGGCAGCGAGCTGGTCTACCTGGCCAGCGCCGACTGGATGGGGCGGAACCTGTTCCGGCGTATCGAGGTCGCGTTCCCGGTGCTGGATCCGAAGCTGAAGCGGCGCGTGATCGAAGAGGGCCTGCGCCCGTACCTGGAGGACACGGCCGAGGCCTGGACGCTGCTGCCGGCCGGCGAGTACGCGCCGCCGCGTCAGCTCGCGCACGGTCAATGCGCCCAGCGCAAGCTGCTGGCGCTGCTCACCCGCCCGGACGAAGAGCCCTGAGCCATGGAACTGATCCTGTGGCGACATGCCGAGGCCGAACCGGGGGAGCCGGACCTGGGTCGACAGCTGAGCGCCAAGGGCGAGAAACAGGCACGGCGAATGGCCGAATGGCTGCACAGCCGGCTGCCGGATTCGGCCCGCATCCTGGCGAGCCCTGCCACCCGTGCTCAGCAGACGGCGCGAGCGCTGGCGGACATGTCGCGCCGGAAGTTCAAGACGCTCGAGCAGATTGCGCCCGGGGCGACCGCCCAAGAGCTGCTGGCCGCGGTCGGCTGGCCCGGGTCGCGCTCGCCGGTGGTGGCGGTCGGTCACCAGCCTACGCTGGGCCTCGCGGCCAGCCGGCTGCTGGCCGGCGCCGAGCGCCCCTGGCCGGTGAAGAAAGCCGCGGTCTGGTGGCTCAGCTCCAGCGACGGCGACGGGCTCGAGCAGGCGGTGCTGCGCGCCGTGATCAACCCGGACCTGGCCTGACTCTTTTCGCCAACCGGGCTTCGAAGACTGGTGCCCCCGGGCGCCGGGCCGGCTTCCAGCGCGCGGTTCATTCCCCGGAATTGCTCGCGATTCGCTCCGTTTCTTCAATGCAGCGGCCGGCGGCTTAGCGGCTAACGTTGCCTGCGCGTCTGGTGCTCGCCGGACTCGCAAGGAGAGCAGCATGCGTTTTAGAGACTGGCCGATCGCGATACGCATCTGGAGCGCGATCGGGGCCACGATGGCCTCGTTTACGGCCGCGGCCGTATTCGGCCTCTGGACGGGCGCCACCGTCTGGGCCATGCTCGGCGTGCTCACCGGGGCGGCGCTGGTCAGCGGCCTGGCCGGTTGGCTCGTTGCGGCCAGCGTCGTGAAGCCGTTTCAGAAGGCCGTGGACGTCGCGATGGCGATCGCTCAGGGCCGTCTCGACAATCCGATAAAGTCCGAAACGCGCGACGAGCTGGGCTGGCTGCTGCACGAACTGAGGCAGATGCAGAAGAGCCTGGTCAAGTCGGTGACCGGGATCCGCACCGCGGCCGATGCGATCAACTCCGCCGCCGGTGAAATCGTCAGCGCCAGCGCGAATTTATCCTCGCGCACCGAAACCCAGGCCGCGTCGCTGCAGCAGGCATCGGGGTCGATGGAACAGCTCACCTCGACCGTGAAGCGCAACGCCGAGCAGGCACGCTCGGTCAACCAGCTGGTCAGCTCGGCAGCCGAGGTGGCCACGCGCGGGGGCAACGTCGTTTCCGAGGTGGTCCGGATGATGAGCCAGATCAACGAGAGCGCCGGCCGCATCGTCGACATCATCGGCGTGATCGACGGTATCGCTTTCCAGACCAACATCCTGGCGCTGAACGCCGCCGTCGAGGCGGCGCGCGCCGGCGAACAGGGCCGCGGCTTTGCCGTGGTGGCGGCCGAGGTCCGCAGCCTGGCACAGCGCAGCGCGATGGCCGCCAAGGAAATCAAGGCGTTGATCAGCGACTCGGTCGAGAAGATCGGAGCCGGTGCCCGCCTGGTCGACTCGGCTGGAGAGACGATGGGCGAGATCGTCCACAGCGTGACGGAGGTGAGCCGGATCATGGGGGAACTGGCCGACGCCGGCATCTCGCAAAGCGGCGGCATCGAGCGCATCGGCGCCACGGTGACCCAGATGGACCAGACGACCCAGCAAAATGCAGCGATGGCCGAGCAGGCCGCCGCCGCGGCGCAATCGATGAAGGAACAGGCGGCGAATCTAAGTCAGATCATCAGCCAGTTTCGGCTGGCTGCCTGAGCCCCAGCGCAACCCCGGGGGCTTAACTCAGCTCGCGGACCGTAAAGCGCACTCCGACCCTTTGCCATTGCTCGGCCTCCTCTTCGAGCAGGTGGCGCGTTAGCGGGTGCTGGTCGAGCCAGGCCCGTTCCAGTGCGAAGTCGATCGCGCGGGCGAAGCGCAACGTCCACCGCTCGCACACCACGTCACGGCGCGCGTGGTGCAGGATCACGGCCAGCCTCAGCGCCAGCAGCGCCGCCGCCCTCTCGGGTTCCTCGAGCAGGGCCGACACCTTCTTCAGATTGCCGCGCTGGCCGAGCACCAGTTCGGCGATGTTCTTCTGGTCGGAGGTCGAAAAGCCCGGCAGATCGCCGTGCTCGATCAGGTAGGCCGAATGCTTGTGGTAGTCGCCGTGCGACACGGCCGTGCCGACCTCATGCAGCTGCGCGGCAATCAGGATGCGCTTGAGCGACTCCTCGTCGGCGGACGGCGCGACCGCCCGGAACAGGCCCAGTGCGGTCTGAGCGACGCGCTCGGACTGCGCGCTGTCCACGCCGAAGCGCAGCTGCCACCGGTCCACCGTAGCGTCGCGGATGTCGTGGCTTTCCCGCCGTCCCAGCAGATCGTACAGAACACCGAGCCGCAGGCCGCCCTTGGCCGTGCGCAGCTCGTGCAGCCCGAACGTTTCGAAGATCGCCATCAGCACCGCTAGCCCCCCGGCCAGCACCGCGGCCCGTTCCTGCTTGATGCCATCGAATCGGACCCGCCGCACGTCGCCGGCAGCCATCAGTGCCTGGCGCAATCGCCCCAGCCCGGACGCCGTGATGGTCCCGTCGGTCCAGCCTTGATCGCGCAACACCAGCGATACGGCGCCGATCGTTCCGCTGGTTCCATACGCCTCGTCCCACCGTCCCTGACCGAAGAACGACTCGGCCTCTTCGAACTCGGCCTGGCACGCGACCTGCGCGCGCCGCAGCGACGCCCGGTCGATCACGCCGTCCGGAAAGAATTTCAGCGTGACATTCAGGCAGCCGATCTTGAACGATTCGGCCCTGTTGGCCTCGAAGCTGTGCCCGACGATCACCTCGCTCGAGGCGCCCCCGATATCGACCACCAGGCGCCGCTTCGGGCTCGGGGCGAGCGAGTGCATGCAACCCTCGAACACGAGGCGGGCCTCCTCGCGACCCGAGATGATCTCGATCGGGAAGCCCAGCGCGTGCTGCGCCTCGAGCAGAAACTCGTCCGCATTCAGTGCCTGGCGCAGCGTCTGCGTCCCGACCGCGCGCACGTGCGAGGCGGGCATGCCCCGCAGTCGCTCGTTGATGCGCGCCAGGCATTCGGAGGCCGTCTCGATGGCTTTCCTGGACAGGCGGCCGCTCTCGTCCAGGCCGGCTGCGAGTCTCACGATCTCCTTCCAGTAGCCGCGCCGCTCGATATGCGATCCATCGGCGCGCCCGATCTCGAGGCGGAAGCTGTTGGATCCGACGTCGACTGCGGCGAGCAGCATGCTGGGGGCGATCAGTGGCCTCAGTGACGCGTGACGGGCCACTAGGCTCCGACCAGCGCCTCGGCGAACTGCCGGGCCGAAAACGGTTGCAGGTCCTGCGGCTGTTCGCCGACACCCACGAACAGGATCGGCAGCGGCCGCTCGCGCGGCTCGCGCGCCAGAGCCGCCATCACGCCGCCCTTGGCCGTGCCGTCCAGCTTGGTGACGATCAGCCCGGTCAGCCCGATCGCCTGGTCGAACGCGCGCACCTGCGCCAGCACATTCTGCCCATTCGTGCCATCGACGACCAGAAGCACCTCGTGGGGAGCGCCCGGCTGGCCCTTGGCGATGGCCCGCTTGATCCGCTTCAGCTCCTCCATCAGGTGCATCTGGGTCGGCAGCCGGCCGGCCGTGTCGGCGATCAGAACGTCGACCGAGCGGGCGCGAGCCGCCGCAACCGCATCGAAGACCACGGCTGCCGGATCGCCGCTCGCCTGAGAGATCACCTCGACGCCGTTGCGCTCGCCCCAGATCTGCAACTGTTCGCGGGCCGCGGCGCGGAACGTGTCGCCCGCCGCCAGCAGTACCTTGTCGCCGTTGGCGGCGAACCAGTGCGCGAGCTTGCCGATCGTCGTGGTCTTGCCGCTGCCGTTGACGCCCGCAATCATCAGCACGCACGGCCGCTGCTGCGGCAGCTCCAGCGCGCGTTCGCACGGCGCCAACAGCGCTGTCAACTCCTCGCGCAGCGCGGTCCGGACCGATTCCGCGGCCGGCGCCTCGCGCCCGTCGAGGCGTGCCCGTACCCGCTGCAGCAGCAGCTGGGCCGCCGGCACGCCGGTGTCGGCGCTGACCAGGGCCGCTTCGAGCTGCTCGAACAGGGCTTCGTCGACGCAGGGAGCCGAAAACAGCCCGACGATGCCGGCTCGCGTCTTGGCCAGCCCCTGCTTCAGGCGCGCCAGCCAGCTTCGATCCCCTTCGCTCATTTTCTGCAATCATCCGGCTGCGGCCGCGCCTGGCAGTGTAGTGGATCAACCAGCGCGATCGAACCAACGGGCGCGAAGCTCTGGCAAATATCAAGTCGACTGCGATCCGCCGGGCCGACGCACCAAACCGGGTCAGGATCATCGGTGGCCGTTATCGCCGCACGCCGATCCCCGTAGCGGATCGCGCACAGTTGCGCCCGACCCCGGATCGGGTGCGCGAGACGCTGTTCAACTGGCTGTCGCACCTTTACGGCGATCTGGAATCGGTCCAGGGGCTCGACCTGTTCGCAGGCAGCGGCGCACTCGGCTTCGAACTGGCCTCGCGTGGAGCGCATCGGGTGGTGCTGGTCGAACGCGACCTGGTGCTGGTCGAGCGGCTGATCGCGCTGCGCGACCGCCTGGGCGCGCGCGAGGTCGAGGTGATCCGCAGCGATGCGATCGAGGCGGCCAGGCAGCTGGCGCCGGGCTCGTTCGACCTGATTTTCATCGACCCGCCGTACCGCGAACCCCTGCTGCAACCGGCGTTGACCTTGGCCTGCCGCCTGCTGGCGCCGGGCGGAGCGATCTACGCCGAGGCTCAGGCGGCGCTGGCGGACGCGGACCTTCAGCCGCTCGGTCTGCGGATAGCACGGGCCGGACGAGCCGGGCGCGTTCATTTCCATTTGCTGGTCATGCAACAGTCCTGAAATAATGGCGTGACCCTCCTTTTATCGCAGGAATCGGAGCCGATCGCATGTCCATCGTGATCGCCGTATATCCCGGAACGTTCGATCCTCTGACCCGCGGCCACGAGGACCTGGTGCGCCGTGCGGCCGGGCTGTTCGCCAAACTGATCGTCGGGGTCGCCGACAGCTCGGCCAAGCGACCGGTGTTCACGCTGGACGAGCGCATCGAAATCGCGCGCGAGGTGCTGGGTCACTACCCGAACGTCGAGGTCATCGGCTTTCGCGGTCTGCTGAAGGACTTCGCGCGCGAGCAGAGCGCGCGGGTGATACTGCGGGGGCTGCGCGCCGTGTCCGATTTCGAATACGAATTTCAGATGGCTGGAATGAACCGCTACCTGCTGCCCGAGGTCGAGACGATGTTTCTGACGCCCGCGGACCAGTACCAGTTCATCTCCGGCTCGATCGTTCGTGAAATCGCGATGCTCGGCGGCGACGTCAGCAAGTTCGTGTTCCCGTCGGTCGAGCGCTGGCTGAAGAACAAGGTCTCGCAGCTCGGCGGCACCCCGTCGGCCTGACAGGCGGGCAGGACCGCGCCGCGGGCATCACTCCGATCCGGGCTGCGGGGCAACCTCGACCTTGACCCACAGGCCCGCGCGGGGCGCGCCGGATTCCGCCGAATAGGCCGAATCCGGCCCGGTTCCGGAATCCTGCAGCGCGATCCATTGTCCGAGCCGCCCGTACACGGTGACCGCCTCGGGGTTCGAGTCCGGAGCGCCCTCGATGCGCTCCGCAGCACTCGGCCGCAGATCGATCGCGACCGTCTCGCCCGCCAGCCAGATGCGCGCCGTCACGCGGGTGGCGGCGTCGAAATGCACCAGGCCGGCCGCATCTGCCGACGGGTTCAGGGCCGTGCTGGCCGAAGTTGCCGTCCGCGGCCCGCCGCGCCTGCCGATCACGCCGACCCATAGGGACTGCGACGTCGGCATCGAAATCACCAGCGGGTCTCCCTCGACGACCCCGGCCGGACGTTCGGTGGGTCGGGTCGACAGCAGCTGGCCATTGCCGTGCGGATCGGCCGGCAACGCGTGCCCGGTCGACAGAGCGATCGACCCAGCCTGGGCCGGCCGTTCGGGCTCGCCCGCCGGAGCGCCCGGCGCGAAGGCGGGCGGCGGATCATCGCGCAGCGTGACCAGCAGGGGTTGTGGCGGCCGGTCCGACTGCTCGATCAGTCGAACCACGCGCGGCAGGTCGGAGGGCGAGGCGCGCACTTGCAGCCGCGCGCCGGCGCCGGCCAGCGTAGCCGGCCCGATCAGCGGCCGCAACACGGTGATCAGCGACTCGGCGCTGCGATGATGCAGCTCGACCGTGACCGGCTGCTGCGGCCAGGCGGCCGCCGCGGCCAAGGCCAGCGGCACCGCGAACAGCACGTGCAGCCGCGCGATCACTTTCCCAACAGGTTCTTCAGCGCTTCGCCCAGGTTCGGCGCGGGTGACTGACCGCCTTGCTTGAGCTTGTCTCCAAGCAGGTTCCTGAGCTTCTCGGCGGCCTTGCTCTTGGCGGTCTGCCGGGCCAGCGACCCCCAGTCGAGCTGATAAGACAGGGCCGTGAAGGGGCCGGACAGGTGCACCGGAATCGTCACGCCATTCAAGTTCGCCAGCTCGCTGCCGCCTTGTCCGGCCAGCGTTCCGACCACGGACGCCTGCACCGTGTAATCGAGCGCGCCGGCGCCGATATCGATGATGCCGGCGCCGCTGACCCGCAGCAGCGGGGACTTGGCCTGCAGGTCGTTGTTGGTCGCCACTCCGTTCTTTATCGAGAAGCTGGCGGTCAGCTCGGAAAAATCGGTCTTGTCAGCGCTGCTCGCCGCCTGGATCTGCGTCGAGCCGCCCGACAGCGCCGACTTCACATCGCGCAGCCTCTGGACGATGTTGATGCCGTGCACCGCGCCGTCGCGCAACGCGAGCGATGCACCGCCGCCGAGGGATCGGCGCATCGCGCCGACCGTCGCGCCAGCCGCCGTGACATTCAGTTTCACGCCGCCATGCCCCTCGACCAGGTCCTTACCCATCAGGTCCTTCAGCAGCGGCCCGATCGAGATGCCGTCCAGCGTTGCGTTCGCCGCGACGCGGTTGGCATCCGCGTCCGCCCTGGCGGTGCCGTTCAGAGCGCCCTCGTACAGGCTGGCCGACAGCGGCGCCATCTCCAGGTGACCACCGGCCGCGTGCACGCCGACTTTGATCTTGCCCGCCTTCACGTTATGCAGCTGCAAGGCGCCGATCCGCATTTCGCCCGCCAGGTTCAACGGCTTCAGCGCCGACAGGTCGACCTTAGGATCCGCGGGCGGTGTCAAAGCCGGAGCCGGCGCCGATGCCGGCTTCGGGCCGCTTGCCGGTGCGGCTGGCGGGAGGTAGCGGTCCAGGTTCAGCCGGTCCAGTTCGACATCGAAGCCGATCCGCGGCGTCGAAAAGCCGTGTACATCGGTGCGCATCGAAGCGTTCGTTTCGTCGAAATGTGCCCCGAGCCGCGCCGCCAGGTCCTGCGCCTGCAGATCGGCGGTCATCGAGCCGTCCAGGTTCACTTTCAGCGATTTCTGCGGCAGCGCGGGCAAGTCGAGGTCCACTTCGCCGGCGATTTTTCCGATCGAGAACTTGTTGCCCGTACCGGCCAGGTTCTGCAGCGCCAGCTCCGCGTGCACCTGATGGCCGCCGGTGACCGTCGCAACCAGCTTCACCGGCCCGCCGGCCACACGCGCAGCATCGAGCGCGATTTTCGGCGCCGTCAGCGCTACGTCGAACTGATCCGCGCCCGAGCGGCCGCGCGCGCGGGCCTCGATCTCGCGGGCGGCAAATACGTGATCGACCAGGTCGATATCGGCCGTCGCTTTCACCGACAGCTCGACGTTGGACGGCGGCTCGGTGGCGGCGACAGACGCCGAGAAATCGATGGGGGTGCTGGCCCGCGTCGCCAGCCGCCCGGTTTTCAGGTTCAGCCGGGACACGGTTACCGTGTTGTGCGCGCGCTCGTCCCGATAGGTCACCTGCGCGTCGACGACGTCGATTCCCCCCAGTTCGAACTGATGCGCCTTTGCGCCGGCGGACTCGGACGGGGTCGGCTCGACCTTCGGTTTCGGCTGCGGAGCTCCGATCAGGTCGTCCAGATTGCTCGTTCCGTCGGCGTGGCGTTCGATCGTTGCCCGCAGTCCGTACAAGGACGCCGTACCGGCCGCCAGCCGCCCTGACAGCAGCGGCACAAGCGCCAGCGACACGCGGGCCCGGTCCAGGCTCAGGAAGGGCGCGTCCGTACCGCGCTCGCTCAAGGTGGTGTGCGGCAGCGCCACCGCGATCGTGGGAAATACCGACAGCGACAGCCTGCCGTCGAATTTCAGCGTGCGATCCAGCTTGTCGTGAATGGCCTGCTCGATCCGGGGCTTATAGCGGTCGACGTCGACCGTGGCCAGCAGGATCACCAGCACCGCGATCAACACTAAGACCAGTGTGCCGAATCCGATAAGGATCTTCTTCAGCATGGGACGGCTTCCCGCGAGCGATCCGAACTGTGGCCCGAAGCCTGGCGGCCCTCCCATTGTGCCAGCCGCACAGGACCGGTTCGTTCCGCTACGCGACGCGGCGAATCTGCCCCCACCTCGCCCGCTACCGAGCGCCCCACTGGATCTGCGTGGCGATCCACCGCGGGAAACACCCGATTGAAAACTCCGGCCTGCGGGGTGAAGCTTCTCACGCGAAACCCGCCATGCGCGCTTGGATCATGGTGGCTGGCATCTTTCGAATGGGAGTCGGGTGTATCCGCGAAAGGGATTCGTCGTGAATCTGTCGTTGCGCGCACATATTCGTGGTCTGTTGCGTATCCGCACTGAACGCGCTGTTCCGCGTCGCGGCCCGAAGCCCGCGAGGGGTGCCTATGTCGTCTGCGGAGACCTTCGCATGACGATCCAGGCGGGCGTCACGGATGAATTGTGGGAATGGTTAATGGAGCGGGGCTGGCGCGAGCTCAGGTACGCACCCGACCGGCGTCATTACCGCGTGGTCCCCGCCGTCAGAGTGACGAAGCTGATCGATTCGCCGCCGGAGCTGCGCCCGCTCGTGCTCAGCGTCGCCGTGTCACACGCATCGGTTCGCCCGATTATCGGTGATCCTACGGCCCTTCCTCCATACATCATGCTCCACTGATATCTTCGCTTCGGAGATTGTTCAATAGTCGTGACAGCGACGCCCGCGATCGGGCAGAAGTACAACATTGCCTGATTAGGGCGATTCAGATATTGAACCGGAAATGCACGACGTCGCCGTCGTGCACCACGTAATCCTTGCCCTCCAGGCGCATCCGGCCCGCCTCCTTGGCGCCGGTCTCGCCCCGGTGCGCGACGAAATCGTCGAACGGGATCACCTCGGCGCGGATGAATCCGCGCTCGAAATCGGTGTGGATCACGCCGGCCGCCTGCGGCGCCGTGGCACCGGCCGGGATCGTCCAGGCGCGCACTTCCTTCGGACCGGCCGTGAAATACGTCCGTAGCCCCAGCAGCGCGTAACCGGCGCGGATCACGCGGGCAAGCCCCGGCTCCTCCATCCCCATGTCGTGCAGGAACATCGCCTTGTCCTCGTCGGGCAGATCGGCGATCTCGGCCTCGATCTTCGCGCACACCGGCACCACCGGCGCCGATTCGCGCACAGCGAACGCCCGGACCGCGTCCAGCAGCGGGTTGCCGGCGAATCCATGCTCATCGACGTTGGCCACGTACATCGTCGGCTTCATCGTCAGCAGAAAGAGCGGCTTCAGCACTGCCCGCTCCTCGGGCGCCAGGGCGACCGACCGGGCCGGCCGGGCCTGATTCAGCACCGGCTGGATCTTCTCCAGTGCCGCCACCAGCCGCACGGCCTCTTTCTTTTCCTCGCCGGCCGCCCCGGTGCGCGCCACCTTCGAATAGCGTCCGAGCTGCTTTTCGACCGTCTGCAGATCGGCCAGCGCCAGTTCGGTGTTCACCACCTCGATGTCGCTGACCGGATCGATGCGGCCAGACACGTGCACGATGTCGGGGTGCTCGAAACAGCGCACGATGTGGGCGATCGCGTCGCACTCCCGGATGTTGGCCAGGAACTGGTTGCCCAGACCTTCGCCCTTACTGGCGCCCGCCACCAGACCCGCGATGTCGACGAACTCGACGGCGGCCGGCACCACGCGCTCCGGCTTGGCGATCGCGGACAGGCTCGCCAGACGGGGGTCCGGCACCTCGACCACGCCGACGTTGGGCTCGATCGTGCAGAACGGATAGTTCTCGGCCGCGATGCCCGCTTTGGTCAGTGCATTGAAAAGGGTCGACTTGCCGACGTTGGGCAGGCCGACGATGCCGCATTTCAAGGCCATTGCGCGTCGCCGATCCGAGAAAAGTGGTCATTGTACGTGGCGGGGCGCCGCCTCTCGGACGGAAACGACGCGGCGCCAACCGGACGCGGCCACGGCTCGCTCAAGATGGCCCGGCTCGCGACTCAAGAGCCGCACTCAAGATCGGTTGACAAGCTACCATCCTTCTGGACTAGCCAGGGACTCGAGGCCACAGGGGAGCTGCGTCGCCGGCACGAGGGTACGGTCGAGTCCGAGGCCGTGTATCTGGAGAAGCGCTTTTCGTAAAGCGCAATGAGTCTCGAAATCAGTAGAACACGGCCTTGCGCTGCGGGTCGACGACGTGCACACTGATTTCGAAGCTGAATTGGAACCAGTACGCCAGTTGCGCTGTCTGATCGCCGATGGACACTCCCACCAAACCATCCTTGCTGCGGCGCCTGCTCGGTTCGATCACGGGCGCGCGCCCGGGCGATCCGCCGCGTGCCGCGGTCCGGGATGCGCGCAGGGCGATCTGGCTGTGTCATGCGCTGCTGTCGGAGCGCGGCGACGTCGCCGGCGCCCGGCTGGCGCGCGAGACGCTGGCGGCGTACCAGGGCCTCGAGGATCTCGCGCTCGGTGTCTTCTTCGACCTGCTGATCAAGGAATTCTCGCCCGATCCGCAAGATGTGGTACGGGTTGCGGACGCCTACCGCCAGGACCCGTCGCAACCCAACCTGATCCGGCTGCAGCGTGCGGTGGAGCCGCGCCGCCAGGAGCTTTTCCGGCGCCTGAACACGGTGGCCGGCGGCACGGCCGTGCTGCTCGAGATGCGCCGCCGGGTGCTCAAGCAGCTGGTCGAGCGACCGCATTGGGTCGGCATCGATGCCGACCTGGCGCACCTGTTCAACTCGTGGTTCAACCGCGGCTTCCTGGTGTTGCAACGGATCGACTGGCGCACCTCTGCGATCGTGCTGGAAAAGCTGATCAAGTACGAGGCGGTGCACGAGATCCAGGGTTGGCCCGACCTGCGGCGCAGGTTGCAAGCCGACCGGCGCTGCTACGCGTTTTTCCACCCGGTGCTGCCCGACGAGCCGGTGATCTTCATCGAGGTGGCGCTCACGCGCGGCGTCAGTACGCGAGTGCAGCCGCTGCTGGAGCTGAATTCGGAGGTGGCCGATCCGGCATCGGCCGACTGCGCGATCTTTTACTCGATCACCAACTGCCAGGAAGGCCTGCGGGGCGTGTCATTCGGCAACCTGCTGATCAAGCAGGTCGCCGAGGACCTGGGTCGCGAATTTCCGCGGCTGAAGACCTTCGCTACGCTGTCCCCGGTCCCGGGTTTTCGCCAGTGGCTGGTCGAAAAGTCGGTCGAGCGCCCGGCGCTCGGTGAACTGCTCGCGCGGATCGACGCGCCCGGGTGGCTCGACGACGCGGCTGCGGCGGCCGAGATTCAGCGCCAGCTGATCCGGCTGTGCGCGCATTACCTTCTGTACGCGAAGCAGGGCCGCGACCCGCTCGACCCGGTGGCGCGTTTCCATCTGGGCAACGGCGCCCGTCTCGAACGGCTGAACTGGCTCGGCGATACGTCGCCGAGCGGAATGCGTCGCGCAGCCGGCTTGATGGTGAATTACGTGTACCGCCTGGGCGAGGTCGAACGGAACCATGAGGCCTATGCCAGGGACGGCCGGGTCGCCGCGGCCCGGCGCTTCGAAGTGCTGGCGCGCGAATCGCTGGTCGCGCGGCGCGACGCCGCACGCACCGGCCGGATCATCGAATCACCGTAACACGGCCGCGCCCTTGATCTGGGCGAACACGGTGCGGCCGAACTGCAGCCCGAGCAGGGTCGCCGAACGCCGTGTCACTCTGGCCAGCAGGCGTGTTCCTCCCAGATCGAGCTGAACCAGGCTGGTGCCGCGCTGGTCGTCGCGTCGCGACAGCACGGTGGCCGCCAGCACGTTCAGGATGCTGGTCGCGCGCGGCGGCTCCAGCGCAAGGCTGACGTCGCTCGCCTGCACCCGGATGCGCAGCACCTGGCCGATCTCGCAGTCGACCCGCGGCAGCCACAGCGCTCCGCCTTCGAATTGCACCTGGGTCAATGCGAACTCGGCGTCGTGCGCCGCGCAGCGCGCCTGCAGCACCACGCCGGCTTGCTCATCGTCGCCGAAATCGAGGTCGGCACGCGCGGTCACCTCGGTGATCTGGCCGCTCGCCTGCACGCGGCCGCGCTCCAACAGGACGAGGTGATCGGCCAGGCGCGCGACCTCGCGCATCGAGTGGCTGACGTAGATCATCGGGATCGACAGCGCGCCGCGCAGCCGCTCCAGGTACGGAAGCAACTCGGCCTTGCGCGCTTCGTCCAGAGAGGCCAGCGGCTCG
Source organism: Betaproteobacteria bacterium (assembly GCA_005882215.1). Lineage (GTDB taxonomy): Bacteria > Pseudomonadota > Gammaproteobacteria > Burkholderiales > Burkholderiaceae_F > VBCK01. Next base: position 27,430 of record VBCK01000146.1, on the reverse strand, counting down.
TCCAGCAGCAGCAGGCTGGGGCGCGTCAGCAGCGCGCGGGCGATCGCGCAGCGCTGGCGCTCGCCACCGGACAGCCGATCCGGCTGACGCTCCAGCAGATCGGCGATGTCGAGCAGCCGCACCACCTCATCGAAGCCGACCGCCTCGGGCCCGGCGGCCCGGTCCATCGCGTAGCGCAGATTGCCGCGCACGGTCAGGTGCGGAAACAGCCGTGCATCCTGGAACACCAAACCGAATCGACGGCGGTGCGGCGGCACGAAGCGGCCGCCGGCGCTGTCCTGCCAGGTGTCGCCGGCCACGACGATGCGCCCTTCGCAACCGCTCTCCAGGCCGGCGAAGCAGCGCAGGCAACTCGTTTTGCCCGAGCCGGACGGACCGAACAGCGCGCTGACGCCGCCGGCGGGCAGCCGCAGGTCGACATCCAGATCGAACCCGGGATACCTCAGCGCAAAGCGCGCTTCGATCGGCGCCGCGGTGTTCATCGGCGGGACGCTCGCCCTGGCAGGGCGGCGCCGGTGGGGCCGAGCCAGTGCATCGCCAGCACGACTGCGAACGAGAAGATCAGCAGGCCCCAGGCCAGGCGGCCGGCGCCAGCGTAATCCATCGCCTCGACCCGGTCGTATATCGCCACCGATAGAACGCGGGTCGCGCCCGGAATGTCGCCGCCGATCATCAACACGATGCCGAACTCGCCGACCACGTGGGCGAATCCGAGCACGACCGCGGCCACAAAGCCGGGGCGCGCCAGCGGAATGGCGATCGAAACGAACCGGTCGAACGGTCCGGCGCGCAAACTGGCCGCCGCCTCCAGCGTGGCTTCGCCGACCAGGGCGAACGCGGCCTGCAGCGGCTGCACCACGAACGGCAGCGAATACACGATCGAGGCGAGCACCAGGCCCCCGAAACTGAACGCCAGCGTTCCCAGTCCGAGCGCAGCCGTGAGCCGCCCGACCGCCCCGTTCGGCCCCAGCAGCAGCAGCAGGTAAAAGCCCAGCACCGTCGGCGGCAGCACGAGCGGCATCGCAACCACGGCGGCCAGCACCGGCTGCAGCCGTGAGCGCGTGCGCGCGAGCCACCAGGCAATCGGCGTGCCGATCAGCACAAGCAGCGCCGTCGTGACGAACGCCAGCTCGATCGTCAGGCGCAGCGCGGTCAGGTCGTCGGAGCTCACTCGAGCCCGGCGAGCGCGCGATCGCGTGCCCGGCGAACCAGCAGGTGAGAACCCAGTCTTTGCGTCTGCAGACTCTGCAAGCGCTCGCGGATCGCGTCGCCGACGAAGATCTGGGGCTCGGAAGGCGTCAGCTTGGCGGCCGCTTCGCGCTGCGCGATCAGCTCGCGCGCGCGTTGCAGCGCGCCCTCGAAGGAACCGGTCGCTGGCAGCGCCTCCTTGAAATAGGCACGGCCGAAATCGGTCCACTGGCGGCCGTCGCGGCATCCGAACGAGGCGCGATCGGCTCCCGAGGCGGTGATCACCAGCGTATCCGGGCTGGCCAGCGTGCGGACGAAGCCGCCCGAATAGCAGGCGGAAACGACGATCACTCGAAACCGGATGCCCGACTCATCGAGCAGCGCTCGCAGCCGCACCGGTGTCAGCGGCTCCAGCTGGTAAGGCGCAAGCGAAACGTCCAGCCTGTGATCCGGCGAGCCGTGCGAGGTCAGGAACAGGAACAGGATGTCCTCGCCCTCGTCCATCCGCTGCGCGATCGTTGCCAGTGCCCGCTGCAGCGCGGTCACGGTGGCGAACGGGGTTTCGCCTGCATGTTTCTGGCTGTTGGCCAAAACGATGCTGCGGTCGCCGGTGTCGAACAGCTCGGCCATGGTCTCGTTGACGCCCTGCGCTTCGTTCAGGAAGACGTCCTCCGATCCGCTGCCCGCGAACGCGATCGAATACAACTCGGTGACGCCCGGCCGCCCGGGCGCGATCCGATCCAGCGCATCTTCCAGCAGATCCGTCTGCGCGTACAGAACCTGCTCGGCGGCGGCGCCGTTCTGGCTGCTCGCGTCGCTTCCCGGGTCGTCTGCGGCCGCCACCCAGAGCCGGGCGCCGGCATCGGCCGTCCACTGCGGAGCCACCACCAACGCCGCCGCCAGCACGGCCGCCACGACCGCCCGCCCTCCGCGCAGCCCGGCCAGCCGGGGCGCGCCGAAAGCCCACCCGAGCGCGACCCACAGCACCGGCACCCAGATCAGCCATTGATAGAAGCGATCGATCGGCGTGAAAAAATCAGCCAGCACCGCCAGCGCCGAGCTGGCAAACGATTCGAGCGCGCCGAGCGCGAACCCCGCCACCGCCATCGGCAGCATGAGTCGACCGGCGTCCGCTGGGCGCCCCAGATGCGCGATCAGCCAGGCACTGAGCAGCAGCGGCAGCGCCCAGAAGCTCGCTCCCGGCAGCGCGTCCCAGTCGAACCGCCCGGGTCCCGGGTAGGCGGCGTAGATGTCGTAGGCCAGCCCCGCGGCCAGGTTCAGCAGGAACAAGCCGATCAGCTGAATTCCGTCGGCACGCCACGCGTCGAGGCCGCGCCTGCGAAGCAGGGCCAGCGCGGCTGCGGCGCCAAGATTGCGCAGCAGGTCGCGCACGAAGCCGAAGCGCGGCCGCGACCGCGCTTCGGCGGTGGGCGGCGGCACGACCGGGGCCGGCGGCTCGCCGGCGCCCGGAGCCGAGCCGGCCTGGTCGGAATCGATCGGAGTACTCATTCGGGGCTGCCCGCGGGCTGGCCCGCCCCGGCCGGCGGCGGGCGGCTGTGCAGCCGCATCATGGCGCGCTCGAACTGGCCTTCGACCATCAGGCCCAGCACCGCGTCGACCCGGGCGACCGCCTCTTCGATGGCGGCCTGCTCGTCGCGACGCGGCACGTGCAGCACGAAATCGGCGACATCCTGCTCCAGGCCAAGCGACCGCGGATGACCGATCCCGATCCGGGCCCGCCAGAAGTCGGCATGGGTCAGGCGGGCCTTGACGTCTTTCAAGCCATTGTGGCCCGCAGTGCCTCCGCCCAACTTCAGTCTGGCCTCGCCGGGCGGCAAATCGAGCTCATCGTGCGCGATCAGGATCTGATCGGGCAGGATCCGGTAAAACAGTGCGGCGGCCACCACGGCCTGACCGGACCGGTTCATCAAGGTCGCCGGTTTCAGCAGGATCAGATCATGGTGATCGATCGTCGTGCGCGCCAGGTCGGCGGAAAACTTGCGCTCGGGCTTCAGGCGCGCCCCGACCCGGGATGCGAACCGGTCGACCAGCCAGAATCCGGCGTTGTGCCGGGTGCGCTCGTAACCGGCTCCGACGTTGCCCAAGCCGACGATCATCCGGATCCGGGCGATGGCAGTTTCGTCGACCATCGTCAGTCACGCGGCGCGGCGCGCCCGGTCGTCGGGGCAGGCTGCCTGGGACCAAGGTCTCGGACGCGTCTGCAGACCGTTACTTCTTCTTTTCCGCGCCAGCCTTGCCGGCGGCCGGCTTGGCCGCCGTAGCGGGCCCCGGCGCGCCCGCGGAGGCGGCCGCGGGTGCACCCTTGGCCGGCGTTGCTGCAGCGGCAGCAGCCGGAGCGGCGGCCGCACCCGGAGCGGCGGCGGCGCCTTCTTCGACCGGCGCAACCTCCTCCTCGGCCTGCACGCTCGGCAGCGTCACGCTGGCCACCACCGGATTTTCCTTTCCACGCAGCGCGGCGCTCACCCCCGCCGGCAGCTTCAGGTCGCGCACATGCACGGTGTCCTGTGCAGTCAGGTGCGACAGATCGACTTCGATGAACTCGGGCAGATCTCGTGGCAGGCAGGAAATATCCAGGTCGGAGCGCACGTGGCCGATGATCGCGCCGCTTTCCTTCACGGCCGGCGAGTTTTCTCCGCCGACGAAGTGCAGAGGAACCCGCACGTGGATCTTCTGATCCTCCGCGACCCGCTGAAAATCGATGTGCAGCACCAGCGGCCGGTACGGATGCATCTGGAAATCGCGCAACAGCACCCTCTCGGAGCGGCCGTCCAGCTCCATTTCCAGCACGGACGCGTGGAACTTCTCGCGCTTGAGCGAGTGAAACAGCGGGTTGTGGTCCAGCTCGATGTTGACCGCTTCGGATCGGCCCCCATACAGGATGCCGGGCACCTTGCCCTGGTGGCGCAAACGGCGGCTCGCGCCCGTGCCTTGCGCCTGACGTATCGTTCCCACAACCTTCATATCACAACCTCGGCTTCGAAAAGCGTTTGTCTCCTGCCCGCAGTGGCAGCGCCCTTACTCGACGAACAGCGAGCTCACCGAGTCCCCGCGCGAGATGCGCGAAATCGTTTCACCCAGCAGCGCCGCGCATGACAGTTGCCGTATCTTGCGGCAGGCGGCTGCTTCCGGATCCAGCGGAATCGTGTCGGTCACGACGACTTCGTCCAGCACCGACTCGTTGATCCGCTCCACGGCCTTGCCCGACAGCACGGGGTGCGTGCAGTACGCAAACACCTGCCGCGCGCCCCGCTCGCTCAGCGCCTTGGCGGCCTGGCACAGCGTGTTCGCGGTGTCGATCATGTCGTCCATGATCACGCAGGTGCGGTCCTCGACCTCCCCGATGATGTTCATCACCTCGGCCACGTTGGCCCGCGGGCGCCGCTTGTCGATGATCGCCAGGTCGGACTCGATCCGCTTGGCCAGGGCCCGGGCCCGCACGACCCCGCCGATGTCCGGCGACACGACCACCAGCTTCTGGTAGTTGTGTTTCCAAAGGTCTCCCAGCAGGATCGGGCTCGCATACACGTTGTCGACCGGGACGTCGAAAAAACCCTGGATCTGGTCCGCGTGCAGGTCCATCACCAGCAGCCGGTCCACGCCGACCACCTGCAGGATGTTGGCCACCACCTTGGCGCTGATCGCGACCCGCGCCGAATGTGGCCGCCGGTCCTGCCGTGCATAGCCGAAGTACGGAATCGCCGCGGTGATGCGCCCGGCCGAGGCGCGCTTCAGCGCGTCGACCATGATCACCAGCTCCATCAGGTTGTCGTTGGTCGGCGCGCACGTCGACTGCAGCACGAACACGTCCTTGCCGCGGACGTTTTCGTTGATCTCGACCATGATCTCGCCGTCGGAGAAGCGCGACACCTCCGCCCGGCCCAGCGGGATGTTCAGGTGCTGCACGACCGCGTGCGCCAGCTTCGGGTTCGCATTGCCCGAGAACACCATCAGGTTGTCCGACACCATCGACGCGACCATCAACGACCCTTGTTGCTCTCAGTTGCCAACGGCCACCGCCAAAGTTCGGAATGGCTGGGGAGGAAGGATTCGAACCCTCGAATGGCGGAATCAAAATCCGCTGCCTTAACCAGCTTGGCGACTCCCCAGCGCGAAACCCGTCCGTCCCCGTGTATTCAGATCCTGCCACTGATCGCTGCACGCCCCGCAAGCCGCTGCCGGCGAACGCTCACCACGACGCCAGCGGATGTTCGGTCAATCCGGATACGGCCCACGACAACCATCGGGCCGGCGCGCCGGCGATTGCGCGCTGCGCCTGTGCTTCGGTTTCGAACGCCGCGAACACGCAAGCGCCCGATCCGGTCATTCGTGCCTCACCGAATCCCGCCAGATAGCGTAGCGCAGCATCCACTTCGGGTACCCGGCGCCTGACGATCGGCTCCAGATCGTTGCCGCCGCTTTTGCCAGCACCTATGCCGGGGCTGCCCGAACGCGCCCCTCCGCCCCCAGGCGCAGTTTCGTCGGCCCGACGCCCGTCCTTGGGAAAGTTTTGGATTTTGGTCTGTTTGAGATGCACTGTCAATTCCGGCGACTTGAAGATTTCCGCTGTCGAAACATGAACTTGTGGATGAATCAGCGCGTACCAGCGCACCGGCACGGCCAGCGGCGAAAGGCGCTCCCCGATGCCTTCTCCGAGCGCAGGCCCGGGTTGCAGGAAAAACGCAACGTCGGCCCCGAGGCGGACCGCCAGTGCAGCCAGCTGCTCGCGACTCCAGTTCAGCCGCCACAGCCGGTTCAGCGCGATCAGCGTGGTGGCCGCGTCCGAGGAACCGCCGCCCAGCCCGCCTCCGCTCGGGATTCGCTTCACCAGGTCGATCCGCACACCCAGGTCGCATCGCGCTTCCTGCTGCAGCACACGCGCAGCGCGCGCCGCCAGGTCCTGCTCGACCGGGCCGACCAGGTCGCCGCGCCGTTCGATCCGATCGTCCTCGAGCAACTCGAAGTCCAGCGTATCGCTCAGATCGATCGCAACAAAAGCCGTCCGCAGCTCGTGAAATCCGTCCGCCCGACGCCCGATCACCTGCAGGAACAGGTTCAGTTTGGCCGGCGCGGGCAGACCCAGCATCAAGCGGGTCATGACCCGGCTTCCGAATCGAGCACGACCCGCAGTGAAACGGCCGGCGCGTCACTGCGCAGCGGCCGGCTCATGTCCAGCCGGCGGATACGCCCGTCGGATCCGCGCGGCTCAAACCGGATTGTCCAGCCGTCCTGCTCCAGCAGCGCGTTGCCGTCCTGGCCGGGATCCAGTCGATAGGGGCGCCCCGCCGCCGGCCGGCCTTCGATCCAGTCGCCGATTCCCGATACCGGCAGCGTCCAACCGAGAACCTGCAAGCTGAGCGCATCCGGATCCGGGCCCTGCTCGGTGCGCAGCCCGCCCGCGGTGGGCACGGTCAGACGCGCGCCGGCGGCTCCGGACTGCACGCGCGCGACCGTCGTGCCGAGCGGCGTGCTCAGGTCCAGCGTCACTTCGGACCGGTCCACCGTCAGCGCGAAACGCCCACTCATCGTCTCGTGCCGGTCGACTCCGTCGACCGCCAGCGCAAACCGCCCGGAATAGCTGACCCCGCCGGTGACCGCCGGCAGCGAAGCACACTCGGTTGCCAGCACGCCCATTGCGCAGGCAAGCCAGCCCGCTCGGGTCCGCCAGAGGCGGCCCAGAAAGGGCAGGCCCACGCTCACGGCTTGGCGTCCAGCCGCTGCAGCGTCTCCTTCAAGGTCTCGTTGTCGGACTCGCGTTTGCCCGCCTCGCGCCACACGTTGCGCGCGGCCTCGCGGTCGCCCTGCAGCCACATCACCTCGCCCAGATGAGCGGCCACGTCGGCTTCGGGCTTGAGCCGATAGGCCCGGGCGAGGTAGTCGCGTGCCGCAGCCAGGTTGCCCATCCGGTACTGCACCCAGCCCATCGAGTCCAGGATGAAGCCGTCGTCCGGGGCCAGTTGCATCGCCTTGTCGATCAGCTCGTAGGCTTCCTTCAGTCGGATATTCCGATCGGCGAACGTGTAGCCGAGCGCGTTGTAGGCGTGCGCGAAATCCGGGCGCAGCTGCACCAGGTGGCGCAGATCCGTCTCCATCACGTCCAGTCGGTCCAGCCGCTCGGCCGACATCGCCGTCTCGTACAACAGGTTCGGATCGTCCGGTGCAGCCTGCAGCGCCGTCGCGAGCAGGTCATACGACTCCTGGTAGCGATGCGCATCGCGCAGGATCTGTCCCTGCGACAGCACGACCTGCGAGCGGTCGTCCGGGGACTCGGTCGGCGCCTCGCGCAGCACTTTGAGAGCGTCCTCGAGGCGATTGACCTTGGCCAGCAGGAATGCCTCCCGGATTCGCGCGGTCAGCACCTGCTCGGGACTGTGCACGCGGTGCAGCCAGTCGAAGGCCTCGTCGTATTTCTGTTCGTCCTCGGCGATCCGCTCCATGTTCAGATACGCCGGATCGGGCTCCCGATCGGCGCCATCCTCGATCGCCTTCAAGTAGCGCTCGAAATACCCGCGCGCCTGCGGGCGAAGCTCGGCCTGCAGCGAAAGCACGCCCAGCGCGAACAGCGGATCCGGACTGTGCGGATCGCGCCGCAACAGCTCCTCGAACTGGTTGCGCGCCGCATCGTTGCGCCCATCGCCGATCAGCAACCGGGCGTACGCCAGGCGCGCATCGGCCGCGCTCGGATTGCGCTGCAGAAAGCCCGACAACAGCGCGATCGCGTCGGCTCGTCCGGCCGCGTCGGCCTTGTTCTTGCTTTCCAGCATGAATTGCGCTGCCGCGATCGCGGCCTGCTCCGAGTCCGGTCTCATCGCCAGCGCGGCGCGTGCCTCCTCGGTCGCCCGCGCGCCCTGGCCCGCCGCATGCGCCCCGTGGGCCAGGATCAGGTGCGCATTGAAACCGCGCTTGCGGTCGTTCAGATACGGCTCGGTGAGCGCGACCAGCAGCGCCAGCGCCCGCGCCTGGTCGGGTGCGCGTGCCAGCAGCCGCTGGATCCGCTCCAGCGCGGTCAGCGGATCTTCCTCTTCGCGAAGCTGCTTCTGCAGCAGCGGCTTGGCGTCGTCGTACCGACCGTTGGCGACCAGCAGCGACGTGTAGGTCTGCTCGGCCTCGGACGATCCGCCGTCCAGCTCTCGCCACAATTGCGCCGACTCCAGGGCCTGCGCGGCGGCACGCGCGCCCAGCGCGACTTCGGTCGCGCGCCGCGCGAGGCGTGGATCGCGCGTATCGCGGGCCGCTTTCATCAGGGTCGCGAAAGCGGCGCTGGACTCGCCCCGCTGCACGGCGACCTCGGCCGCCACGATCTCGAACAGCAGCGGGCCGGTCAGTTCCACCTCGGGCAGCGAGCGGCCGTCCGCCGGCGCTGCGCCCGCCGCAGCGGTCGCCGGCGCAGGCTGCGCGGACGTGGTGGGACCATGCGCCGGGGACGCACACCCTACAATCAGCGCACACGACATGAACCCCGTCGCCCATCTCAGAGCCGGTCCGAGGGGCCTTGCATGCATCGACATCGTCGCAGCGCCTGCGAGGGCGCGATAAGTTCGCCAGATCCACAGTTTAGCCGCGGCCTGAAATGCCCGAATTACCCGAAGTCGAGGTGACCCGGCGCAGCATGACCGGCGTGCTCGAAGGCCGGACCGTGCGGGCGCTTCGGGTGTACGAACGGCGTCTGCGCTGGCCGGTGCCGCGCGCGCTCGCCGCGACGCTCGCCGGCCGGCGCCTGCAGCGGATCGATCGGCGCGGCAAGTACCTGTTGTGGCGTTTCGAACACGGCGTGCTGATCTCGCACCTGGGGATGACCGGGTCCTGGCGCCTCTACCCGTACGGCGCTGCGCCCGAACGCGGTCCGCACGACCACGTTGACCTGGATTTCGACACGGCGCTGGCCCGCCTGACCGACCCCAGGCGCTTCGGCGCGCTGCTGTGGCATCGCGCCGCCGACGGCGATGTCGAACGGCACCCGCTGCTGGCGTCGCTGGGCGTGGAGCCGCTCGATCCGGGCTTCGATGGCGCGCGCCTGTACCTGGCCACACGCGGGCGATCGGCCGCGATCAAGCAGGTCCTGCTGGCCGGGGACGCAGTGGTCGGGGTCGGAAACATCTACGCCTCGGAGAGTCTGTTCGACGCGGGCATCGATCCGCGCGTTCCCGCGCGGCGCCTGGGCCCGACGCGCTGCGCCCGGCTTGCCGCGGCGATACGGCGGGTGCTGGCCGAGGCCATCGAGGCGGGCGGATCGACGCTGCGCGATTACGCATCGGCCGATGGCGCGCCGGGGCAGTATGCGCTGCAAGCACGCGTGTACGGCCGCGATGGCTCGGACTGCCCGGTGTGCGGCCGTCCAATTCGAAGGATCGTACAGGGTCAGCGCGCCACATACTGGTGCGCGTTTTGCCAGCGGCGCTGAGCACTGCGGCCGCAGGCCGTGTCGGGGCGTTGCGGTCGAGACACTGGTCCGACCGCGCGGATTGACTTAAGCTTACGGGCCGAAGGCCGGTCGAACGTCGAGCACTCGTACATGTCGCAGCTCGCCACCAGCTTCCAACAGTACGGGGCTTGGCGCGATACTTTGGCGGTGTCGGTCGCGCAGTTGCGCCGGTGGCTCGAGGACGCGCAGCTGCTGGAGGCAGACGCGGCGCGCCGTCTGGATCTGGCGCTGGAGCGACTCAACGGCGACCGGCTGGTGGTCGCGTTCATCGCCGAGTTCTCGCGCGGCAAGTCCGAGCTGATCAACGCGATCTTCTTCGCCGATTACGGCCGCCGTATCCTTCCGTCTTCGGCCGGGCGCACCACGATGTGCCCGACCGAATTGATGTACGACGAGTCGCTGCCCCCCTGCATCCGGGCCCTGCCGATCGAGACGCGCGCGCGCCTCGGAACGATGGCCGACTTCAAGAAGAGCTCCGGCGAGTGGCGCGTGTTTCCGGTCGACACCGCCTCGCCGGACGGCATGTTCAAGGCCTTCCACCTGGTCGCCGAGACCGTGCGAGTCGGCATCGACGAGGCACGCATGTACGGTCTGTTCGATCCGAACGACCCGGACCGGGTGATCAGGGACGGTGAGGAGGCCCTGGTCGAAATATCGCGCTGGCGTCACGCGGTGATCAATTTCCCCCATCCGCTGCTGAAGCAGGGTCTGGTGATCCTGGATACGCCCGGATTGAACGCAATCGGCACCGAGCCCGAATTGACGCTGTCGCTGGTACCCAGCGCGCACGCGGTGCTGTTCGTGCTGGCGGCCGATACCGGCGTCACCAAGAGTGATCTGGACGTGTGGCGCCACATCATGGGCGATTCACCGGAGGCGGCCAATCACATCGCGGTGCTGAACAAGATCGACGGCCTGTGGGACGCGCTGAAGGCGCAGACCGAGATCGAGGCCGAGGTGCGCCGCCAGGTGATCAGCGTCAGCGAGACGCTGAAAATCGATCGCAAGCGGGTATTCGCGGTGTCGGCGCAGAAGGGGCTGGTCGCCAAAGTGACCGGCGATGCGCAGCTGCTCGAACGCAGCCGCCTGCCGACGCTGGAAGCGGCGCTGGTCGATCTGCTGGTGCCGCAGCGCCAGCAGATCATCCGCGAGCAGACGCTGGCAGTGAGCTCACGCGTGGTCAACGAAGTGCGGCAGGCGCTCGGCGCGCGCGAGCGCAACCTGGTCGAACAGCTGTACGAGCTGCGGGCGCTGCAGGGCAAGAACCAGAGCGCGGTGGAGCGGATCCTGTTGCGCGCGCAAAGCGAGCAGCACGAATTCGAGGGCAACGTGCGCAAGGTCGTGGCGACGCGGTCTGTGCTGGCACGCCTGGCCGAACAGGTGTATTCCAACCTTCGGATGCAGGCCTTGCGCGCCGTCGTGCTGGCCACGCGCGACCGGATGCGCAAGGTGCGCCTGACTCCGCAATTCATGTCGGTGGTCAGGGAGTATTTCGCGGGGCTGCGCGAGATGATCCGCCGCGCCAACGCGTCGCTGGCCGAGATCGAACGGATGGTGCTGGGCGTGCAGCACCGCTTCGCGGAGGAAACCGGCTGGAGCATGCCGCCGCCGATGACCTTCACGCTGGACACGTACCTGGCCGAGATCGACCGGGTCGAAACGGCCTACGAAAGCCACTTCGGAGCCATCGCGGTGCTCACGCGCGACAAATGGTCGTTGATCGAACGCTTCTTCGAGACCGTGGTCGGCCAATCCCGCACGATCTTCTCGGCGGCCGAACGCGACACCGAGGCCTGGATCCGTTCGCTGCTGCCCCCGCTCGAGACGCAGGTGCGCGAGCAGCGCCAGCAACTGAAAAAGCGCACCGACGCGGTGGTGCGGATACGCGATGCGCAGGAATCGCTCGATGGGCGGATCGGCCAGCTGGAGGACGCGCTGCAGGATGTGCAGGCGCACCTGGACGAGCTGAAGAAGATTTCGGAGCCGATTGTCCCGCCGTTGTCGGGCCTGCCGCGGCCGGCGGCCGAGTCGCCGCGCACCGACGCGAACGGCCAGGGGCTGCCTTCCTTCCTGCGTGCCGAGATCTGAACGCGCTCGCAGCCCGGCTGCCGCGCAAGGCGGGTTCGCCCGGCGGCTGCTCGGGTGGTACCGCGGCCACGGGCGGCGTGACCTGCCCTGGCTGGACGAGCGTGATCCGTACCGCGTCTGGATCAGCGAAATCATGCTGCAGCAGACCCAGGTCGCCACCGCGCTGCCGTATTTCCGGCGCTTCATCGAGCGCTTCCCCGACGTGTGTTCGCTGGCGCGGGCCCCGATCGCGGACGTGATGGGCGCGTGGGCGGGCCTGGGTTACTACGCGCGCGCCCGCAACCTGCACGCCTGCGCGCGTGCCGTGGTGGAGCGCCACGGCGGCCGCGACATGGCCCGCTACACGCAGGCGATCATGGACCTGGGAGCCACCGTCTGCACCCGGATGCAGCCGGCCTGCAGCCGCTGTCCGGTCAGTGCCAGTTGCCGGGCGCAGCAAACGGGCCGCACCGCGGCCCTGCCGGCAACGCGCGCACGCCGCGAGCGGCCGGTGCGTCCATCGCACGTGCTAATCGCACTCGCCGGGCAGGCCGTGCTGCTGCAACGGCGCAAGGCGGACGGAATCTGGGGCGGATTGATGTGCCTGCCGGAGTTCCGATCGAAAGCGTCCCTGCTGCGGCGTGCACGCGCGCTCGGTCTGGACCCCGTGGCAGGGGCGCCGCTGGCGCCGCGACGGCACGCGCTGACCCATCTGACGCTGGCGATCGAACCGGTGGTGGCCGCCGGGCCGGCCTCGAGAGCGCGCGACGCGGATCCACGGCGCTGGGTCGCGCTGGACCGGATCGATCAGGCCGCGCTACCCGCGCCGCATCGCGTGCTGTTGCGCGAAGTGCGGCGACTCCTTTGCGCCTGACCGCCCAAGGCGAGAGGATGGGAAGTTGGGGCGACGACTCCCGGCCAGGACCGGCGCTAGCGCACGCCGAGCAGTTCGACGTCGAAAATCAGCGTTGCATTGGGCGGAATGACCCCTGCAGCCCCGCGCGCGCCGTAGCCGAGCGCCGCGGGGATGATGAGTCTGCGCTTGCCGCCGACTTTCATTCCGGCGACGCCCTCATCCCAACCGCGAATCACGCGGCCGCCCCCCAAGGGGAAGTCGAACGGTTGTCCGCGATCAAGGCTGGAATCGAACTTCTTGCCGGCGCTCCCATCGGGATTCTGCAGCCATCCGGTGTAGTGGACGGTGACCTGCTGTCCGGCACTGGCTTGCGCACCGGTGCCGACGACGAGATCCTGGAATTCGAGTCCGGAGTCGGTCCTGGTGTGCGTCGTGGTGTCGGTCATCGCTCGGCTCGTCGGTTGTTCGGCACCTGACGCGCCGAATGGGCCCGCAAGGGATCCGCAAAGAAGGGCAATTCCCAGCAATATCGACACCGGGACGCATGAGTATCGCATGGCTGCCAACCTAGAGTTCGTCGAACCTTACGCGCTTTTGCTCATCGGCGCTCGTCGCCGAGTGGCTGACCATCGCATTCGAACAGTTCATCGCCGAACAGTCGAGAACGAGCGCGGGGACTTCAGCGCGGTTTCGCTTTCTGATACGTGCCCATCAGCTCCGCCTGCGCCAGCACGTGCCCCTGCATCGCCTTGAGCAGTTGATCTTTGCTGGGCTGCTTCAAGTCCGACAGCTCGACATCCAGCGCATACAGCTTGTGAAAATAGCGATGGCGGCCGATCGGCGGGCACGGTCCGCCGTAGCCGGTGCGCTTCCAGTCATTCTTGCCCTCCAAGGTGCCGGCCGGCAGGGCTGACGGCGCCACCGCCGCGTCCAGGTGCGTCGTCTCGGGCGGAAGGTTGTACAGCACCCAATGAACCCACGTCATTTTCGGAGCGGCCGGATCGGGCGCATCCGGGTCGTCGACGATCAAGGCCAGACTGCGGGCGCCGGCTGCAACGCCGGACCACGCGAGCGGCGGCGACTCGTCCTCGCCTTCGCACGTGAAACGCTTCGGAATGCTCGCGCCCTGCTCAAAGGCGCTCGAGACAACTTTCAGTTGTGCAGCCATTGGTCGAACCTCCTGCCACAGCGCGTCAGCGATCCAGAACACGGTGCCGCACCAGCACGCGCTCCTTGCCCCCGAAGCGGCGCGCCAGCTGCTCGACGACGTATGGCGAGCGGTGGCGCCCGCCGGTGCATCCGATCGCAACCGTCAGGTAGTTGCGCGCATCCTGCACGTAACTGGGCAGCCAGCGCGTGATGAAGCCGGCGATGTCGTCGATCATCGCGCCCGCCTCCGGCAGGCTCTCGAGCATCGCCGCCACCGGCGCGTCGAGCCCTGTCAGCGGCCGCAGCCGGGCATCGTAATGCGGATTCGGCAGATTGCGCACGTCGAACACCAGATCGGCAGCCACCGGGATCCCGTTCTTGAACGCGAAAGACTCGAACGCAAGCGTCAGATCGCTGCGCGGGCCGTCCACGAAAGCCCTGACCCACTGCCGCAGCGTGCTCGCGGGCAGATCGCTCGTGTCGATCACATGCCCGAGCGAGTCGATCGGCGCCAGGCGCTCGCGCTCCTGTGCGATCGATTCCTCCAGGGTCGGCTCGCGCCCTTCGACCGTCAGGTGGCGCGACAGGGGATGGCGCCGCCGCGTCTCGGAGAACCTCTGCACCAGCGCGTTGGTCGAGGCCGTGAGGAACAACATCCGAACGTCGTAACCGAACGAACGCAGCACGCTCAGCACGCCGGGCAGCTGCGCGATCGGCCCTTCGGAGCGGACATCGACCGAGACCGCGACTTCCGGGTGGCCGTTGGCCGACAGGTAGGCGCACACATCGGTCAGGAACTGCGACGGCAGATTGTCGATGCAGTAGTAACCGATGTCCTCGAGCAGCCGGATGGCGACCGACTTGCCGGAACCCGACATACCGGAGACGAGGACCAAGCGCATCTAGTCAGGTACAAAAAATAACGGGGGACGCTCGTCCCCGGCTTCGCCGGGCGACGCCCGGCCCTCTCCCTAAAGGAGACGGGAGGCTGATCGTCCTTCGTAGAGCGGGAGCACGATCGCCCGGCCCCTGCTCAAGAGCAGAGGTTACGCCTGTGCTGCCGGCCGGCGGATCAGGTCTTCGATTCGCCTTTCAGGCACTGCGACATGAACTTCTTGCGCTCGTCGCCTTTCAGCGCCTTGTCACCGGCTTCCTTGTTGCAGGATTTCATTTTCTGCTGCTGGCTCGTTCTGGCCTGGCTCTTGGCGGCCGACAGACACTCGGACATGAACTTCTTGCGCTCGTCGCCTTTGAGCGCCTTGTCGCCGGCCTCCTTGTTGCACGAGGCCATTTTCTCCTGCCGGGGCGTCCTGGTCTTGTCTTCGGCCGCAAACACGCACAGCGGCGCGATCAGCAGCCCCGCGATCAACCATCGTTTGAGCATCGGTTTCTCCTGTCCTGGTTCCGGCAATCGGCAAATTATCCATTCGGCAAGGCGATTGCAACACGCGCCGCAGACGGCGGCTCTGCCGATCATGGTAGATGCGACCGACCGGGCGACGCGCTCAGGATTCTTCTCCGTTTTCCATCGCTTCGCGCTGCCGCTGCTGGAAGTCCTGCATCGTGTCGATTCCGCGCAGTTTCAGGATCGTGTTGCGAACCGCGGCCTCCAGCAGCACGGCCAGGTTGCGGCCGGCGGCCACTGGAATCACGACCTTGTGGACCGGAAGTCCCAGCACCTCCTGCGTCGTGCCCGCCAGCGGAAGCCTCTCCAGGCTGTCGGCGGCACTGCGACGCATCAGTTCGACGATCAGACGCAACTTCATCTTGCGCCGCACCGCGGTCTCGCCGAAGATCGCGCGGATGTCCAGAAGGCCGAGGCCACGCACTTCGAGCAGGTTGGCCAGCAGCGGCGGGCAGCGGCCTTCGATCGTGTCGGGCGCAACGCGCGCGAAATCGACCACGTCGTCGGCGACCAGTCCGTGCCCGCGGCTGATCAGCTCCAGCGCGAGCTCGCTCTTGCCCAGGCCGGACTGGCCCGAGATCAGCACGCCCATCCCGAACACATCCATGAAGACGCCGTGGATCGAGCAGTGCCGGGCCAGTTGCTTGGCCAGATAAATGCGCAGTACATCGATCACCTCGGCCGCGTCGCGCGAGCTGCCGAACATCGGCAGCCCGGCTGTGCTGGCGATGGCGACCAGATCTTCTGGAAGCGAGCGGCCTTCGCCGACGATCAGCCCGAGCGGCCCGCCCTGAATCAACTCGCGCATCACCTGTTCGCGCCGTCCCGCCGGGATGCGGCCGATGTAATCGACCTCGGCGCCCCCGAGCACGTGGATGCGCTTCGGATGGATCAGGTTCAGATGCCCGACCAGTTCCGCCGCCTGCACGCTGCTGCCGATGGCGTCGGGCAGGACTCGCTGTCCGGCGGTGGGCTCGCCGATCCAACGCAAATCGAGTGCCGTGCCGTTGTCCTCGAACAGCGACTCGAAGGTCAGCATGTCAGGCCGCGGGGCGAATCGGCTCCCAAGCGGCGACCGTCGCGAGCAACGCGGCCGGCTGCGCGATCGTCTGCAGCTGCCCCCGCATCGAGGGCTCCGACAGCATCTGGGCCAGCTCGGAAAGAATCTCCAGGTGCTGCTGCGTCGCGTGCTCCGGAACCAGCAGCACGACCAGCAGCCAAACCGGCTGACCGTCGGGTGAATCGAACTCGATCGGCTCCTTCACCCGGATGATCGCCGCGGCCGCCCGCTTCAACCCGCGCAAGCGCCCGTGCGGAATGGCCACTCCCTTGCCGAGTCCGGTAGAGCCGAGCTGCTCGCGGGCCGTCAGGCACTCGACGATGCGCGATCCGCTCAGTCCCTGATTATTCTCGAACAGCTGCGCCGCTCGTTCCAGCGCCGCGCCCTTGTCGCGCGCGTCGATGTCCAACTCGACGTTGGAAAGCGGCAAAAGACTCGCAAGCAGATTCATGGGCGTCTCACGCCCCTAAACGATTGGCCGAACTGCAACCGACTGTCAAAGCCTAACCCGCAACCCGGCTACCTGAACCGCTCATGGGTCCAGGAATTACCCCTCTCACTGCCTTTAGTGTGGCCCAATCTGCCTTTAATGCGGCCCAATCGAGCCAGGCAATTATGTGACCGCTTACACCGAGCAGATTTATCAGACTAATCTGGCCGGTTTGCGGCGCAGTATACGCGCGGTGCCCGGATCGAGAACTTCCCGTTGCCATGCGGCAACAGCCAGAACGGGGCTGTCACTGAGGACCGCTGGCCGACTGGTGCTTTAACGCCGTGTGCGCATGGTTCTTGACGCGGTCCTTGTGACGCAACACCTGGCGATCCAGTTTGTCCATCATCACGTCGATCGACGCATACAGGTCGGGTTCGACCGATTCAGCATGCAGTGCAGACCCGCGCACTCGCAGCGTGATCTCAGCCTTCTGTTGCAACTTATCCACGGACAGCACGACGTCGACGTCGATCACGCTGTCAAAGTGCCGGCGAATTCGCGCGAGCTTGTCCAGCACATAGCTGCGCAGGGCCGGGGTGACTTCGAGGTGGTGACCGTGGATGATCAGGTTCATGCAACGCCCTTTCGATGATGTGGACTGCTTCAAAGCGTCTTGCGCAACGCCAGCGGCGGAATGTGCAGCAGCTCGCGATACTTGGCGACGGTGCGGCGCGCCACCACGATTCCCTGATCGCCCAGCAGCTCGGCGATCCGGCTATCCGACAGCGGCTTACTCGGATCTTCGGCCGCGATCAGCTGCCCGATCAGGGCCCGGATCGCGGTGCTCGAGGCCGCCCCGCCGGCATCGGTGGCCACGTGGCTGCCGAAGAAGTAGCGCAGCTCGAACACGCCGAACGGGGTGGCCATGTACTTGTTTGCCGTCACGCGCGACACCGTCGATTCGTGCAGTCCGACCGCGTCAGCGATCTCGCGCAACACCAGGGGGCGCATCGCGATCGCACCGTGGGAAAAGAAATGGCTCTGGCGGTCGACAATCGCCTGCGACACCCGCTGAATCGTTTGAAAGCGCTGGCGCAGATTACGGATCAGCCAGCGCGCCTCCTGCAACCGGGCAGACCAGGTCGGGTGCGACGGCTGCCCTTTCTCTCGTTTGAAGATCGTCGCGTAGGCCTGGTTCACGCGAAGACGAGGCATGACGTCCGGATTCAACTGTGCGGTCCAGCGGCCCTTTTGTCGCCGCACCAGGATGTCGGGCACCACATAATCCGGAGCTGTTGTGGCAAAGCCTAACCCGGGTCGGGGATTCAGTCCATGGATCAGATGATGTACCGCCCGCAACTGGTCGTCATTGGCCCCCGTTAACTTCTTCAGCTTCGCGAAATCCCGATTCGCAAACAAAAGCAGGTGTTCACTAACCACCTTCTTCGCGAGGTCGAGGCACTCGCGGTTCGCGCCGTCGGCCCCGGGAGCGATCGCGCGCCGCCGGGCGTCGATCTGCAGTGTCAGGCATTCCTCGAGGCAGCGCGCGGCGACTCCCACCGGGTCAAAGCTCTGCAACAGGCACAACCCGGCCGACAGCTCATCGAGCTCGACGGCCTCCGACGACGGGCAGATCGCCTGGATTTCCTCCAGCGAGGTGCGCAGATAGCCGTCCTCCTCGACCGCCTCGATCAGCAAGGAGACCAGCACCCGGTCGCGCGGTGACGCCTGGGTCGAGGTCAGTTGCTGACGCAGGTGATCGTGCAAGCTCGTCTCGGCCGCCGCCCAGGCGAGCGCGGCGGGTTCATCGTCGTCGCGCGATTCGCGCGGATTGCCCCAGTCCAGGGTCGGTGTGGGAAACTCGGATTCGTCGGCCCGCGCGCCCATGGAATCGGCTGGCGCGGATCCGGAGTCGGCCTCGACGCCGTCTGCACCGCCCGCTGCATCCGCGCCACCCCCGGAATCGTGGATCGCTCCATCGGCCGCGAGCCGCGCGTGCCCTGCCAGCGGATCGTCGTCGCGCTCGAGCAGCGGGTTGTCCATCAGGGCCTGCTCGAGCTCCTGGTTCAACTCCAGCGTCGACAGCTGCAGCAGCCGGATCGACTGCTGAAGCTGGGGAGTCAGGGCCAGGTGCTGCGCAAGGCGCAGCTGAATCGACGCTTTCATGCCGTGAAGCTCAGCTTCGAAAAGCGCCATGTCCTGCGACGGCTGGGAGCCTTGGAACCGAAAAGCATCTTGCCTGTCAGCATCGGCCTTACATCCGGAAGTGTTCGCCCAGATAAACGCGCCGGACCGACTCGTTTTCCACGATTTCGTCTGGCCGACCTTCAGCCAGGACCTGGCCCTCATTGATGATGTAGGCGTGGTCGCAGATCCCGAGCGTCTCGCGTACGTTGTGGTCGGTGATCAGCACCCCGATCCCGCGCTGCTTCAGGAAGCGGACGATCCGCTGGATCTCGATCACGGCGATCGGATCGACCCCGGCAAACGGCTCGTCGAGCAGCACGTACCGGGGCCGCGCCGCCAGCGCGCGGGCAATCTCGACGCGGCGCCGCTCCCCGCCGGACAGGCTGAGCGCGGCATTGGTGCGGATCTCCACGATTTGCAGGTCCTTCAACAATTCAACCAGCCGCTGCTCGATCGCCTCCTCACGCAGCTGCCGGCCCTGATCGTCGCGTTGCAGCTCCAGCACCGCGCGCACGTTCTGCTCGACCGTCAGGCGCCGGAACACCGAAGCTTCCTGCGGCAGGTAGGACAGGCCGAGCCGGGCGCGCCGATGTATCGGCAGGTGGGCGATCGAGCGGCCGTCGAGTCGGATCGAGCCATCATCGAGCGGCACCAGGCCGACCACCATGTAGAAGCAGGTTGTCTTGCCCGCGCCGTTCGGTCCGAGCAGCCCGACCACCGCCCCGGGCTCGACCGACAGTGAAACATCCTTTACGACCAATCGCCCGCCGTAGCGCTTGGCGAGCCGCTCGACCACCAGGCCCCGCGGCAGCGCCCCGGCGTCGGCCGACGCATCGATAGCATCCGGGGCCTCGGCCACCGGCAGCGGAGTGGCGGCGTTCATTGCGAGCCGCCGCGCCCCGGATCGGTCCCTTTGGGCGCTTGCTGCGGGGGCGTGGACTCGTTGATCCGGGGAGCGATCCGAGCGGTGACGCGGCTGCCCGGGCCGGCGCCCGAGCCGGTCAGGTCATAGTGCGAAGTGCGCGCGTCGTAGGTGATCCGATCCCCGGTGAACTCGTCCCGCATCACGCCGTTTTCGAAGCGCCGCACGATCGCGCGCGTAAACAGCTTCACCGTGTCGGCCCGGTTGTCGTACTCGATCCGCTCGGCCACGCCGTCGATCGTCTCCTCGACCCCGGGGCGGTTCGGGTCGCGCCGCTGGTGAAACGTGGCCAGTGAGTCGGCCGCGGCAGTGACGACCGCGTACTGGTATCCCTCCGGGTCCTCGCGGTATTCCATCCGCTCGCCCGTGACGCGAATCGTTCCCTTGGTCAGCACAACGTGGCCGGTGAACACCGACAGCTGCTTCAAGTCGTCGACCGTCTGGTGATCGGCAACGATCAGCGTCGGCTGGTTGCGGTCCGCGCGCTCGGCGCCGGCCGGCCACGGCATCAGGCACGCGCCCAGAACCAGCAGCGCGATCCAGCCGGCGGACTTCGCGTCGTTCATTTCCTCGGTTGCGGCGTAATCGTGTCGACCACGTCCGCCAGGAATTGGACTCGCTGCGCGATATTGTCCAGCTCCATGCCGTGCGCCTGGATCGAATCCGGACCGCGATCGACCAGCACCGGCCGGTCGGTCCAGTAGCGATCCAGATCCGGCAGCGCGAGCAGCATCTCGGTGCTGACCCGCAACGGGGGCCGCCCCGGGGGCGAGGCCCGCGTCAGCACGACATCGCCCGAGAGCCGGATCCGTTCGCCGTCGTTTTCCATCCGGGCCAGCTGTGCCACTGCCTCGACCCGTGGTTGATCCGGCCGCAGGCTCACCAGCCGCGGCTTCACCAGATCGACGTCGTCGGTCTGCGCGTAGTGCGTCATCCGGTCCGCGAACAGCTTGTACTTGGCTCGACCCACCGAGTCGAACTGGATCAGCGTCACCCCGTCGGCGTCGGCATCGACCTTTGGTCGCGCCAGCTCGGCAGGCGTCCCGGTTTGCAGCGAACGCGAATACCGGTAGCTGATGGCGGCCACCAGCGCCAGCAGCACGATCGCGATCACCGAGGCGATCCGGTCACGCATTTGTGGGGTGAACCTCAAACACCGAGCTGTCCAGGGTGACGCTGCCGGCAGCGCAGCACGTACTCGGCCAGCGCGCGGACCGCGCCGCGCCCGCCATCGGCCTGGGCGATCCAGTGGGCCGCGCGCCGCACTTCGGGTGCGGCGTCCCCGACTGCGGCGGCAAACCCGACTCTGGCCATCACCGGCAGATCAGGCCAGTCGTCGCCCATATAGGCGCACTCGGCGGCCGCTACGCCGCTCGCGGCCAGCAGCCGCTCCAGCGCGGCGAGCTTGTCGCGCTCCCCCTGCAGCACCGTGTCGATATCGAGCTCACTGGCTCGCCGCTCGACGATCGCTGACGCGCGTGACGACAGCAGCGCCACGCCCAGACCGGCTTCGCGCAGCAGCCGCACGCCGTGGCCGTCGCGCACATCGAACACCTTCAAGGCTTCGCCTCCGGCACTCATATACAGCCGCCCGTCGGTCAGCACGCCGTCCACGTCCAGCACGACCAGTCGCACGCGCGCCGCACGCAGCCCGGCCTCCGCCGCCCGCCCGACGGAGCGCGTCAGCGCGGAGGCGGGGCCTCGTCCGACGGAGCGCGCCGGCGCGGAGGCAGCACTGCTCTTCCTGCGAGGCTTCATCAGATGACTCGCGCAGCCATCAGGTCGTGCATGTGCAGCGCGCCGACCAGCCGGTGCTCGGCATCGACCACCAGCAGCTGGTTCTTGCGCCCGCTGTCGAGCAGCTGCGCGGCCTCGACCGCCAGCGCCTGCGGCTCGATCGTCAGCGGGGTCGCGGTCATCACGTCGCGCACGCGGGTTGCGCGCGCATCGCCGCCGCGCTCCAGCAGCCGGCGCAGATCGCCGTCGGTGAAGATGCCCGCCAGCGTGCCGTCCGGGTTGCGCACCGCGGTCATTCCCAGCCGCTTGCTGGAAATCTCGCGCAGCGCGTCCATCACGGTATCGTCGGCGGACACGACCGGGATCGCCTCGCCCGTGTGCATCACGTCGGACACGCGCGTCAGCAGCCGCCGTCCCAGCGCGCCTCCCGGGTGCGAACGTGCGAAATCGTCGGCCCCGAAGCCGCGTGCATCCAGGCAGGCAATCGCCAGCGCGTCGCCCAGCGCGAGCATCGCCGTGGTGGAGGACGTCGGCGACAGGTTCAAGGGGCAGGCTTCCCGCTCGACCCGGCAATCCAGGTACACGTCCGCGTAGCCGGCCAGCGACGAGGTGTCGCGCCCGGTCAGCACGATCAGCGGCGTGCCGCCCCGTTTCAGAATCGGGACGATCGTCAGCAACTCGTCGGTCTCGCCCGAATATGACATCGCGATGAACACGTCGCGCCCGGTCACCATGCCCAGGTCGCCGTGCGCCGCTTCGGCAGCGTGGACGAACAGAGCGGGCGTGCCGGTCGAGGCCAGCGTGGCGGCGATCTTGTGAGCGATGTGGCCGCTCTTACCCACCCCGCTGACCACTACGCGACCGCGACAACCCAGCACCAGCTCCACCGCGCGCAGGAAGCGCCCGTCAAGGCGGTCGGCCAGCGCCGACACCGCCTGCGATTCGGTGATCAACACATCGCGCGCGAGCGCCAGCGCGGAGGATCGCGAGTCAGGGGTGGCACCCAATGCCTGCACCGGGTCGACAGGGTTCAACGCAGAATCCAAAAGCTCCAACCGCCCGCCGCCCCTCCCGTGGGCGCCCTGGCCTGCGTGGATCGCGGCCGCGGCAGGCTTTCAGCCGATGATACTCTGGCGCTTCGACGCTGGCACAGGACTTGCTGCGGCTCGCCCCCAACGATGCCTTCGGCCCTCGAGCTGACTCTGCTGCTGCTGGCCGCCTCGGTGCTCGCAGTGACCGCGCTGCGCGTGCTGAACCTGCCGCCGGTGCTCGGCTACCTGCTGGTCGGCATCGTCGTCGGCCCGCACGCGCTGGCGCTGGCGCCCGACAGCAGCAGCACGTACGAGCTGGCCGAGTTCGGCGTCGTGTTCCTGATGTTCTCGATCGGGATCGAGTTCTCGCTGCCGCGACTGCGCAGCATGAGGTCGATCGTGGTCGGGATCGGCTTGCCCCAGGTTCTGATCACGCTGAGCGTGCCGCTCGGGCTCGGACTGCTGTTCGGCGAACGCATCGGGGTCGGGGCGGCCGGGGCGTTCGCGCTGGGGGCGGCGCTGGCGATGTCATCGACCGCGATCGTGCTGAAGCAGCTGGCCGAGCGCCTGGAGCTGGACACCGACCAGGGCCGCCTGGTGGTGGGCGTTCTGCTGTTCCAGGACCTGGCGGTCGTTCCGCTGCTGGTGATCCTGCCCGCACTGGCCAACCGGCAAGGCGACCTCGCGGTCGAGCTGGCATGGGCCGGCGCGAAGGCGGTCGTGCTGCTGGCGCTGCTGCTGGCCGGCGGCCAGTGGCTGCTGCGCCGCTGGCTCACGATGGTGGCGCGCCGGCGCTCGAACGAATTGTTCATGCTGAACCTGCTGCTGATCACGCTCGGCCTGGCCTGGCTCACGTCGAAGGCCGGTCTGTCGCCGGCGCTGGGGTCGTTCGTCGCCGGGATGCTGATCTCGGAGACCGAATTCCGGCACCAGGTCGAGGAGGACATCAAGCCGTTTCGCGACGTTCTGCTCGGGCTTTTCTTCGTCACGATCGGCATGCTGCTCGACCCGCGCGTCGTGATCGGCCACTTCGGCTGGGTGCTGGCTGCCTTGACGGTGCCGGTCGGACTGAAGTTCGCGCTGGTCGCGCTGCTGGCGCGCTGGCGCGGCGAGAGCGCCGGCACCGCGATCAAGGTGGCGGTGCCCCTGGCCACCGCCGGCGAGTTCGCGTTCGTGATCCTGAACCAGGCCGGTCAGCTGCACCTGCTTCCCAATGCGCTGATGCAAATCGTGCTGGCGGCGATGGTGCTCTCGATGCTGGCCACACCGCTGCTGGTCCAGTACAGCCAGTGGATCGCGCTGCGCGTGACCGGCTCCGAGTGGATGCAGCAGGCGCTGCGGCTCACCCGCATTGCGACCCGCTCGATCGCCAACCAGGGCCACGTGGTGATCTGCGGCTTCGGGCGCAGCGGCCAGCACCTGGCGCAGATGCTGGAGCAGGAAGGCTACGCCTACGTGGCGCTGGATCTGGACCCGGACCGCGTGCGCGAAGCCGCCGCTGCCGGCGCATCGGTCGTCTACGGCGACGCCGCACGGCGCGAAACACTGGCCGCGGCCGGGGTGTCCCGCGCCGCAGCGCTGGTGGTCAGCTACAACAACGTCCAATCGGCGTTGCGGGTGATCCACTTCGCGCACGAGTTGCACCCGCATTTGCCGATCATCGTCCGAACGCAGGACGATTCGGCCCTGGAGCGGCTGTTGAAGGCCGGCGCTACCGAGGTCGTGCCGGAGGTGTTCGAGGGCAGCCTGATGCTGGGCTCCCATGCGCTGGTGCTGCTCGGAGTTCCGCTGGCGCGGGTCGTGCAGCAGGTGCGCGACGCCCGCGATACGCGCTACCGGCTGTTGCGCGGCTACTTTCACGGCGCCGACGATCCGGACCGCGCGGTCGACGAGGACGAGGCCCAGCACGTCCGGCTGCATTCGGTGGCGATCGAAGCCGGATCGTCGGCGATCGGCAGGGGTCTCGGATCGCTCGACCTCGCCGCCACCGGCGCGGAGGTCAGGGCGATACGGCGGCGCGGAATCCGGGGCGACGATCCGAGCGATTCGCTGGTGCTGGAGCGCGGCGACGTCGTCGTACTGCGCGGCACGGCCGAAGCGGTCGAACTGGCGGAGGCGAGGCTGTTGGGGCAATAATCGGAACCGGGGAATCGGAGGTGGGCCATGCAAGAACCGTCGCTGCCGATGCAGATACCTGCCTTCCGGCAGGTGCATTCCGGTCACGGGGTCGAGTGGTGGAGCAGCGCATGGCAGCTGCTGTTCCAGCGCGGCGCGGCCGTGACGTGGATCGCGATGTGCTTTATCGCGATGGCGATCTACGGGCTGCTGCACCTTTTCTCGCTGCTGGGTGTGATTGCGGCGCATATCACCTTGTTCGTGTTCGCGGGGGGATTGATGCTGGCGGCGCGCAAGACCGAGGCCGGCACTGCGCCCGCCGTCGGGGACCTGTTCGCGGGCTTCAGTCAGTCGCTCGGACCGCTGGCGATCGGCGGCGCGCTGCTGATGGTCGCAGCGCTGCTGGTGCTGAGCGCGGCGACCGTGGCCGGCATCGGCGCCCTATCCGGCGCAGCGTCCGGCGCCCTGTCGGGCAATCTCGCGCTGCTGGCGGGCCTCGGCGCCACGACGCTGCTGGTGGCTCTGGTCTCGCTGATCCTGCTGCTGCCGATCGCGCTGGCGGCCTGGTTTGCGCCGGCGCTGATCGTTTTGCGGCGGCAGCCCCCGGTGGAGGCGTTGAAGGCAAGCCTGTTGGCCTGCTGGGCCAACCTGGGCGCGCTGGCGGTCTACGGACTGCTGTGGATCGCGTTCGCGATCATCGCCTCGATTCCCCTCGGGCTGGGTTGGCTGGTGCTGGCGCCGCTGATGGTGCTGTCGACGTATGCGGCGTATCAGGACCTGTTCGAAGCCGGGGGCAGCGGGGGCTAGCCGGCAGCCAGGCCAACTCCTACGACGTACAGCACCGATTCGGTCACACCGTCTATTCCCAAGTCTTTCTCGATCAGCGTGTCCTTGAGCGCGGCGGTACTGAACGGGGCCAGTCCCATCCGGATGCCGAGTCGTCAAGCTTCGCGAGGCATCGCCCGCTCGATAATCCGGCCGAACTCGACGCCCGCCGGCAGCGCGCCGAACTGGTGGTGCCCGACGCCGTCGAGCCGGGACCGGCAGAACGCGTCGGCCACCCAGCCTGGCGCGTGCTGCACCAGCAGCGCCGCCTGCAGGATCGCCGCCATCCGGTCGACCAGATCGCGCGCCCGATATTCGATGTCCGCGCCATCGCGCAGTTCGCCCCTCAGTTCGCCGATATGGCGGTCGAGCGACGCGTGACCGCCGCGTGACCGCGCCACTTCGTCGAAGTAGGCCTGCACCACGGCCGGTGTCTTGCGGATCGCCCGCAAGGCGTCCAGGCACTGGACGTTGCCGCTGCCCTCCCAGATCGCGTTGACCGGCGATTCGCGGAAAAGGCGCGGCATCGGCGAGTCCTCCATCACCCCGCTGCCGCCGATGCACTCCATCGCCTCCACCGCATGCGACGCCACACGCTTGCAGATCCAGTATTTCCCGACCGCCGTGCACAGGCGGGCCAGACAATCCTCGTGCTCGTCCACACGGCGGTCCAGCGCGCGCGCGATGCGCATCGTCAGCGCCAGCGCCGCCTCGGATTCGAGCGCCAGGTCGGCCAGCACGTTCTGCATCAGCGGCTGATCGACCAGCAGATGCCCGAACGCGCTGCGCTGGCTGCAGTGGTGCAGCGCCTGCGATGCAGCCATCCGCATGCCCGCGCTCGATCCGATCATGCAGTCAAAGCGCGTCATCGCCACCATCTCGATGATCGTGCGTACGCCGCGCCCTTCTTCGCCGACCATCCAGGCAAGCGCGCCGCGCAACTCGGTCTCGGCCGACGCGTTCGAGACGTTGCCCATCTTCCGTTTCAGCCGTTGCAGCTGCATCGGGTTCTTGCTGCCGTCCGGCCTCCAGCGCGGCAGCAGGAAGCAGGTCAGGCCCCCGGGCGCCTGGGCCAGCACCAGAAACAGGTCGCACATCGGCGCCGACACGAAGAACTTGTGGCCGACCAGCTCGTAGGGCTGCCCGGGCCCCGGCGAGGACACCGGATAAGCGCGTGTCGTGTTGGCGCGTACGTCGGAGCCGCCCTGCTTCTCGGTCATCGCCATCCCGACCGTCACGCCGGACTTCTCGTGCCCCGGCCGGTTGGACGGGTCGTACACGCGCGACGTGATCTTTGCCTCCCACAGCACCGCCAGGTCCGGTTGCAGCCTCAGGCTCGGTATCGCGGCAAACGTCATCGTGATCGGGCAGCCGTGCCCGGCCTCGACTTGCGCTTGCAGGTAATAGCGGGCCGCGCGCGCAACGTGAGCGCCGGGACCCGGCTCGGTCCAGGGCGAGGCGTGCAGTCCCTCGGTGATCGCCGTCCGCATCAACGCGTGATAGGCGGGGTGGAAGCGGACCAGGTCGGTCCGATGCCCAAAGCGGTCGTTCGGCTCGAACTCCGGCGGGTAGCGATTGGCCAGCTGCCCGAGCTCCAGATACTCGGCCGTGCCGACCCGCCGGCCGAATTCGACCAGATCGGACTCGAAGGCGCCCGCGCCTTCGCGCGCCACCGCTTCGCGCAGTGCGCGATCGGCCGCGTACAGGTTGTAGTCGGCCAGCTCGATCGGCTGGTTGATGACCTCGTGGGTTACGGCCAGGAACCGGTCCGGCGCCGTCCGGCCCGAGCCGGTGGGAGTCGACGTATCCATCGCCGCACCCATTGTGCTCCTGTCGGCCTCGGCCGACTCAAGTCGGCCGGGTAGGCGCCGACTCTATGGAAGGCCGGCGCTAACTCTTTTGCCGGCCGCTTTTCACGGATTCTTAAGATGCGGGGAGTGCCCTCGAAGTCCTTCGATTCGCGGATGGCCGCGTTCACGCTGGTCGAGCTGCTGCTGGTGGTGGCCATCGTCGCC
>VBCK01000216.1 GCA_005882215.1 Betaproteobacteria bacterium | reverse complement strand
CATTAATCCGAAAGCGCGGCATCAGGAAGTCGAGCGCCCGTCCATCCGGCCCGAGCCCCTCGCGAATCGCCCGCGCCAGCGTGGCGTCGGTGTAGGCGCCGCCGCGGTCAGCCTGCCGCAGCAGCTCGACTCGGGCTCCGGGCTCGGTCATCGTCAGCGCCCGGTTTTCCAGAACATTGGGCCGATTCTGGCTGCGTGGCCGGTACAGGTACTTGGCCGTGATCGGCGGAACCAAGGCCCGACCCTCGAGCTCGCCAAGCCCGCTGCGGCGATGGCAATTCGTGCAGGCCGCGGCCGCCCCCTGTACAGCGGGCGCAGACGGGCGTTCGCCGCGAAGGGGCTTGCCAGTGGACAGCACTCCCTCGCGGTAAGTGCTTTCGCCGGCGTCGTTTCCGGCAACCGGCCCGTCGTTGCCCGCGACCGGGCCGGCGCAGCCGCGCCGGAGGATGCGAGCAAGAACAACGAGAGCAGCGCGGTTGACGCGCGCATGGCCCGGTGGCCGCGCGTTCGCGACGCGCGCGGGCCTGACGGCAAGCGCATCAGGTTTGGACAACACGGCATCATCGAGCTTCCGATTCAGAGCAGCCGGCGCTCATTGCGCCGGCGCTACGTACGGCTCGAATTGTGCCGCTTTTGGATCGGCGTCGCGCCGGGTTCAGCTGGACCTGGTCTTCTCAGGCGCAGCCGCGGCCAGCGCGTTTCTCTATGAGCCTTTCGGTTCGCTTGCGTCAGGAATGTGGCCCCAGCCGCATGACCGCCGCAATGCCGCGATGTCGGTGCGAAGGATCGGCAGCAATTCCGTCTCGAACCACGGGTTACGCTTGATCCAGCCAGAGTTTCGCCACGAGGGATGCGGCAGCGGCATCGTCCGCCGCCGGCTGCTTGCGTCATAAATCTCTCGCCACCGCTGCAAGGTGCCGGTGACGCCGCCCGCCGTAAGGCTACGGTCGAGGTGCCATTTCTGGGCATAGTGCCCGATCAAGAGCATCAACTCGATATTGGGCAGTTGTTTCAGAACAAGCGCGTGCCAGGTTTCCGCGCATTCCCGCCGGGGCGGAAGGTCGCCGCCTTGGGCATCGTTTCCGGGAAAGCAAAATCCCATGGGAACGATGGCGATCGCTCGCGCATCGTAGAAGATCTGCTCGTCGAACCCGAGCCAGCGGCGAAGGCGCACACCGGATGGGTCAGTGTACGGCCTGCCCGACGCGTGAGCCCGCGCGCCCGGCGCCTGGCTGACGATGCAGATGCGCGCATCAGGCGCCGCCTGGATCACCGGCCGGGGATCGTGCGGCAGGCGGACTCCATAGCGCGGCGCATCGCGGCACATCGTGCAAGCGCGAACACGCTTGACGAGGCGATCAAATTCCGAGGTCATGTTCCGGGTCCAAAGCCCAGACCTTCCGCAACAGATGCCGTCGTAATGACCGGCAGCTTGAGCAGAGTAGCGATCCGGGCGAGTGCCGACACGTTCGCGCGCAACTCCGCAAATTTGAACTCAATGCTCGGACGCCGCCGGCATGGCCTCACTCAGAAGTTTGCCGACGGCGCCCTTTCGCCAGATTAATTCGCTGCCAATTTCACACCCTTCGCGGCCTTTTCTATAAGTGCGGCCACCGCTTCTGGCTTCGACACGTAAACCGCGTGACTGCCTCCGACTTCGACAACCGTCGAGCCCGCGCGCTTTGACATGAACTTCTGGGCCGCGGGCGGAATCATCTTGTCCTCGGTTGCGACCAGGTACCAGCTCGGCTTGGTCTTCCACGCTGGTTCGCTGATGGTCCCGTTGAGGGCTTCCACGCCCCAGGGAAGCTGCGAGTCGGCCATGAACTCGGCCTTTTCTTTGGCCACGTCGCCTGCGAAAGAAGCGGCGAACTTTGTCCGATCGAGAAAAAGATAGCCGTCCTGCGGGGGAAGTATCGGCGGGACGGG
This sequence comes from Betaproteobacteria bacterium, assembly GCA_005882215.1. Classification (GTDB taxonomy): domain Bacteria; phylum Pseudomonadota; class Gammaproteobacteria; order Burkholderiales; family Burkholderiaceae_F; genus VBCK01. The sequence goes on along the minus strand of VBCK01000216.1, from coordinate 6,137 downwards.
TGCGCCGGGTTGCGGATCCTTGATGAGCGCGGCCACAGACTCTCCTTTGTCCGGAGCAAAAGCCGCGATATAGACAAGCCCGGCGACCCTGGGGTCGTTGCCGGCCTCGGTGACAACCACCCCGCCATACGAGTGACCGACCAGAATGACGGGCGCTTTCTGCCCTGCGAGGGCGCGCTTTGTTGCGGCCACGTCGTCGGCCAGCGATGAGGTCGGGTTCTGGACGACGCTCACGTTGTAGCCGTCCTTCTTCAGGATCTTGTAGACGTCCTCCCAGCCGGAGGCGTCCACGAAGCCGCCGTGGACGAGAACGACTGTCCCTAATGCCCCAGTGACGTCAGGCATGATGATCTCCTTCTCCAATAAGCGCTCACGATGAGCGGATCCGAAATTCAACGCAACTCTGCGCTCTCGTGACGCCCGCTTGTTGAACTTGACGTCCCGCTGACCTGATCCAGTGTCGACGGCAACGCCCGCAAATGGGCTATCTGGTTCTGCCGATTCGGGAACGGCGCCGCCTGCTCTAGGTAACTTAGGGTCACGACTTCACAGCTTTAGCTGCCGTAGCTGCGAATTGGCACCTTTACGCCCCCTTTTTGCTTCGCGAAGACGTAAGACTGAGCCTGGGAGCACGGCCCGGGCGCAGTCCACATTGGAAGTATTGTATTTCTACGCATCGGCGCCCGGACCGTTCGATAGCATGTTCGGCGGAAAACTCTAGAACCAGACCGCCTTGAAATCCGACCTCATCGACGCCGTGGCGCGGACCACATCGCATCGCGATCGCGACGAACTCAATGCTGCGGTTGCGAAGTTGTTGTTCGACCACCTCGAGCCCGCCCGCGTCACAGTGTATCGACTGCTCGGCGACGGCGATGATCGTAAGGTGCAACGCCGCGTGAGCCTGGTGGCCGGCGGCAGTCAGGAAGGTCCGGCGGTGGGTGACCCGGCCGCGCTCCCGAGGGTAACCGAGATGCCCCACTGGCACGAGTGCGTGCTGCTGAAGGACGTCGCCCACTTTTCCCCGTCCAGCGTGGCCGATACCGGGGATCGGCTGTGCAGCGTGTTTCCGGTGTTCGGCGAGCGTGACGTGAGTGGGATGGTCGAGATCGAATCCAGCGGCCGCCGCGCCTGCCTCAAGCCGCACGAGGTCCACCTGGTCAATGGCGTGCTGCGCATTCTGCACAATCACTTGGCCGTGCTCGACTACGGCGAACGCGACCAATTGACGGGGCTGCTCAACCGGAGGACCTTCGAAGCGAGCTTCGGTAAGCTGCGCGAGCGCACGCGGGAACTCGCGCGCACCACGGGCAGCGGGTCGGCGAGTTGGCTGGCAGTGCTCGACGTGGATCGCTTCAAGTCGATCAACGACAGCCACGGACACCTGTTCGGTGACGAGGTACTACTGCTGCTGGCGCGATTGATGAATGACACCTTCCGCATCATCGACCAGGTATTTCGCTTCGGCGGCGAGGAGTTCGTTGTCGTGATCGATGGTGCCGACGAATCCGGCGCCGCTCGCGCATTCGAACGCTTTCGGGCCAAAGTCGAGCTGTTCCGGTTTCCCCAGGTCGGCCGCGCGACGATCAGCATCGGCTATACGCAGATCAACCCCGACGATATTCCAGCCTCGGCGGTGGCGCGCGCCGACGCCGCGCTGTACTACGCAAAGCAGAACGGCCGCAACCGGTCGGATTGCCACGAGTCCCTGGTGCGCGCCGGCCTGATAGCGCGTAAGGAAGAACGCTCGGAAGTCGAATTGTTCTGAAGTCGCAACACAGCGGGAATCGGAAATGTCGCAAGACTATGAATTTGCCGCCATGAATCTTCAGGTCGGCGCCAGGCTCCAGTTGTTCGTCGAGCGAACGGGCCATAGGCAGCAGTACTTCACGACGCTGATCGGCTACGTGCCCGGCGAGGCAATCCTGGTCATGACGCCGACGGAAAACGGCCTTTCAGCTCCGTTCAAGCAAGGCGAGCCGCTCACGGTGCGCGCATTCAGCGGCGTTAACGTGTTTTCATTCAGGACGTCCGTTGATCAGAACGTCTCTCGCCCGCTTGCCTGCCTGCATCTTGCCTTTCCGAAGGCGGTCAGTGGCACAGCGCTGCGCAAGGCCATGAGGATCAAGGTTAGCCTGCCCGGCAAGGTCACTCGATCCATCATCGGTGAGCCTCCCCGTACCAGCGACGTCTCGGTCACCAACGTCAGCGTACTCGGCGGTTTGATCGAAGCCCAGGAAAGGCTCGGCGAGATGGGAGAGGAGATCGACCTTTCGTTTTCCTTCATTGCGCAACCCGGCGAAAGCGAGATCCAGCTCGGTACGCGAGCCACAATCCGCAACATCAAGTCGGTTAAGACAACCGCTTCGCAAGAGCAAGGTCCCTACGCACACGGCGTCGAATTCGCCGATCTCGACCCGACCAAACAGATCTTGTTGCAGCAGTTGATTTACGAAACTGTCATCGCCGACCGCCAACGGTTGGTCTAGCAGATCTCTTTCACGATCTGCCGTGTGGCGCCACACTGCGCGCACCGTTCATCCACGAGCCCGACCTTTTAACGCTTGACCGTCTCAGCGACGTGGCATTTCAGTTCTCTTGCGTGACGGCTGCCACAATGGAGCGGCCGAGCGACATATCCACGACGGTTGCCATGTCGATCATTCCGCCTACGGTGAGCTATCACGATGACCGGGGAGCAAGTATGCGTGCAATCGAGGCGGAGACTTTCTCGGGCTATGGTGGGCTGCGGCAGATCGAATTGCCCAAGCCGCAACCGGCAAAAGACAGGGTGCTGGTCCGCGTCACGGCCGCCGGCGTCACGCCGCTCGATCACACGATCCTGTCGGGTGGACACCCTCGGGCCAAGGCGCCGCTGGTGCTCGGCAACGAGGGCGCCGGTGTCATCGAGGATGCCGGCGATTCCGGCCTCGCGGTGGGAAGCCGCGTGATGTTCACAGGGTCCTACGGCGTTCGCGAGAATGGCGCGTGGCAAGAATGGCTGCTGGCGAGGCCTGAAGATCTGGCGTTTGTGCCCGACGCGATCGACGACGTAGTCGCGGCCAGCCTTCCAGTGGCCTATCTGACGGCGCAGATCACGCTGACGCTGGCCGGATTCAAACCGGGCATGACGGTGCTGGCACCTGGGATTGGCGGGTCGGTCGGCAACGCGACCTATCAGCTCGCGCGGGCGCAGGGCGCCGGCAAGGCGATCTCGACGGCCGGCAGCGCGGCGAAAGCCGCCAGGGCACGCGAGCCTGGCTTCGAAAACGTGATTGACCTCACCACGGAAGGTCTGGCCGACGGCGTGCGCCGGATAACGGGCGGCAGAGGCGCCGATATCGTTATCGAGAGTATCGGCGGCACGGTGACTGGTGAGGCGTTGAGCAGCCTTGGTCTTGGCGGTGTCCTGATCACGTTGGGCTATTCCGCCGGACGCAAAACCACGATCGATGTGACAGACCTGATCTGGAAAGGCGCGCGGATGGCCGGATTCTCGCTGTTCGCCCAATCACCGAGCGCGATCGCCACTGCGTGGCGGGACATCATCCCGCTGATCGTGGGCGGATCAGTCAAGCCGATCGTCGAGCGGGTCTATCCCCTCGGCGAGGCGGGCAAAGCCTTGCGCCATCTGACTGAGGATCGGCCGTTTGGCAAAGTCGTCCTGGCGGGGTGATCGACATTGGAAACCGTATCTCCGCAGCTCCCGCGCGAGCCCATTATCCGAGTGGTCATTTACGGTCATTCCAGTTCCAGAAGCAGCTCGTCAACGTAGCACCAGCTCCAGTTCTCTCCCGGTTCAAGCGAGGTTACGATCGGATGCTGGGTCGCGCGGAAGTGTTTCGTGGCGTGCCGGTTCTTGGAATCGTCGCAGCAGCCCACATGTCCACACGTGCGGCAGAGGCGAAGATGAACCCATGCATCCCCCATTGCCAGACACTCTTCGCAACCGTCGGTGTTCGCCCTGGCCGTAGCCACGGAGCCCAGATGCCGGCAACGAGACGACATGGCGAAATCGCTAGAAGAGGAAGTCGCCCAGGGCGGCGCATCGGCCGTATTCAATGGCCACGGCCGCGGGAAGTGGTTCGGAGATCATGGTCCAGTTCCGGCGTCCGCCATGCGCATCGAGAGCCGGGTATAGCACATCATTCATGACGAGCTTTCAATCGTTCGCCACGGATGAGGGCGTCTAGTTGCTTCGAGACGCGATCCCACTATGGAAAAAGCTGCAACGCCGCATCACCCGCGAGATGGGAACGTCCGGCTTGGCAGTGTTTCGAGCGCAACTGGCCCAACTGTCGCGTGCGGTGGGCGCTGAGGCACCTACGGAATGACGCCCGTCGGAGACATTCCCGACTACGGAGCGGGCGCATCATCGTCGTCACCCCTTTTTCGACGTGCGACGCGATGATGCGGCCGGTTCGCGACTCGTACCTCGACCCACTGCTCGAGCGCGACTTCACCTCCGGAGCAGCTCAAGCGGGTGCGCGCAGCACGCGCAGCCCGCCGAGCTCCTTCAGTTCAGCCGGGCGGCAACGCCGCACACGATGACTGGGCCGGCGCTACCGAACGGCGCACCATTAGGTCCGGTGATGTAGCCGTCCCTGGCCAGCGCAAGGATGCGGAATTCCTCGTTCTGGAGACCGCGAAAGCCCTTGTCGATGGCGTCTTGGGTCCACTCATAGATGTTGGCGTCCCAGACCGGGCTGTAATCGGTTGCGGTCGTGGGAATGCCGCCAAACGTATTGTTGGGTCGATGCCCATCCGTCAACGCGGCGAAAAGGCCCTGACGCTGCGGATTGGCGCAGGCGCCTTCCGATGGGCCGTTCACCGCGATGAAGATCCGCTCGACCGCGCTGCGGGCGATGTCGTCGATCCCGACCTCGAGTCTGCGCATACGAGGGGCGAACGTGTTCTTCTCGACCGCAGACACGGTGGGGTCGCTTGAGTCGGTCGAGATGTAGAGGACCGGTTTGCCAAAGCTGAAGCCATTGATCAGGTTGAGAGTGACGGTTCGGTGCACCGGGTCAATGGCGATCACCTGGTCATGGACGAGCGCGTAGTTCGGGTCGCCGTCCGGGAAGCTGATGTCCGCATCTTCTACCGCAGCTGCGACGATCGGCGCGTCGTAAATGATGCCGTTAGCGCTGACCAGCGGGCTGTAGTCCGCATCTCCGACCGAGCCAGGCTGGGCTTGCGTGGGCGGGAACGGTCGCTCTTCGGGGCCTGGCACCAGCACCCGGTTCGGGCTGAAGTCTACGAGGCCGGAGGCGAACAGGAACGTCCCGTCGGCGCGAAGCGTCGCGGGGCGCGCGGCATCGCCGACGTTCGCCACCCTCAGCTTTTTCGAGAAGTTCACGCCAAGGCGATCTGCCTCCGCCTGGTTGCCTGCATCGAGGATGACGTACCAGGCGGGCCGCAGACCAGACGGGGTGTTCACGGCGCCCTTGTAGAGGGGCAATGTGACCGTTCCTCTGGCACTGCTGCTGACGTCCACGCCCGTCAGCGATTCGATCGGTATGTCGAACTTGCCTGATTTCAGCAGCTGGACCGGCCCCGCGAGCTCCGGATCCGTGAGCGAATCTGGGGGCGGAAACTGGGAGATGTCGACTTTCGTTCCCGTCGAGGCCTTGGCTGGGATCAGATTGCATCCAGGACCCGGCCCGATCGGCCCCGGTCCGGGACCATCCGCTGCCCGTAGGGGTTCGTCGCCGGCGGATGCCGCCACCGAAAAGAGCGCCGCAGCGAGCGCCGCCAACGCGATGCCCCCGCGCCATCGGCGCGGACGCTTCGCTTCGGGCGACTCAAGACAGGTGCCGCGAGGTTCTGGTGCACGATACATGGCAAGTGAAAAGTGAAGACTCATGGTTTCCTCGAATCGTGGGATTGATCTTGATTTCATTCCGGCGCGCAGGTGCAGACGCACGATGACTTACCGACAACACGCAGGGCTTGGCTAAGTCCGACCAATAGCTTCTTCTGGCTGAGACCTCTGCTTTCCCTTGTGTTGTCGGCACAGGTTAATTCGGTGGCAATCAGCAGCCGGTTACGCAGGACGGCACAAACTTTCCCCCGTCGCCGAAGTTCTCAGACGTCGGGAATAAATCGGCATCTTTGTTGGTACCGCGTGAAAAGCG
>VBCK01000280.1 GCA_005882215.1 Betaproteobacteria bacterium | reverse complement strand
CGCGAAGTGGCCGAGGAAGTTTGTCGCAAACTGCATCTCCCAGCCTTCGGGAGTGCGTTCCAATTCGGGGAGCGCCATAACTCCCGCGTTGTTTACCAAGATGTGAAGCGAGTTTTGCCAGTCGGCTAAAAACGCTTTCACTGATGCCATCTTGCTCAGGTCGAGCTGGCCGACCCGAACATTCGGATTGCCAGTCGATGCCCGAATGTTCGCAGCAACTCTTTCTCCAGCATCCAGCCTGCGGACCGCCAACGTGACCTCGGCGCCCACACCTGCCAATGCACGAGCTGTTTCGATGCCAATACCCGACGAGCCGCCGGTGACGATAGCGCGCTTTCCTGTGAGATCGATACCCTGGAGAACCTCGTCAACGGTGGAGCTGAAGCCGAAAGGGGTTTTGATACGTTCCATTATGTCCACCGTTATCCGTTATCGCTGGAGATGTCGCCCAAGACGCTGGCCAACTGGGTGTACCGGTCGCGACGCGGCATGCCGCTGGTGAAGCGAGCGCCGGCGGCCGCGACCACCCGCTGGCCGCGATTGTGCGTACAGGTCAGGCAGCCTTTGGCTCGGGCTGGCGACTTGACGCGGAATGGGCTGAACTAGGCTGTAGCCTCCATCCGCAAAGCGAAGCCTCCTACTTGCCGTTGGTGAACTTGAAGGTCGCGTCGCGGACGTAGAAGTCTCCGTATTCGCTCGCCTCGAACCTCCCAGTCACCGACCCACTGCACTGGGCCGACGCCTCGTTGCAGCGGGTCTTCAGGTATCGCAGCGAGTCCTTGTCCACGGAGTCAGGATCAATTTCGACAACGTCCTCCCCCGATGTCCCATCGTTGCAGAAGAACGCGCCCGCGAAGCGGGATATTGTCCGGCACTTTACCTTGACCGTCTTGCCCTGGTACTGCTGGGGATAGGTACTCAGGTCAAAGATGGTCTGCTCGGCATGGAGTACGTCGCAAGCCACCATGACGACGCAGACAGCGACCGTCAGACAGCCCTTAGCCCGAGCTGTTGATTCGACTCGGAGCGGGTGGAAGCAGGAAAGGGAATGCACCGGGGCATTCTGCACCCCGGGGCTAAGGTCAGTGCGCCCCTATGCCCTGGACTGTCGAGATTTTTGCATTGCTATGCCCGTTTCTTACTTGTCTTCGGACGTCTTTGCGGTTTGCAAGTGCTTGATTCTGCTGGCCCGATGGGAACCACTGACGCCTTGGCCGGTGCGATCAAAGCGACTTCAGATACTCGACCAGATCGCCCGGCGACGCCAGCCTGCTGAGGCTCGACTGAAGGCGAAGCCGACGCACTCGGGTATTGGGTGCGTTTCCTTTACGGAGCCAGCTCGAACACGGAGCCGACGTTCGCAGCTCCGAGAAAGAAAGTCGTGCCGTACAGCAAACCGTTCCTGAACACGACGATCGAGCTCTGTGGGTTGTTTGGCCAGCTGAACAGCACGGTCTCGGTCCAGGCGCTGCCGCCCGACGGCGGGGCCAGCTTGAAGATGGTGCCGCAGCCCGTGTAGCACGCCGCCGAGCCGCCGCCCCACGTGGTGCCGTACAGGTTGCCATGCGAGTCGAACACGGGTGTTGACGCTGGAGTCGCTCCGTCGTTGCCCCCGGCAAATGTGTGAATCACGCTGTAGGTCCAGGCGCCGCCAGCCACTGCGGGTGGCGTCAATTGGAACGCCGTGCCCGAATCGTTCGCGACTCCGCTGTAGGAGGCGGTGCCGTACAGCGCGCCGTTAGCGCCTAGTGCCAGACCTCCGATCGGATAGCCTCCGTCACTGCCTCCAGTAAAGTTGTGAAGCACCTTGTAGATCCAGGAACCATTCGCTTTCGCCGGGGGCGTCAGCTGAAACACCGTGCCGTAATTGAAGGTCCCACCGACATCGGTCGTTCCATAGAGCGCACCATTGCTGTCGAACACGATGTCTACGTTGGGGGACCGTCCGTCGGTGACGTTCCCGGGGAAGCTGTAGAGCACCGTCTTGGTCCAGCCGCCCCCCTTCTTCGTCGGCGGCGCCAACTGAAACACGGTGCCGCAGCCGATCCGTCTGCAGGGCGGAGAAGCAGGCCCGCCGGCAGGGGTCGTGCCATACAACAGACCGTTCCTGAACACCACGGCTCCGGGATTCTGTCCGTCGTAGACCCCCTGAAAGGTATAGATCACGTTGTGGACCCACGTACCACCCGCAACCGCCGATGGCGTTAACTGGAACACCGTGCCGTAATTGTTGATAGTCCCCCCGTCATACGTTGTGCCATACAGCGCGCCCATGCTGTCGAACACCACGCCGGTGCTGGGTTGGCGTCCGTCGCTTCCTCCGCCGAAGGTGTAGAGCACGGATTCGGTCCAGGCCCCGCCCGCCACGGCCGGCGGTACCAGTCGGAACACCGTGCCGCTGGACGAGGTGCCGCCGACCTCGGTGGTGCCGTACATG
>VBCK01000273.1 GCA_005882215.1 Betaproteobacteria bacterium | reverse complement strand
GAGTTCTGCCGGTTCCTTCGAGGAGTCCGCGGGGTCGATTGTCACGTCGAGCGGCAGCTTGTTGGCAGGGACCGGCCGATCGCGATTCCAGGCAGTGAATCTCGGCACCCGACCGAAGCTGTGTGGAAACGCCCGCTCGACCTGCTCATAAACGCGGTCCCGCGCCCGAGCGGCGCCCGTAATCGCCGCCGAGTTTGAGGGCAGTTTCGCCTTGCGGCCTAGGCTTTCATGAACTCGACCAACGGCTGGGTTCTAAGAATGCTGATCGCTCGTTTCATGTTGTAGGCCAGAACGTGCAGACTCATCTCCGTTCGCACCTTCGGCAGCGTCTTCGTCAAGAAGTGCGTCGATCCCATCCAGGACTTCAGCGTTCCGAAGGCGTGCTCCACGGTCTGGCGTCGAAGCGTGGATGCCTTCGGCGACTGATCCAGCTGTTTCTGCAGCTCTCCCAGCACGGCCTCGTGTTCCCAGCGCGTGACACGGCGGTAGTTGCTCGTTGTATCTCCTTGGAAGGCTCCGGTACTGGACATTGATCATAATGATCAGTATGATTGTTATGGTTAGCATGAAACAGGCAGAATCCCGACCATGATTCGTGAATCCTCGGCCGTTGCGGCACGCCAGAACCTGGGCGATCTGTTGAATCAGGTGCAGTATCGCAACGATGCTGTTCTGATCACGAAGGACGGCAAGCCCGTTGCGGCCTTGGTGGACGTGGCGCTATTTGAACGCATCCGTCGGATGCGCGACGAGTTCATCCGACTTACCGACGCACTTGGCCAAACCTACGTCGGTGCTGACCCGGCCGTTGCGGAGGCTGAAATCGCCGAGGCGGTCAGCGCCGCGCGCAAGTCCCGGGCGAGACAGACGCCGAAGTCCAGGAAAGTCAAAGCGCGGTAATGCGGGTCGTCATCGATACGAACGTGTTCGTGTCGGGGCTGATGCTGCCCATGAGCGTGCCGGGCCGAATTCTCGCGGCGGCGATCGCCGGTGGCTTCGAGATCGTGTTCTGCGAGGCGATGCTGGAGGAGGTCGCATCGGCGCTTCACTATCCGAAGGTGCGAAGACGCATCGCGTTGTCGAACGAAGAACTCGATCGGTACGTGCAAGCGCTGCGCTTCATGGCAGACGTGGTCGATCCGTCCGGAGCAGACGTTTCGGTGCCTGGTGACCCGGGCGACGACGTCATACTTGGGACCTTGGTCGTTGGCAAAGCCGATTGGCTGGTGACCGGCGACGCGGCCTTGCTTGCCTTGGCCGACAAGTACCCGATTAGTACTCCGGCCGAATTTGCGTCACGCCATATTCCCTGAGCAGGCAATACGCGGGCAATTCGCCTTCCCGGGGGGTAGCAATAGCGTTCCGTGCACGTACATGCACCGACGTGCGCCAGCCTGCACGATCGGTTCGAAGCCGCCGGGGGACGAGAAGCACGTCGAGCCGCTGCGCACCGTCAAGCACGCCAGCAGTGGATCAACAGCATCGAGCAGCATGTGCCCGCGGCGCTGCTGGACACGTCGATCGACCGCATCAACGCGGTCGACCTGCTGGACGAACTGGTGCCGATCCTGCGCAAGGTGCCCGAGACCGGTTCGAGAATCTATCAGCGCCTGGCGACTATCTTCAACGCGGCGGTGATCGACGGGCTGCGGCCCGACAACCCGGCCACGGGCCGTGCCGGCCATTCCGCAAGACCGTCGCAGTAGATCTGCAGCGAAATTGCCGTAGTTTTTGCAGGAAAAATGCAGTGGAGATTCTGAAGGTCATCACTCCTGACGACGGCCGCACGTCGCGAGCACCGGCGAATGAAGAGAAGGCATCGATGCGGTGCCCGCTCCGGGACCTGGCGCGGCCGCTCGAGCCGGGAGAACCCGATCCGCTCGTCTCTCGTCTGACGATTCCTGATCTGCCCCGGCCCACACTGGCGACCGGCGGCCGGCGGCCGGATCAATGCTGCAGTTGTTGCTCTATCTCGGACCGAGCGAGGGTATGCGCCCAGCGCAGCAGAACAGAGCACATGCCGAGCAATCCTGCGGCTACTATCAGTGCGGGCAGCCACGGCGCGTTGAAAGCTGTGGCAATCGCTACGAGAGCCTCGAGTACAAGGAGCAGAATTATCCTCCGACGATCAATGGAAACATCTACTATAGTTCCACCACTACTCGCGTTCGCTTTTGCTTCGATCGCCGTGAGGAGCGCGAAAGGATTGATCCCGACCCAGTTCCTCCTCGAGTAC
>VBCK01000215.1 GCA_005882215.1 Betaproteobacteria bacterium | reverse complement strand
TGCTCGAGTATCGGGTCGACTTCGGCCCCGGCTATCGCGTGTATTTTGGGCTGGACGGTGACACGCTGGTGATTCTGCTAGGCGGAGGTACGAAGAAGCGGCAGCAACGCGATATCGAAATCGCTAAATCGCGCTGGACAGACTACAAACAGCGCAAACGACATCCGAGGTGAAGCATGGCGCTGACACGTAACTTCAAGGAAACCGTACAGGCACGAGTGCTTGCCGATCCTGCATTTCGGGAGGCGCTGCTTCGCGAAGGCATCGAGGCAATGCTCGCTGGTGACGTGGACACCGGCAAGCTGATCCTTCGCGACTACATCAAAGCGACCGTGGGATTCGAGGAGCTAGGCGCCGAAACCGGTACGTCCGCCAAGAGTCTCATCCGCATGTTCGGCGCACGCGGCAACCCCCAGGCACGGAACTTTTTCGCCGTGCTAAGCCGGCTTCAAGAGCGCGCGGGACTTAGACTGCAAGTCACCACACAGCCTCGCAGAAGGACGACGGCGCCGACCCGCAATGCTAAGGCGTTGAATCGCACGGCCGCTGTGGCTCAGCGAGTAGGCGCAGCGAATTGCTGATGAGCAAATGAGCAAGAGGACTTTCGCCAGCGTTTGGGACGCGCTCGAAGACTCTCCCGGCGAGGCTGCTAACCTCCGCGCCCGAGCGGACCTCATGCTGGCGCTTCGCGAGCTCGTGGAGCGCAAGGAATGGACGGCAGCCGAGGCCGCCCGCCATTGCGGCGTTGCAGAACCCACGATCAATGATCTGCTGTGTGGACGCATCAGCAAGTCTTCCCTCGATGCGCTCGCGAACATGGCCGCGGTGGTCGGACTGCGCGTGCCCCTTAATTAATGCAGGCGGGGGTCGCTAGCCCCGCGTCCGGAGCCGAGTTCCGTGCGGTCGATCCGGAATCACCTCCCATTCACCGACGTGGCCTGATCACCTGCGCGAGGGCCGCGCCGCTTCCGGCTCGAGCGCTGCACGTAAATCGGGTCGAGCGATCGCGTTCTCATTCGCCCAAGTCGAGAAGCTCGCGCGACACAGACCATGCACCGTCGTCCGTCGGTCGGCCTTCATGCGCTTGAGCAGCGTCAGCATCGCCATGTTGCTCAGTGGCTGACGGGGATCGGACGGCGCGGGGAACACGTAGATACCGCCCAGCGCTCGCATTTCGTGAACGATCGCGCGAGCGCGATCTACCAGATACACGACATGATCCGGGCGCGGTCGATCCCTTAGCCCTTTCATCCGTTCGCCTGGAATACGCCAGATGCCCCTCTTCTCATCGATCTCGTCCCACACGGCGCCGATGACCTCGCCGGTGCGTGCGGCGGTCAACAGCGCGAATTCGAGCGCCCTTGCGGCGACGGCAGACAGAGCCTCGTAGAGCTCCACCGCGCTGACCTCGGCGATGGGCTTGTACCAAAGTTCCGAAGGCATATGCCGCTCGAGCGATGCGATCCATACGCTGGCGTACTTGGGATTGAACTTCGGCTCGATCTGCGTTTCGTGGTAGCGGCGCGCATAGCGCGCCAGGGTCATGTGCTGCGCTTCGCGCTGCGCCTTGGCGGCCGCGCGATCCTTCACCACAGCCTCGCGCTCGGACCTCTTCTGATCCAAGAAGTCGATGCCTGCCGCGAGGTTGTCGCGAGCGCGTCGCGCGCGGTCACGCGCTTGACGCAGTGATTCGCCGGCCTCCGACATGCTGTCGCGATGCACGATGCCGAATCCGGCATCGCGACGACGTCCTGCCGGCGACGTGTATCGAAACACCCAGACGGCGCGCTGCGCGCGCACGCGCAGCAGTAGGCCGCCACCGTCGGGATGATCACCGTCGCGCGCGACTTGAACTTCGCGCGGTGATAAGAGATGTAGCGGCACCTCGAAAGCCTCCTTCGAAAATCACCGCTGGATCACCGAAAATCGCCGGCATCGGGCTGCAGAAAGCAGCACCGCAAATGCACCCAGTGAAGTCTCGAAGGAACGAATAGCCTCGTCAAATCAATGACGTATCGTCACTGACCGGCACCGGTGTGCATTAACGAGGAAAGGGTACTGGAGGCGGGGGTCGTGTCAATACACCGCACCGGTCCTGGATCTTGCATGCGCCACCTGGTGAACCCCCGGCTTTCCCCCGGACGCCCCGTCGTACGCGGTTCAAAGCCTTCTGATCGTCGTTCAGTACATCTCAATTCATGCGTCGACGCGCCCTGCAAGGGAGAGCCAGTAGACGGCGAAGATCAGGATCGAGACGACCAGCAGCCAGCCTTCGAAGACGGCGCGCCAGATGATCGGCGCATCGCGCAGTTCCATGAAATCGAGGATCACCAACCGTCCCTTGAAATAGGCGATTGCCAGCGTACCGGCTGCGGCGGCGAGTCCGACGATGCCGCCCGCACGCACCCAACAGGTGATGCCCGTGGCGAGTACCAGCAGCAGCCAGGTCCCGTGGCGCCGATCTTTGGGAAGCGCAAGCATGAGGCGCTATTTCAGGAGGTAGAGCAGCGAAAACAGGAAGATCCAGAGCAGGTCAACCATGTGCCAGTACGATGCGCCCGTTTCCAGGCCTTTGGAATTGCTGGAGTTGTAGGCACCGCCCCGCGCATTGTTCCAGAGCACGGTGAGAATGACGGTGCCGGCGACGACATGCAGCAGATGAATCATCGTCAGGCAGAAATAGAACATGTAAAAGGTGTTCGTCATCATCGTCAGCCCTGCCCCGAGCTTGGCCGAGTACTCGAAGAATTTCACGATCGTGAAGGCGATGCCCAGCGCAATCGCCAACCCGAGATAGCGCGGCACCGCCCCCCGCTCGTTGCGCCGTGCCGCGCAAACGGCCTGCACCACCGCCCAGGAACTGCTGATCAGCAACAGCGCGTTGAGCACTCCGAGTGTCCGGTCAAGCGTCAGCTGCGATGCATTGAACAACCTGACTTCGCCCGCACGGTTGACGATATAGGCGACAAAGAAGGCTCCAAACATCAGCAACTCGGCGATGATGAAAATCCAGACATCCCGGTCGCCGGGCAGGCGCCGCGCGACAGTCCCACCGAGTTCGCGCGTTGCGTTGACTGCACTCATAAAGGCGAATGCTCTCGTCGGTTCAGGTGCATCCGCGTGCTCGGCTGCAGCCCGGTCCGCTATGCCATGTCTACAAGGCAAGGACGAATCCGGACCCTGAGGCGCGGCGGATTGGAGGCTTATGCTGCGGCGAGGCGGCCCGATGCCGCGGCAGCGTCGGCGCCGACCATGCGGCGACGGACTTCCTTGATCATGTAGATGCTCGCGGTGGTGTACCAGCACAGCCAGCAGAAGTACGGGATGTAGTAGCTCAGCGCGCCGTTCCAGGCAAACGGGCCGGTCTTCAGCACCCCGGTCAAGCTCGCCGGGAAGAAGCTGATGCTGCACCAGATGGTCAGGAAGCAGACCCAGCGCGGGAACAGCGGCACCTTGCTCTTATCTGACAGGCCCACCAGCGCGGCGGCGACCATCTGAAGCGTGGTGCACGCGTACTGTAGGTCGATGCACAGCCAGCCGGTGTCCGTGAGCAACTGCACCACGGCCGGATCACGTTCCGGACGGAACGCCGCGACCGCCCAGAACATCGCACTGAACGACACCACCATCACCGTCAGCCCGCCGCCGATCAGCTGCAGATAAGCAAGCACCGGGAACTTGCCCTCGATGCGCGCCATCTGTGCGGCCAGCACACAGGTCCACGGCATATACAGGCAGACCAAGATCATCGAGACGATGAAGCCGACGCGGATCTCGCCGAGATTGTTGATGTAGCGCGCCGCAAGATCGCTGGCGCTCAGCGCGGGCGAGGGGTTCGGCAGGTTGTGGCCGAGGATGCCCCAGAAGAACACGAAAGTGATCAGGAATGCGGGGCCGCACCAGGCGCTGATCAGCTGATACCGCAGACTCGTATTCTCATCCATTACCCTGCTCCTCTGGTGATGTCGAAAGTGCCAAAACCGCTTCACGTCATCCGATTCGAACTGGCCACGTCCTCGCTGTATCAGCCCGGCGCGAGTTGCGCTGGCGGGATTCCAGGACGCGCCCACGATTCTTCTTCGCCCAGCGCACAAACTCCCAAACAGGCGCCAGCAACGATGTGCCGAGCGGCGTTAGCGCGTACTCCACGCGCGGCGGGTTCGTGGGTTGTACCGCGCGAGACACGAAGCCGTCCTGCTCGAGGCGGCGTAGCGTCCGCGTCAGCATTCGAGGAGAAATGTCCTCGATGTGCATTTTCAGAGCACTGAATCGCAACGTTCCGTTCTTCGCGAGCGTGAAGAGGATCAGCATGCTCCAGCGATCCGTAGCCCGATCCAGCACGTCTCGGATTGGGCACGCGTCTGAACTGAAGGTGCGGGCCATCGTCCGGCTTTTCTATCGGTTGACATCGACGACCGTGCGCCCACGCACGTTTCCGGAAAGGACTTGTGGCGCATGATCAATGACGTCACCCAATCCAATCTGCACCGTCCTGGCCGCAAAACGTTCCGCGTTGACGTAACGCTTGAGCAGGTCCCACGCCGCTTCACGCGTATCGTTCTCAACCACGACGCTATTTACTCCGTAGAGCGCCGCACCCCGCAAAATAAATGGCATCACGCTGCCCGGAAAATCGCCACCTTGAGCGAGGCCACAGGCGGTGATAGCTCCATCCCGGCGCGTCGATGCGCAGGCGCTTACCAGCGTATGGCTGCCAACGGCATCGACTACACCCGCCCAGCGCTCGCTCTGCAAAGGTTTGCCCGGTGCCGACAATGTACTTCGGTCCACAATCTGCGTCGCGCCCAGTAGTTTGAGATACTCTGCCTCGCCGGGTCGACCCGTCGACGCTACGACTTCGTAGCCCAAACCGGCAAGCAAGGCGATTGCGATCGAGCCCACGCCGCCTGCCGCTCCGGTAACAAGGATTTCGCCATCGCCCGGCGCCACAGCGTGGCGGCGCAAAGCCATCACGCACAGCGCGGCCGTGAACCCTGCAGTTCCGATGATCATCGAATCGCGCAAGGACAGGCCTTCCGGCACTCGAAGAAGCCAGTTGGACGGGAGACGTGCATGCTGCGCAAGGCCACCCCAATGAGTCTCGCCGAGCCCCCATCCTGTCACGACCACATGCTCGCCTCGTTTCCACGCGGGGTGCTCGCTGCGATCAATGACGCCAGCCAAATCGACTCCGGGCACCATGGGCCATTCGCGCACGACCGCGCCTTGCCCGGTGATGGCGAGGGCGTCTTTGAAATTGACGCTCGAATAGCTGACGCGCACCTCGACATCGCCCGCGAGCAACATCGAGTCATCCAACCGCCTCAGCTCCGCCCTCGTCCCCTCGCTCTCGCGCGAGAGGTAGATCGCGTCAAACACTCAAACCTCGCACGGGGGCACTCATCAACCCAGCTCCGCGATGAGTTGTGGCACTGCTTCGAACAGATCCGCCACCAGTCCGTAGTCAGCCACTTGGAAGATTGGCGCGTCCGGGTCCTTGTTGATCGCCACGATGACCTTGCTCTCCATCATCCCGGCCAGATGCTGGATAGCTCCGGAAATGCCGATGGCCAAATACAGATCTGGAGCGACGATTTTCCCCGTCTGTCCAACCTGAAAATCGTTGGGAACGAAACCCGCGTCGACTGCGGCACGCGAAGCAGCCATCGCTGCGCCCAGCTTGTCGGCCAGAGGCTCGAGCAGTTTGCGATAGTTCTCGCCACTGCCCAGCCCCCTTCCCCCTGACACAACAACCCGGGCCGCACCCAGATCCGGGCGTTCGTTCCTGGTCAGTTCGCGTCCGACCAGGATCGATTGGCCGCTGCCTGCCGGTGCGACCAGGTCCACGATGGCTGCGCTGCCACCGCCTCCGACCGCATCGAAACCAGTGGGTCGCACGCTGATGACGATTACCTTGTCCGTGGATTTCACCGTTGCGAGCGCGTTGCCGGCGTAAATCGGCCGTACGAACGTGTCGGGCGCTTCGACGGCGATGACGTCGGATATCTGTGCGACGTCGAGCAACGCTGCCACGCGCGGCAGGAAGTTCTTGCCGAAGGTCGTCGCAGGGGCAAGGATGTGGCTGTAATCGGCAGCAATCGCTACCACCAATCCGGCGATGTCCTCGGCCAGGTGATCTTTCAGTCCGACACCGTCTGCGCACCTTACAGTCGTCACGCCTTCGAGCTTGGCGGCAGCCTCGGCAACGCTGCGGCAGCTGCTACCGGCAACGAGCACGTGGACATCGCCACCGATCTGTCTGGCCGCTGATACCGCATTCAGGGTCACGCCCCTCAGTGCGACGTTGTCGTGTTCGGCGATCACTAGGGATGCCATAGGGGATGCCATAGCAAAATGTTCCTTCAGATGATCTTCGCTTCGCTCTTGAGGCTCGCCACAAGCTGTGGCACGTCGGCGACCCTCTTGCCGGCCTTCCGCTTCGGAGGTTCGGTCACCTTGAGCGTTATCAGCCGTGGCGTGACGTCCACACCAAGATCCGCCGGCTTCAGGGTCTCGAGGGGCTTCTTCTTCGCCTTCACGATATTCGGCAATGTCGCGTACCGTGGCTCGTTCAAGCGAAGATCTGTCGTGACGACGGCCGGCAGGCTCAGTGTCAGCGTTTCAAGACCGCCGTCGATCTCCCGTGTCACGGTCAGTTTGCCGTCGACAGCAGTCACCTTCGAGGCGAAGGTTGCCTGGCCCCACCCCATCATGGCTGCAAGCATCTGGCCGGTCTGATTGCTGTCGTCATCGATGGCCTGTTTTCCGCAGATCACGAGTCGCGGACCTTCCCGCTCACAGATAGCTTTGAGAAGCCTGGCAACGGCGAGCGGCTGAAGTTCCATGTCGCTTTCGACGAGAATGGCGCGGTCCGAGCCCATCGCAAGCGCCGAACGCAGCGTTTCCTGGCAGGCCGCAGCGCCACAGGAGACGGCGATGACTTCGGTTGCAATTCCGGCCTCTTTGAGGCGAACGGCCTCTTCGACGGCTATCTCGTCGAACGGATTCATCGACATCTTGACGTTTGTAAGGTCGATGCCTGATCCATCGGCCTTCACTCGCGCCTTGACGTTGAAATCGATCACGCGCTTTACCGCGACCACAATCTTCATCCCTGAGCCTTTCACATTTCCGGGCGTACGGATTTTTGGCCGGAGCTCTGCCAGGTCCGCTACATTCGCTCGAAGATCGCGGCAATGCCCTGCCCGCCGCCGATGCACATCGTTACCAGCGCGTAGCGTGAACCGGTCCGAAGCAACTCATATATCGCCTTGGTCGTCAGGATCGCGCCGGTAGCGCCGACCGGGTGACCGAGCGAAATGCCTGATCCATTGGGATTCACCTTTGCCGGGTCGAAACCCAGCTCGCGCATCACGGCGCAGGCCTGCGCAGCGAATGCCTCGTTCGCCTCAATGACATCCAGATCCTCCAGTCGCAGCCCGGTACGTTCCAGGACCTTGCGAGTCGCCGGCACGGGTCCGATCCCCATGTACTCGGGGTCGACCCCTGCGTGCGCGTAGCCAACCAAGCGTGCCAGCGGTTTCAGGTCCAGCTTGCGCGCGACACCGGCCTCGGCAAGCACGACGGCGGCCGCTCCATCGTTCAGGCCCGAGGAGTTGCCCGCCGTTACCAATCCATCCTTCTTGAACACCGGCTTCATCTGGGCCAGTTGTCCGGGCGTCACATCCGGCCGCACGTGCTCGTCGACCTCGAATCGAACCGGACCCTTCTTCCCTGGCACTTCGATCGGGACGATCTGTGATTTGAATCGCCCCTCCGCAATGGCCCGCGCAGCGCGGCGCTGACTTTCGAGCGCAAGCTCGTCCTGCATTTCGCGCGTGATACCGTAGGTGGCGGCGACGTTCTCGGCAGTCACACCCATGTGAACCTTCCGCCACGGGTCGTGCAGGATGCCGTTCATGTAGTCGACGATCGATCCATCCCCCATACGCGCGCCCCAACGGGCAGACGGCAGAATGTAGGGTCCGCGGCTCATCGACTCGGCGCCACCGCCAATCGCGACGTCGGCGTCGCCGAGCATGATCGCTTGGGCGGCCGAAACAATCGCCTGCAGACCGGACCCGCACAATCGATTGACGTTAAAGGCCGGTACTTCCTTGGGAAGACCAGCGTCCAACGAGGCGACGCGGCTCAGATATGCATCGCGCGGGTCGGTGGGAACCACGTTCCCCATCACAACGTGCCCAAACCTGTCGACCTGGACGCCGCTGCGTTCGACCGCGGCCCGTACTGCGGCCGTCGCGACCTGAGTCATTGGGACTTCCTTCAGCGCCCCTCCGTAGGTGCCGATCGCGGTGCGAGCGGCCCCTACGATCAGAACTTCGCGTGCGCCCATATTGCCTCCTGATGAGCAGTCATCACGTCAGTGACAGTTCCCGGCTGATTCCAGCCAAATGCCATTTCACGTGACGATCTCCGATCATGGCGGCAATGTGAAGGCAGATGCGTCCGACGCGGTAATTGGTTATGAAGTTCATTTTTCACCTCTCCGAGAAGGGAGCCTTGGTGTCGCTTCGAGAATTCGCGCCACTTGTTAGTATTCTAACATACTATTTTCTCGGTGTCTAGAGCGCTCTCGGATCTCCTCTCACTGGCAATGATCGCAGACCTGCATTCCTATGTCTACGTATAGTCCTGGTGCGGCCTAGTCGGTGCGTGGTCCGCGGATCGGGCCGGATCCTGGCCGAGGTCACACGGGCGCCGTCGGTGGGCTTCGTTGCGCGGAAACGCGTAAGATAACCATCCTGACCAATTGATCGCCATGGCCAGCACGAAACCACAGCCCGCTGTTTCCGCCCGCTCCGAAAGGTCCCGCCCGGCGCCG
>VBCK01000214.1 GCA_005882215.1 Betaproteobacteria bacterium | reverse complement strand
GGGCCGCCGGTTTTTCGGCTGCCGCCTCGCTGGTTGCGACCGGCGCCTTTCTGGCCGGCGCACTGGTGGGCGGTCGCCTCGGCTCGCGCGTGGGACGTCACCGCGGCCGACTTATTGCCTATGCGATGTACATCGAATTCATTCTGCTCGTCGCTGCCCTGATCTTCTCGCTCGCGGTGGCTGACACGTCGACCGGCACTGCGTCCTTCTTTCTGATTGGACTGCTCGCCATCGCGATGGGGCTGCAAAACGCCGCCGCGCGCCGTCTCGCCGTTCCCGACCTGACCACCACAGTGCTGACGCTGACCCTGACGGGACTTGCAGCCGATTCGCGCTTGGCCGGCGGCGACGGCCCCCGGCCAATGAGGCGGCTGGCAGCCACGGCAACGATGTGCCTCGGGGCAGCGGTGGGTGCGCTGCTCGTGCTGCATTTCGGCACCAGTTCGGTTCTTGTGCTCACGGCGGCTCTGCTGGCTTTCAATGTCGTGAGGGTTTATCGCTTCTCAACATCGTCCGAGCCCTGGACCGTCGGCAAGTGAAGACTCTCGATCGCACAAGACGTCGGAAAACCTATCAGTTGGCTGGAATGTCCACTTATCCAGCTACGGTTGGACCTCTGGCTGCCATTCTGCTTTGCGCCATGAGTTGCAACGGTCTGGCGCAGACGACGCAGGAATCGCCTGCGACGAGTCCCGCTGCTGGCAAGGCATCCGGCGCGTTTCGAAGTGTCGGAGCATTGATCAACGAGTCGGGGATCCAGTTCGACGGGTATGTGCAGGGCGGGTTCGTACGCAACGACGTATCCACTGTGAGCGAGCGCCATGGGGGCCTTTCCAACTACCCGCTACCTCAGGTCAGCGACGAGAACTTCTCATTCGATACGATCCAGACGTTTCTGCACAGGGACATCGAAGGCAACGTTCAGCCCAGGGTCGGGCCCAAGCCCGGGGAGGCAGCCACCGCCGTCAGCTGGGGCTTCATGATCGAATCGATGTACGGGCGCAATGGCCAGGCCGCCCGCATGTTCGGCTTCGACGACAACATCGGTCCCAACCATCCGGGCGACCTGAACCCGGCCAAAGCAGCCTCGAGTCGCCAAAACTTCTTCGCTTTTCCGAACGTCTTTGCCCAGTTCGCCTTACCCGTCGCCGAAGGCGCCGCCCTGACGGTGGGCCGGTTCGGCGCCGGCGTCAGCTACGAGATTCCGGTGCAGACCAAAGCGGGTCCGGATTTCTTCTATTCGCGAAGCTACGCCTTTGCTGCGAACCCCAACCAGGTGACCGGCGTGCTGGCCTCGGCCAATCTGGCCCACGGCGCCAGCGGTGCTTGGATGGGAGAGTTGGGCGTCGTCAATGGGTGGCAGAACTGGGCCGACAACAACGGGCAGAAAACGCTGCTGGGAGCACTGCGATGGAGGGCCAATGACTTCCATCGAGGCGTCAACCTCGCCTTCATCACGGGCGACGAACAGAACGATCCCGGCAACAAGCCACAGTTTCCGAACAATCCGGTGGTTTCGCCGAATCCGCAGCGCCGCACGCATGTGGCGATCAACGGGTTCTGGGAGATTGGGCCGTGGTATTTCGCCGGCGAGGCGCTCGAGGGCAAGCAGGACGGCGATGGCCGGCCGCAGACGATACGGCTCGGTCCTGACGGCGGCCGAGGCTTCACGGGAGCGACCTATGGCGACGTGAACCTGCACGCCCATTACAAGTTCGATTCGCACTGGAGTCTCGGTGCGCGCGCCGAACGATACTGGTCACCGCAGGGCTTCTCGCTGCTGCCGCTGACGGCCGCGCGCGGTGCGATCAACGCGCTGACCGTAGGAGTTCGCTACGATCTCAACTCGTTCATACGCTTGCGCCCGGAGCTGCGCTACGACAAACAGACAGACGCGCAGGGCATCAAAGCATTTGGCAGCGGGCGGGAGACGCAGCAGCTCATGGGAGCGGTGGATTTGCTGGTCTATTTCTGAAGCCGAACGCAGGGTGATCGGAACTATCCCGACTTCTTCCTTGGCGTTGCCGTGCCGGCGCAGGCCTTGCCGCAGCTATTCGCACGAAATCAACAATGCGCGCAGGCTTTGACAAGACCCCGGTGACAAGTTGCGGCAGATTACAGCCACAGGACCCCCCTACGCGCATGGCCGTCGCAACTCATTTCCGATTCCGCCTGGCAGTGCCGCTGCTGGCTACCATGGCCATGCTTGCGTCTACCCGCGCGTCGGCGGATGCAATGCGCTCGGACCCAAGGGCCTGCGATATCGATCAGGCGAAGCCGCGACGCTCCGACCCTCTGAAGCCTCGCGCCCTGCCGTTCGAACCGGCGAGGCCGGTCATTCTGGACGGCGTGATGTACCTGCCAAACAGACCGCCTTCGGGCGCCACCGGAGTGCGCAGGGCCGCGGCGACCCCGCGATGCTTCGCCCACCCGGACATATGGGAATTCGGAGTCTTCCACCGGCGCATCAATCCGCCCCGTTACCACTGAGATCGGCCAAAGTAGGGCGACACCTTCAACCCTCTGCACAGGAGCGCTCAATCAACCATCAAGGCAAATCGGCTTGCAATCGAAGACACGATTCGTTTTTCGATTTCTACCAAACCTTCTTTCACAGGAGATTCGTATGAATAAATGGGCTGCAAGTGTTGCTATTGCGACATTCGGAGCGATTCTGCCGCCGGCATTCGCCAGTGATGCCTCCACGCCCCCGGTTTCCGATTCGACTCCCGCCGACGGGTCGGTGGAGTTGAGCGGCGGCGCGGTGGCGGCGGGCATCGGCTATACGTGGGGCAATGGCACGCTGACCTTTAACAACCACAGGCACAACTTCAGCATTAACGGCCTGTCGATCGTCGACGTCGGTGCCAGCAGCTACTCCGCCAGCGGCAATGTCTATCATCTGAACAAGCTGTCCGATTTCGACGGCAACTACGTGGCCCTGTCAGCCGGGGCAACCATCGCCGGTGGCGGAAATGCGGTTTATCTGAAGAACCAGAACGGCGTGGTGATCAAGGTTGCCGCCACCGAGATCGGCCTGCGCTTCAATCTGGCCGGCAGTGGCGTTAAGATCGCTCTGACGAACTGAGCCGCACGAAGCAAGGTAAACGGGCGGGGTGAAGATTCATCCCGCCCGTTTTGCTTAGATCACAACATGATGCCACTCAAGACGATGACCGACTTGAGTCTGCAGCACTGAGGCGAGCGAGCGCCCGGCGAGCAGCGCGCCAGTCGCACGCGCGGCGTCGACGAATCGTGGGTCGAGGCCTCGCGCGGGTCCGCAGAAGACGCAAACGCTTCTGATCCGAACGCCCGCGGCGCGGTCGCGACCCTGCTCGACCACCAGACTGTCCACTAGAAGTCGCTGATGCGCCCGACGATCAAAGGAAACACACCCAGCAGCATCAGCATCGCGGTTCCAAGTTGCCATATCACGAGCAGGCGTGCTGCGCTCGATGTCGGGGTGAAGTCGCCGTACCCGACCGTGCTGAGCGTGACCGCACTGTAGTAAAGGGCGTCAATCCGATTGGCCAGTGGTCCGGGGTCGGCTCTCGATGACGATGAACCATCTGCTGTGTGGTCGGCTTGCCCGACGATGGTTGGAGCCCCTTGATACCGGATGCCGCCGTTCTTGATGTACATATTCGCGAACCCGAAGATTGCGACCACCAGGAGAAACTGAACTTGCAGCAGAGTCCAGGCTCGCGCGGGAAATTCCATGAAACAGGGAGCCTTCGGTTGAGGCACACCGCCCAGGAACTTACGCTCCTGCTCTGCTCGGAGAGATGCCTCGACGAGAACAGACACAAGATATGAGTTGCAAAGAAGCACTGCGAATGCGCTGGCGTAGCCATTCCAACCGAACAGCCAAGAAAGTACGCCCAAAGTGGCAAGTGCAAAGCCTGCTCCCAGGTGCCACCTGCTTGCTGTGCCCACGGAACGCTTGTCGACGCTGTACCAGCTGATACCCTGCGTGCTCAAGGCGCCGAGAACGGCACTGTAAACCCGCCCACATCGAGCTCGGCTTCGAGGCGCAAGAGGTCGCTCTCCACGGACTGCGCCTTGTCCAGCGACACCGCGACTCCAATCGCGCTGAAGTGCCGGATGCCGCTGCGGCACTCCACTTGAAGTCTGTCAATCGCTCGCGACATGGCCGAGCCGTCGATCAGGCAATCCCTGATCCAGGTCGCCCCGTTCGGGGCGTCTCCGATGGATAGGTCCATCCGGGCTTCTCCTAAGAATGACCGATTGCTTTCCGAAGACTTGAACCAAGGTCTGCGCGCGCCTCGCGGCTTCACCCGCCCGCGCGGAATGCGCCAGGAGTGACACCCATCACTCTGCCGAAGCAGGTGGTGAAGTGGCTTTGACTCTTGTAGCCCACTTCGAACGCGACGTCCGAAATGGGCAGGCGGGCTTCGGCCAGCAGCGCCTTCGCGCGTTCCATCCTGCAGCGCACGATGTAGTTATGGGGGGACACCCCGGTCGATTGCCTGAACATGCGCGCGAAGTGGTAGGCGCTCATCCGCACATGGGCAGCGACATCGCGAAAGCTGATGTCGCCTGCCATGTGCTCGTGTATGTACTCGATCGCACGTCGCAACTTGAAGCGAGGCAATCCCCCGCTCTCGAACGGAAGGACTGCCGTGACATAGGTAGAAAGCAACTGCCGGGTCAACACCACCGCAACGGACTGCAGATACGTACCATCCAGTTGGCGGTGGCGGCGCAGCTCAGCGCGCACTGCCCGGCCGAGGTGCCAGATGACCGGATCGAAGGTGCCGTACTGCCCGACGACTTCCACGGCACGCATGCCGCTTTCGCGCGCAATCCGCTTCAGTAGGTCAGAGGCGATCCGCACAACGGTCAGATCGGTCCCGCGCGCACACAACAGCTGATGGGGCTGGCCTGCCGGAATGATCGAGATCTGCCGCTCGCTCATCGCTTGCCGCCGCACGCTTCCTTCGGGTGTCCGATACACGATCTCGGCAACTGCTCGCTCGCCCGGGATGACGATCTGGATTTCGGAGTGGTTCCGTTCGCGACTTGAGGTTGACCCGACGGCACCCGTGAGCACTTGCATTTCGGGGCAGCGGGCCTGCAGCAGGTCGGCGAACTCCGCCCCGTCCTCCGCTGCCGGATCGCACACAATCTCTTCGCTCATAACCCTTCCCCTGCTTTGCGGTCGCCGCCGATTGGTCCGATGGATCGATCCGTGTTGAAGGCAGGTTAAGCAGGTTCGAGGGCGGAGTCGTGAGCGTGAGGTCGTTTCTTGGTGAAAATGGCGTTGTCCTTCGGTGGCATGTGGTCATTCCGCCGTGTGCAGTCCGTCCTTGATTCGTGCTGTTCCCTTCAATACTGGTTCGCAACGCGAATAACCAGCTTGCCGAATCTTCTGCCTTCCAGGACGCTGATAAAAGCGCGTGGAGCATTCTCGAGGCCATCGACGATGTCTTCGCGGAACTTCACTTTGCCGCTGTCGAGCCAATGGCTCATCTGTTGGACAAACTCACCGTAGCGGTGGCGGTGGTCCGAAACGATGAACGCTTGCATCTTGATCCGCTTGGCTGCCAGCGAGCGGGCCAGGTACCGCAGCCGAACTGCCTTTTCCGAGGAGTCTGCACCGTCGCGCCCTCCTATCGTTCCTCGAAGCGGCACGCGCGCGCCCTTGTTCAACAGCGGCAGCACCGTGTTGAAGACGGCGCCGCCGGCATTTTCAAAGTAGACATCGATGCCGTTGGGACAGGCGACCCTCAGTCTTGCTCTCAAGTCGGGCGCGCGGCGCTCGATGCAGGCATCAAAGGCCGTGTCCTCAGTTGCGAATCGGCGCTTGTCGGCAGCTCCAGCCAGTACGACCGTACGGCACCCCCTGAGCTTCGCGATCTGGCCTGCCAGCGAGCCGACCGCCCCGCTCGCTGCCGCCACAACGACCGTTTCGCCGGCTTGGGGCTGCCCGATCTTGCCCAGCGCCAGATAGGCCAGGAAACCAGGCAGGCCGAGCGGCCCGAGGACCTGGGTCGGACGGACGATCGGGGAACTGAGTCGGATCAGATCCGTGCCGTCGGAAAGTGCGTACTGCTGCCACCCATTGCAGGCCAGCACGAGGTCGCCTTCCTGGTAGTCGCCGTGCCGCGACGCTTCCACGCGCGAGACCGTGCTGCCGGCCATCACCTGCCCAACTCTGACGGGCACTGCATCGTTCGCCGCATCCTCGATGCTGGCATGCAAGTACGGATCGAGAGACAGGTACAGGGTCCGTAGCAGCACCTGATCGGCTGAGGGAGCCGGAACGGCGTGCTCTTCAAGAGCGAAGTTTTCCGCGCGTAGGGCCCCGACCGGCCGCGAGCGCAGCACGATTCGGCGATTGGTCAGACTGCGAAAGGGTCCGTAAGTCGGGCCCTTCGCCAGGGCCTCCGCGATCGGTATCGCGCTTTGGTACACGATTCAGCCTCCGACTGCGGACCTGCTTTGCTGTTCAGCGCCCCTTGCTAAGTGATTGCCCGTCTTCGGTGCGCACGACCGCCCCAAGCGTCAGCAGCCAGTCGAGTTCGTCTGGGCCGTCGATGCGGAGCGCGGTGACGTTGCGCCTGGCATCTGTAGCCAATTTCCCGGTCTTGAAACCGTAATAGTCCGCCAGACCGTACGTGGCATCCGTTTGCTGGCCGCTCACTGCGGTGATGTAGCGCGACTCCCCCTGCCGTGAGATCTCGTTGAACGCGAACCGGCTCAGATCGGCGCCGGAGTATTGCGCCTTGTACTGGGCGATATCGTGGTAGACGCGGATGCGTTGGGCGATCTGCTTGACGCCCAGCTCGTAGATGAGTTGTGGCGCCGAGTCCACCGGATACGGCGACCCTTGCTCGTCGTTGGCGAGACTCCCGACCGTGAAATAGGCGGTTGCCACCGCGCATTGCACGGCGTCGGCGTCGGACCGGTTCTGCGGGCACAGCGCCAGGGCACCCGAAACGAAGTGCCCGGTGGCATGGTTGGGGTCGCGGTACGCGGCCGAAGCCAGCATGCGGGAGATGACGACCGCCTGCCGCACTTGCTCGCTTGCGCCCAGCTTACGCTCGGTTGAAAGGATGCCGTAGGCGTCGGCGGCCGCCTCCTGCGCCAGCCACGGGAATGCGCTCGCATCGGCCGCGCGGCCGTCGGACTGTTTCAGGAATGCCTCGCGAAACTTGCAGTGCCCGATCTCGTGCGCCGTCGCGAACATCACCTGCGTCTTCGGGTCCAGACGGCCATTTAGAAAGCGACCGAGGGGCCGCAGGGCGTCATCGGCAACAGGAGACAGACGCAGCACGCACCGGATACTGTCGCCTTCGATCCGCGAAACGGACAACGATCCGCTTTCCGCCTCCCAAAAGGAGATCTCGACCTTCGGATACAGTTCGCGCGCAAAGTCAGCGCCCGCCTGCATATACTCGTCGGGGGAGCCCGCCGGCACCGAGAAGGGGGCTGCCTCGCTCGGCGCCGCGAGCGCCTGCTGTGCGAACCTTGGCGACCCGCCAACCAAGGTTGTCAGCGTCAGGACTGCGGTCGTCACTGCTACGCGCCGCGCCAGCCGCAACCTCAAGGTCGGCCTGGAGCTTGCGGTTCTCTGCTGCTTTTCGAACATCGGCGGATCCCCGGGCAACGTCTTGATAGCGATGAAGCAAGGCTAGGCGGCTTCGCCTTTGGAGTCGTGAGCGTCAGGTCCTTTATTGGTCAAAATGAGGTTGCCTACTGGTCGAGGGTTTTCACGGCAAGAACGCAAAATGGGAGCACCCGCCGAAAAGACTCGCGAGCATGCGATACCCATGATGAGCGTGGGATGCCCGATATCTGCCAACAACCCGGCATCTCAGAAGAGCCCAACAACCAATGGAAGCCATGGTGCTGGATAAGGTCGTACGACGGGTAGCAATCGTCGGCGCCGGAGCGGTCGGAGCGAGCTGGGCGGCGTTCTACCTTGCGCGTGGGTTCGACGTGATCGCTACGGATCCGGAGCCCGGGGCGGAGGCGAATTTGCGCCGGGCAATCGACGCGGCGTGGCCCGCATTGAAGGTGCTCGGCATCTCGCCGAAAGGCTCACCCGAGCACCTGTCCTTCGCGCCGAACGTCGCCGCAGCCGTCTCGGGAGGCGATTTCATCCAGGAATGCGGACCCGAAGACCACGAGCAGAAGGTCGGACTGTTCGC
Organism: Betaproteobacteria bacterium; assembly: GCA_005882215.1. Classification (GTDB taxonomy): domain Bacteria; phylum Pseudomonadota; class Gammaproteobacteria; order Burkholderiales; family Burkholderiaceae_F; genus VBCK01. The sequence continues at coordinate 352 of VBCK01000214.1, read as the reverse complement.
GGAGATAGACCGGATGGCCGCGGCCGACGCCATCATCGCGTCGAGTTCAGCAACCCTGCCGATAGGCACAATACAGTCGGCCTGTCGGCATCCGGAGCGCTGCGTTACGGGCCACGCGATGGATCCTCCTCACCTGATGCCGCTGGTCGAAATCGCCGCGGGTGAAAAGACCTCGCCGCAGGCGGTTCGCCGGGCGCTTTCGTTCTACGCCTCGGTCGGCAAGAAGCCAATCTTCGTGCGCAGGGAACTGCCCGGACTTGCGGCCAGCCGTCTGAGTGCTGCGCTTCAACGCGAGATCGATCTGCTGGTGGCACAGGGCGTGCTCGATTCCGTCGACGCGGATACCGCCGTA
>VBCK01000145.1 GCA_005882215.1 Betaproteobacteria bacterium | reverse complement strand
GCCCGGGCAGCTAGATCTCTACCAGTCCGGACCGCAGCGCCTTGGCCACCGCGTGGGCGCGCGAGCTCGCGTCGAGCTTGGCGATGATTTGTGCCACGTGGAATTTGGCCGTATGCGCCGAGATGTGCAGGGCTTGCGCGATTTCGCGGTTGCCCAGACCGAGCGACATCTTCCACAGCACTTCGCGCTCGCGCGGTGTCAGCGGGTCGCTCAATGGCTCCGTATCGGTGGCCGCTGCGCGCCGGTCGGCGCCGGTCCCGGCACGCACCGCCTCGGCGGCCAGTGCCGGGGTAATCGCCACCAGCCCGGCCGCGGCTGCGTGCGCGGCGATCGCAACGGCCTCGATCGAAGCGTTGCGAGGAAGCACCGAGTGTCCGGCGAGCAGCCAGTCGGCGATCGGTCCGTCCCGGTCGGGCCACAGCAACACCAGCGCGGGTCCCTGGTCGGCGATCGCGGCGATTGGCTCGATGTCGGCGTCCGCCGCGACGTCGATGATCCCGACCCGTGCCTGCGCAAAGCTCTCGCCCGCGGCGTTGGGCGGCCCCTCGTGCGTGGCCACGATCTCGAAGTCGCCGCGCAGCTCCAGCCCGGTCTTCAGGCCCGCGAGCACCAGCGGCGAGTTCGAAATCAGCGCCGTGCGAACCGCAGCCCGCATCGCGCCTCGATCAGCAGGCGCGCGCCTCGGTCGGCCACTGGCCGACGGTCACGTCGACCTGGGCCGGCGAGCCGCCGCGGATCAACGATACGTGCACGCTCTTGCCGATATTGCCGGCGAGCGCATCACGCAATTCAGGCAGGCTTGCGGCGCGATGGTCGGCCACCTCGAGCACGATGTCACCGACCAGCAACCCGGCCTGCGTCGCCGGCCCTCCCGGCAGCAGCGAGGTGATCAGCAAGCCCGCCTCCGCGCTGCGCGCTCCGGCGGGCATGCCCGCCTCCGGAATACCTGCTCCGTCGGGCTTGCCCGCCGTAGCGCGAAGCGCGAAGGCGGGTGCCTTGGAAACCTCGACGGGCTGCACGCTGATGCCCAGGAACGCGCGGGCTACATGACCCTTGGCGAGCAGCTCGTCGACGACTCTGGAGATCGTCGATTCGGGAACGACGACCCCATAGCTGCGCGATAGCCCCGAGGTGGCCAATCCGAACACCTTGCCGGCGGCGTCCGCGACCGGAGCGCCGGACAGGCCGTCATGCGGGCCGGCATCCAGGCGGATCAGGCGGTCCATATGTCCGCCGAGCCAGGTCTGCCACGCGCCCGCCACCCGATTGATGACGGACACACTGGCGGTCAGATCCGCGCCCGGCGAACGGCCGACGAGGATCGCGAGCTGCCCGGGCCGAACGACGGCCGAATTGGATCGGTCGACCGCGGGCAACGCGTCGTCCGGCAACCGGAAGACGGCCAGATCGGTGGGCGGATCGGTACCGACCAGCGTCGCGTCGGCGCCGGCTTGCTGCGCTGTGATCACCGACACGGTCGCCGGCACGCGCCCGAACGCATGGGCCACCGTCACCATCATCCCGGTCCGCCACACGACGCCACAGCCGAGCGCGCGCCGGCCGCGCCCGCGCAGCGCCACCGTGGACATTCCGACCTTTTCGACCGTGGAAGCGATCGAGTCGGAAAGCGCCTGCAGCGGCGTGATACCGGCCTTGTCCGAAACCTGTGCCATCACGATATGTCCTTTCGATCCGAGCCTCACTTGCGCTGTTCGAAACATAGACAATCGCAATGTCGGCCGCATCCGCCGATCGGGCAGGCGCAAGGGCACCGCAACGGGGCGGCAGCGACTGCAGCGGGCCTGCCTGACGCTTACAGCGCTTGCTGGCGCGGCGGCGGCACGTAATTCCTGCGCGCGTCGAGCACGCGCCGGTGGTTCTGCTTGGCCCAGCGAACCAGCTCCCAGACCGGGTCCAGCAGCGATTTCCCCAGCGGCGTCAACGCGTAGTCAACGCGTGGCGGATTGGTGGGATACACGGTCCGGGTCAGCAGCCCGTCCTGCTCCAGCCGACGCAGCGTCTGAGCCAGCATCCGCTGCGAGATATCGTCGATTTTCGCCTTCAGGGCGCTGAAGCGTAGAGTTCCATTTTCGGCCAGCGTGCACAGCACGAGCATGCTCCAGCGGTCGCCGACCCGATCCAGCACATCCCGGATCGGACAGGCGTCCGCGTCAGACGATTTGCGCTTGAGTGTCGCCATCGCAGACTCTCCGAGAAATCACAAATTGAACATGGTTATTGAACAGACACCAGGTAACACGCGACACACTCCTTGCCGTTCATTGCGAGAACTGTACGATCCCGAATGTAGTCTCTTTTGTATATTAGCTCTTATTCGTATACCAAATCTCTGTGAGGCCGATACAACCTGACAAAGAGGAAGTCACGAAATCGTAGCAACTGGCCGTGCATGCTAGCCTTATCGAGGGCGTTGAGCCGCGCTGTGCGCGGTTTTGCGTTTAGGGTTCTTAATTATTTCAACAGATAAAAAGTCCTCCCCGCGGCCTATGCACGGACCGCAGCGGGCGTTGATAATTGATCGTGTCGCCCCCGACGGGGGCTCGTTCAAGTTTTTCAGGACCGCATCATGTCAATCGGTTTGTTGTGCCGCTCGGCAGCCAGCGTGCTGCGGGCGCCCGCGCTGCGCGGCGTCCTGATTCTGACCGGGTCGATTGCTCTGGGTGCCTGCCAGTCCAGGGCGGATACTCCCTCGCCGGGCGCATTCGGCCCTCCGCCGGTGTCGGTGGCCCCGGCCGTGCAGCGCCAGGTGCAGGAATTCGATGAATTCACGGGCCGCCTGGAGTCGCCCAAGTCGGTCGACATCCGACCGAGGGTCTCCGGCTATATCAAGAAGGTCCATTTTCACGACGGGCAGGAGGTCAAACAGGGCGACCTGCTGTTCACGATCGATCCGGATCCGTACCTGGCCGAGCTGGCCAAGGCGCGCGCACAGCTTGCCGCTGCGCATACCCAGGTCGAACTGGCGATCAGCGAGGAGGCCCGGGGCCACAAGCTGATCGACGTGAAGGCGATTTCGCAGCAAGAGTTCGACCAGCTGGCCTCGGCGACGCGCAACACGGCGGCCAATGTGCAGGCGGCCGAGGCGGCCATGCAGTCGGCCCAGCTCAACGTCGGCTACACGGAGATTCGGGCGCCGATCGCCGGGCGCATATCGCGCGCCAACGTGACCGAAGGCAACCTGGTCAACGTCGGCGATCCGGTGCTGACGTCGCTCGTGTCGCAGGACCGGGTGTATGCGTATTTCGAAGCCGCGGAGGACTCGTACCTGAAATACGCGCGCCTCGCACGGGAAGGGTCTCGCCTCAGCTCACGAACGAATGCCAGTCCGGTGACGATGGGGCTGGCCGACGAGGAAGGGTTCCCGCACCGCGGCGTGATGGACTTCGTCGACAACCGCCTGAACCCGCAAACCGGCGCGATGCGCGGGCGCGCGGTATTCGACAATGCCGAGCGGCGCTTTACGCCCGGGCTTTTTGCGCGGATCAGGCTGGTGGGAAGCGGCACGTACACGGCGGTGCTGACACCCGAGAACGCGATCGGCACCGATCAGAGCAAGAAATTCGTGCTGGTCATCGGGCAGGACAACAAGGCGCAGTTCCGAGAAGTCAAGCTCGGGGCGCTGATCGACGGCATGCGCGTGATCTCCAGCGGCCTGTTTCCCGGTGACCTGGTCGTGGTCGACGGCCTGCAGCGGGTCCGCCCTGGCATGCCGGTGACCCCGGAGAAGCTGCCGATCGACGACAAGGGCATGCCGATCCGCAAGCAGGCGGCGGTGGCCTCCGCTCAACCCTAGAGGCTTGAGTCGACGCACCATGGATGTCTCCCATTTTTTCATCGACCGGCCGCGCTTTGCCGCGGTGCTGTCGATCATCGTGTTCCTGGTCGGGCTGATCGCGCTGTTCAGGTTGCCGATCTCCGAGTACCCGGAAGTGTCTCCGCCGCAGGTGGTGGTGCGGGCCCAGTTTCCCGGCGCCAACCCGCGCGTGATCGCCGAGACGGTGTCTACGCCGCTGGAGGAGCAGATCAACGGCGTGGACAACCTGCTCTATTACGACAGCCAGGCGACCTCCGACGGATCGATGACGCTGACCGCCACGTTCCGGATCGGCACCGACCCGATCGTGGCCGAATCGGAAGTCCAGAATCGGATCAACCGTGCGTTGCCGCGTCTTCCGGAGGTGGTGCGCCAGATCGGCGTGACGACCGAGAAAAGCTCGCCCACGCTGACGATGGTCGTGCACATGGTGTCGCCCGACAACCGCTACGACGCGCTGTACCTGCGCAACTACGCGCAGCTGTACGTGCGCGATCCGCTGCTGCGGATCTCGGGCATGGGGTCGGTGCTGGTGTTCGGCGAGGGCGACTACGCGATGCGGATCTGGCTCGATCCGCACAAGCTCTCTGCGCGCAGCGTGAGCACCGGCGAAGTGGTATCGGCGATCCGCGAACAGAACGCCCAGGTGGCCGCGGGCGTGGTCGGCGCGGCGCCCAGCCCGCCCGGCACCGTGTTCACGATGTCGGTCAACACCAAGGGGCGCCTGAAGACCGAAGAGGAGTTCGCAGACATCATCGTGCGGGCCGACACGACCGACGGCTCCGTGATCCGGATCCGCGATCTGGGGCGGGTCGAGCTCAGTGCCGGCACCTACGCCTTGCGCAGCCTGCTCAACAACACGGAGGCGGTGGCGATCGGGATCTTCCAGGCGCCCGAGTCCAACGCGCTGGCGCTGTCCAGCCAGGTCCGCAGCACGATGGAGCGGCTGAAGGCGGACTTTCCTCAGGGCGTGGACTACCAGATCGTGTACGACCCGACCCAGTTCGTGCGCACCTCGATCAGCAAGGTCATCGAGACCCTGACGTATGCCATCCTGCTGGTGGCGCTGGTGGTGGTCATATTCCTGCAGACCTGGCGCGCCTCGATCATCCCGCTGCTGGCGGTTCCGGTGGCGGTGGTCGGAACCTTCGCCGTGCTGCTGACGCTGGGCTTTTCGATCAACACGCTGACCTTGTTCGGCCTGGTGCTGGCGATCGGGATCGTGGTCGACGATGCGATCGTGGTGGTGGAGAACGTCGAACGCAACATCGAGAGCGGGCTGACCCCGCACGACGCCACCGTGCGGGCGATGCAGGAAGTGAGCGGGCCCATCATCGCGATCGCGCTGGTGCTGTGCGCGGTGTTCATTCCGCTGTCGTTCGTCTCCGGCCTGTCCGGCCAGTTCTATCGGCAGTTCGCGGTCACGATCGCGATCTCGACGGTGATTTCGGCCTTCAATTCGCTCACGCTGTCGCCGGCGCTGGCGGCCATCCTGCTGCGCGGGCGCGATGAACCCAAGGACGTGGTCACGCGCGCTATGGAGCGCTTCCTGGGCGGGTTCTTCCGCCGCTTCAACCGCGGGTTCAAACGCTCCTCGGCGGCCTACGGCGAGGGCGTCACCAGCATCCTTGGCCACAAGGCCCTGGTGCTCGGGGTCTATGCGGCATTGATCGGGCTGACGCTGCTGCTGTTCTGGCGCGTGCCGCCGGGTTTCGTGCCTCAGCAGGACAAGCAGTACCTGATCGGAATCGCGCAACTGCCCGAGGGCGCGTCGCTGGATCGGACCACCGAGGTGATACGCGAGCTCAGCGACATCGGCAAGAAGGTGCCAGGAGTGCACGATTCGGTCGCGTTTCCCGGCCTGTCGATCAACAATTTTTCGAATCTGACCAACGCCGGCATCGTGTTCTTCCCGCTGGACGACTTCGACAAGCGGACCACGCGCGCATTGAGTGCCGACTCGATCGCGGCGCAGGTCAATATGCGCGCCGGTGCGATCAAGGACGCATTCATCTTCGTGCTGTCGCCGCCGCCGGTGTCGGGCCTGGGCAATGCGGGCGGTTTCAAGCTGCAACTGCTGGACCGCAACTCGATGGGAGAACAGGCGCTGGCCGGATCGGTGGGGGCGACGATGGGCCGCGTTTATGGCAACCCGCAATCGATCCTGACCCAGGTGTTCTCCAACTACCAGATCAACGTGCCCCAGTTGTACGCGGACATCGACCGGACCCGCGCCAAGCAGATGGGGGTGAGCCTGACCGACATCTACGACACGATGCAGCTGTACCTGGGGTCGCTGTACGTGAACGACTTCAACCGCTTCGGCAAGACCTACCAGGTGATCGTTCAGGCGGACGCACCGTACCGCGCCGACGCCGATTCGATCACTCAACTGAAGACCCGCAACAGCAAGGGCGAGATGGTTCCGCTCGGAGCGCTGATGAAGATCGAGCCGACCTTCGGTCCGGTCAGCGTCACCCGACACAACGGTTTCTATTCGGCCGACATCAACGGCGCGCCCAAGCCGGGGTTCAGCTCGGGGCAGGCGCAGGCCGAGATCGAGCACGTGCTGCAGGCGAGCCTGCCGCGCGGGATCACGTACGACTGGACCGAACTGGTGTACCAGGAAAAGATCGCGGGCAACACGATGGTGTACATCTTCCCGTTGTGCGTACTGCTCGTGTTCCTGGTGCTGGCCGCCAACTACGAGAGCTGGACGCTGCCGCTGGCGATCGTGCTGATTGTTCCGCTGTGCATCTTCAGCGCCATCCTGGGCGTGTGGCTGAGCGGCTTTTTCGGGATTCCGGCCGACAACAACATATTCACCCAGATCGCGTTCGTCGTGCTGGTAGGACTTGCCTGCAAGAATGCGATCCTGATCGTCGAGTTCGCGCGCGACCTGGAAGTGCGCGGCGAGCCGATGCTCGAGGCGGTGCTGCACGCGTGCCGGTTGCGGCTGCGGCCGATCCTGATGACGTCGGTCGCGTTCTGCGCCGGCGTGGTCCCGCTGATCCTGGGTTCGGGTGCCGGCTCCGAGATGCGCCGCGCGATGGGGATCGCGGTGTTCTGCGGGATGGTGGGCGTGACCTCGTTCGGCATTTTCATGACGCCGGTGTTTTACACGCTGCTGCGAATCCTGGCGCGTTCGTCCAAGCCGGCGGGCGCCGCGCCCAAGCCGGCCTCGGGTGACCGCGTCGGCGGGGGCACCTTCGGGATGCAGCCACAGGGGCCACGCGATGACGAGTAAGCGCGAGGTTTTTCAAAAGCCCGCTCGATGGCTGGCGCCGTTGCTGGCGGCTGTGTTGAGTGCCTGCGCGCTCGGGCCCGACTACAAGACGCCGCAATCGCGGCTGGCGGGCGATTTCGAGAACACCACCGGCGATCAGCAGGAGCCGCAGCGCGAGTTCTGGCGGCGTTTCGACGATCCGATCCTCAACGGGCTGGTCGACGACGCGATCAAGGCCAATCACGACATCCGGATCGCGGTGGCCAATTTGCAGCAGGCGCGCGCCGCGCAGCTCGGCGTCGACGCGCAAGCCTATCCGCGGGTCGGCACCAACGCCAGCGCTTCGCGCCAGATCATTCCGCAGACGTCGGCGCCGGGATTCAGCCGCGAGGAGCGCACCGGGAACGTGTTCGATACGTCGATCGATGCGAACTGGGAGCTGAACCTGTTCGGGCGCTACACCCGGGCATCCGAATCGGCCGCCGCCTCCGTGTCGGCCGCGGAGGCCGGTGTGGCCGCCGCCCAGGTCAGCGTGACGGCCGAGGTGGCGCGCAACTACTTCCAGTTGCGCGGCCAGCAGCTGCGCCTGCAGATCGCGCACGAGTCGCTGCAGAATCAGCAAGCGAACCTGGATCTGGTGCAGGCGCGGCTGGACGCGGGGCGCGGCACCGAGCTGGACACGACGCGCGCCCAGTCCCAGGTCGAGAACACGCGGGCGGTGGTCCCGGTGCTGGAGGCCGGCATCGAGCTGTCGCGCTACCGGCTGGCGGTGCTGACCGGGCGGGCGCCCACCGAGCTGGCCGCGCTGTCGGAAGAGCCCCAGCCATTGCCCGGACTGAAGCCGGTCAACGGGATCGGCAGCCCGTCCACTCTGCTGAGGCGACGGCCCGACATCCGGGTCGCCGAGCGCCAGCTCGCCGCGGCCACGGCCGACATCGGCGCCTCCAAGGCGGACCTTTTCCCCAGCGTCTCGATCACCGGATTGCTGGGCTTGAATGCCTTGCACCCCGGAGGCCTGAACAGCGGCCAGGCCTATTACTACAACCTCGGTGGGTCGATCGCCTGGACGCTGCTCGACTTCGGGCGGATCCGCTCCCGTATCCGGCAGAACGAGGCAAGGACCGATGCGGCGCTGGCGCAGTACGAAAAAACGGTGTTGACGGCGCTGGAGGAGACCGAAGGCGCACTGATCAGCTTCAACCGCAACCAGCGGCGCGCCGAGAGCCTGTTCAAGGCGGCGCACGCCTCGGAGCAGGCGGCCAAGCTGGCGCGCACGCGCTTTGAAGCCGGGGTGACCGATTTCCTGACCGTGCTGGAGGCGGAGCGCCAGCTGCTGGCCGACCGCGAGGGACTGGCGCAGGCGCAGACCGATGCGGGCACTTCGCTCGTTGCGGTCTACAAGGCGCTTGGCGGCAGCTGGTACGAGTCGGCCACCACGACCGCATCCAGTAACTGACGGCGGCTCACGTCCCTTTGCGCGTGCTTTGAGCGCGGACCGCGTCCGGGCGTCACAGGCCGAAGTAGATCGGCTCGTCCGGCTCTTCAGGCTCCTCGGGCTCGGGGGCGGCCGGTGCGGCGTCCTGTGGAACCGGGGGCCCGACCGTGGTCGGACCGGAGCGCCTGCTGATCGTGGTCGGCGAAGTCGACGAGTTTTCGCTGGCCTGGACCGTGAGGAAGTGTCCCCGCAACAGATCGCGCAAGCGTTCGACTACGTCCTCGCGGGGGAAGATCGAGTTCTCCAGGATCCCGTCGATCGTCTGATAACCCTTCTGGATCAGGAACAGAACGTTGCGAACCCTGGCGTCGAGCCGGTACGTCCGCGCCGCCAGCTCTTCAGAGCCTTTGAGCGTCAGCTCGAAATAGGTCCGTTCGCGCGCTCCCATTCGGTTCACCCGTTAGACTAATCGGGTGAATTTTGACCGACTTGAGAGCGCCACGCAGGGTCGGTGTGAGTCGGAATAACATCCGAAATCTTCGTTTTGCGTCGCCTTAACGGCCGGCGATTCCGCACCGGCCCGATTCCGTCCACGGAGGCAGCCAATGACCCGCAGATCGTCCATGATTCTTATCGGAATTGCCGTAGCAGGCCTGAGCCTGGGCGGCGCGCAGGCCGCGCTGACCATCGGCGCCCGCGCTCCCGAGTTCACGGCCCAGGCGGCCATGGGCGGAAACGAGTTCACGTTCGCGCTGGCCGATGCCCTGAAAAAGGGGCCAGTCGTGCTGTATTTCTTTCCGAAGGCGTTTACCAAGGGCTGCACCGTCGAGGCCCACAACTTCTCGGAAGCGACCGACCGGTTCAAATCCTTCGGAGCGACCGTGATCGGGATGTCGAACGACGACATCGACACGCTGAAGAAGTTTTCGGTGCTGGAATGCCGCAACAAATTCGCAGTGGCCGCGGATCAGGGCGGCCACGTGATGAAACAGTACGATGCGGTGCTGCCGGGGCGGGTGGACGTCGCGGATCGTATCTCGTACGTGATCGCGCCGGACGGCAAGGTGATCTACGCGTTCGCGAGCATGAGCCCTGACGGGCACGTCGAGAACACCTTGGATGCGGTCCAGCGCTGGAAGGGGACCGTCCGCCCGTAGCCCGCCGCCGCGCTGCGCGCTATGGCGGGTTACACGCTAGCGCGCGGCTCCTCGTGGCCATCGCTGGCCGCGCGCCCATCCGGACGCACCTGCGCATCGGCGATCGACTGCCATAGCCTGCGCTTGAGCTCGACGGCCTCCATCGGACCGAACACGCGCCGGTAGGACTCGACCAGCCTGCGGGCCGGCATGAAGTCCCCGTCCAGCGCGCACGCCCTGGCGCGAGCGAACCGGGTCCGATGTTCGAGCACCGATCCGAACGTCGACTCGTACCGGTCCAGGCAGCATCGCATCGACAGATCGAAGGTCGACGCCCGCGCGGCGCACAGTTTGCAAAGCGTGGCACTGGCCGGCTTGCGGGAGGTCTGCGGCGATCGAAACGGGTAGGCCGCCTGGCTTTCGCGCAGTCGCCTCTTGTCCTCGTCGGACGCGAAGCCTATTCCCGATAAACGATGCACGAGGGGCATGTTCTGCTCTCCTATCCTCGAGGCATCATCACAGCACGCGCGCGCCGCGGCTGGAATCAGGGACGCGTCTAGGTGCGATCCCGCGTTCCAGCGATCTCGGCTATCTCGTTTGGACGGTGCCCGTTTCCCAGCGAGCGAATCGAGATCGAACGGTCCGTCGGAATGACGCCGACAGCCTGCAGCGACAGGTACCGCAGGCAGCACACACGCAGGAAGGAGGCGAAATTGCCCAGGTCGGCGCCGGCTGCGACCAGCTCGTCGTGCAGTTTGCTGATCAGTTGGGGGACGCTCATCGCATCCCGGGCGCCGATCTCGGCCAACACGTCCCAGAACATCCGCTCCAGACGAAGGCTGGTCGAAACCCCGTGCAACCGTATCGATCGCGTGTAAGACGAATACAGTTCCGGATCCGCTGTCACGAAAACGCTACACATGGTTTGACCCTCCGTGCATCCGGCCGGCCGGCCGGTCGCCGCGGGGCGGGCGCGGATGCCGAATGCGTCGCCCCGAGGTCCGGATCCGTCGACGGGTTCAGAGGATGATACGAGTCCCCAGCAGTTGCAGGAACTGCGCGATCCACGCGGGATGCGCCGGCCAGGCCGGCGCCGTGACCAGGTTTCCATCCGTCACCGCCGCATCGATCGCGATGTCCGCGTAATTCGCGCCGGCCAGCTCGACTTCGGGGCGGCACGCCGGGTAAGCGGACACGCGCCGACCCTCGATCACGCGTGCCGCGGCCAGGATCTGCGCACCGTGGCAGATGGCGGCCAGCGGCTTGCCGGCCTTGGCGAAATGGCGAACGCACTCGAGCACGCTCAGGTTCAGCCGCAGGTACTCGGGAGCGCGGCCGCCCGGTATCAGCAATGCGTCGTAGCCGTCGGGACGCGTTTCGGAGAAGGCCGCGTTCAACGTGAAATAGTGACCGCGCTTCTCGCTGTAGGTCTGGTCGCCCTCGAAATCGTGAATCGCGGTGGCGATTTTTTCGCCGGCCGCCTTGCCCGGACACACGGCGTGTACCGTATGGCCGACCGCCTGCAGTGCCTGAAACGGCACCATCGTTTCGTAGTCTTCTCCGAAATCACCGCAAAGCATCAAGATGCGTTTGGCTGGCATGGGATTCTCCTGACGAAAATGTCCGGGCCATCGCCGGGGGCTGCAATTTTCGCCAGGATGGCTGCGGCGTGGGTGGTAGCCGATTACTGCGCTTCCGAACGTGCCGCGTCGAGCAGGCCATCGTGCACGGTCGGAAACCACAACCGCATCCGCAATTCGCTCTTGATCCGGCGGTTTCGGAGCCGGCGCGACTCCTCGAAGAAGGAGAACTGCGTTGGCGAGACCGCGCGGCGAAGCGCCTCCCGGGGCAGGCGCGGCGCGCGCGGCAGTCCGAATCGGTCGGCCACCAGGTCCAGATACTCGCCCAGCGCCAGGCACGAGTCGTCGACCGCGTTGTAAACGCGTCGCGGCGCCGCCCTGAACAGGCTCGCAACGCAGATACGCGCAAGATCGTCGATATGGATGTGATTGGTCAGAACGTCCTCGGCGGGCAGCGGAGCCGGAACCGCGCGCCGCAGCCGCTCGGTCGGCAATCGCCCGGGGCCGTAGATGCCCGGCACACGCAGCACCGAGGCATGCCAGGGGTGGGCGCGTGCGCGCCGCTCGGCGTCCGCGCGCCGCAGTGCCCGCTCGGTGATCGGCGCCGGTGACGCCGTTTCGTCGACCCATGCGCCACGCCGGTCGCCGTACACGCCGGTCGTACTGATATAGACAAAGCGCCGGGGCCGCCGGCGCAGTAGTTGCAGCAAGTGGGCGATCCGGGTGTCGGTCGACCGGGCGGGCGGAGGAGGCGCCAGGCAGATCACGCGCGGGGCGAGCCCCGCGATCCGGTTCGCGGGCCGGCCGTCCAGATCGAGCAGCATCGGGGTCGCCCCGGCACGCCGCAGCACTTGGCATTGCGCCGGCGAGGTCGTCGTGGCAAAGACCCGAAAGCGCCGGTTCAGCCGTGCGACAATCCTCAGCCCGACCTTCCCGCATCCGACAATCAGCAGGCGTGGCTTACCAAGGCGCGCGCGCCGGCCTCGCGCCCCGGTCGCGACGGGCGTCTTTGTTTGCATGACGGAATTCTATGTCGTTCAAGGTATTGGTTCGCCCGTCCGGCCTCCAGTTCTTCGCCGAGCCCACTGAAAACATCCTGGATGCGGCACTGCGCGCAGGGGTCGGGATGCCGTTCGGATGCAAGGACGGCGCGTGCGGCTCATGCAAGGCCAGGGTGCTCGCCGGAGAGTTGGAGCAGGGCTGGCATGCCGCCCCCGCCTTGAGCCACGAAGAGCACCTGGCGGGCCTGGCGCTGCTGTGCTGCGCGCAGCCGCGTTCGGACCTGGAGATCGAGGTGCGCGAAGTGGCGGGCTACGGCGAATTTCCGGCCCGCAAGATGCCGTGCCGGATCACGCACCTGGAGCGCGTCACGCCAGACGTCGTGGTCGTCACCTTGCAGCTGCCCGCGGCCGAGCATCTGCGCTACCGCGCCGGGCAGTTCCTGGAGTTCACGATCGGAGCCGGGGTGCGCCGCTGCTACTCGATCGCCACGGCGCCGCATGTGGACGAGGCGATCAGTATCCACGTGCGCCACATGCCGGGGGGAGTCTTCACCGACGCGCTGTTCGGAGCGGCTGCCAAGCCGATCAAGGAGCGCGACATCCTGCGCCTGGAGGGGCCGCTGGGAACGTTCTTCCTGCGCCCGGACAGCGAGCGGCCGATCGTGCTGCTGGCCAGTGGAACCGGATTTGCTCCGATCAAGGCGATCGCCGAGACGATATTTCACCTGCAGTTGAACCACGACGACCCGGGGCGCACGAGGCCGGCCCGCAGCGTGGCGTTGTACTGGGGTGCCCGCGCCCGGCGTGACCTGTACATGAACGGTCTGCCGATGCGGTGGGCCGGCGAGCAGCCGAACTTCCGTTACATTCCGGTGCTGTCGGACGCGCTGGAAGAGGATGCCTGGACCGGACGAACCGGCTTCGTGCACCAGGCGGTGATGCAGGACCTGCCGGACCTTTCGCAGCACGAGGTGTACGCCTGCGGAGCGCCGGCGATGGTGGAAGCGGCACGCCGCGATTTCGTCCACCTGTGCGGGCTGCCCGATGACCATTTCCTGGCCGATGCGTTCACGTCCAAGGCGGACGTCGTGAAGGACTGAGATTGAAGATCGGCGCCTTCGAAACCGACGTGCTGATGGACATCGCGGCGCGCCCGCCGGTGGTGTTCGCCGAGGGCAAGGGCTCGTGGCTGATCGATCACCGTGGCAAGCACTACCTGGACTTCGTGCAGGGCTGGGCAGTGAACTGCCTGGGACACTGCCCGCCGGAAATCGTCAAGACGATCGCGGCGCAGGCCAAGCGCCTGATCAGCCCGAGCGCGGCCTTCTTCAACGACGCCGCGATCGGCCTGGCACAGCGCCTGTCGAGGCTGTCCGGCCTCGAGCGGGTTTTTCTTGCCAGCAGCGGCGCCGAGGCCAACGAAGGCGCGATCAAGCTCGCGCGCAAGTGGGGTTCGCTGCACAAGGGCGGCGCGTGGCAGATCGTGACTTTTGCCGATGCTTTTCACGGGCGCACGCTGGCGACGATGTCGGCCTCGGGCAAGGCGGGCTGGGATCGGCTGTTCGAACCCAAGGTCCCGGGCTTTCCAAAGGCATCCCTGAACGACGTCGAATCGGTGCAGCGCCTGATCGGGCCGGAGACGGTCGCGATCATGGTCGAGCCGATCCAGGGCGAGGCGGGCGTCGTGATGGCCGAGGACGATTTCCTGCGCGAGCTGCGAGCGCTGTGCGATCGGCACGACCTGCTGCTGATCCTCGACGAAGTCCAGACCGGCGTCGGCCGCACCGGCCGCATGTTCGCCGCCGAGCACGCGCAGGTGCGGCCCGACATCATGACGCTGGGCAAGGGTCTGGGCGGCGGCGTGCCGCTGTCGGCACTGCTGGCGAGCGAGCGCGCTTCGTGCTTCGCCCACGGCGACCAGGGCGGAACGTACTGCGGCAATCCGCTGATGGCGGCGGTCGGTTCGGCTGTGATCGATCGCGTGTCGCAGCCGCAGTTTCTGGACGGCGTGCGAATGCGCGAGGAGCATCTGGTGCGCCGCCTGCGCGAAATCCTGACGCGCCATGGCCTGGCCGGCGAGTACGGACGCGGTCTGCTGCGAGCCGTCGACCTGGGTCGGCCGGTTGCTTCGCAGGTGGTGGATGCCGCGCGCGATCTCTCGCCTGAAGGCTTGCTGCTGAACGCTCCGCGGCCGCAGCTGCTGCGACTGATGCCGGCGCTGAACGTCGACCTGGACGCGATCAACCGGATGGCCGAGCTGCTCGATCAGGCGTTGGCCGCAGTGATCAAGTCCTGAGGGACAGGTCCACTGCTGCATCGCGACATCCCGGCACATGTGCGCGGATGCAACGCGCTCGCGCGCTCTCTGACAGTGCGTGGCAGAATCGGCCTCCCTTGAGCCCGACCACGATCGGGTCGCACACGAAAAACGCGCCGCAGCGGTTCCCTCGGACTGCGGTTAGATGAGGAGACCCAGATGCGAAGTGCAAAGACTCTGTGCCTGTCCGCACTGGCCACCGTCTTGCTGGCGGCGTGCGGCGGCGGTAGCTCGAGCGTACCCGCAAATACCGCCGTTATGGCCGGGGCGCTGGTCTACAACCCGCCGCTGCGCGTCGGCTCCGTCACGGCGGCCGACTTCACGGCCAACCTCCAGGCCAATGCGCAGGCCAGTGCCAGCGCCAGGCAGCTGCTGCAATTGCTGACGTCGTCCGCACTGCTGCCCGTGTGCGGCGTCGATTTTCACTATATCCAGTACTACACCGTCGGCGGCGCCGGCGAGGCGACCACCGCGTCGGGCGCGTTGATGGTCCCGACCGGCGCGCCGGCCGTGTGCAGCGGCAGGCGGCCGATCGTGATGTATGCGCACGGCACCGCTTCCACGCGCACCTACAACATTGCGAATCCCAACGACTCGACCAACGAGGCCGCCAACGAGTCGGGCCTGATCGCCGCGGTCTTCGCGGCGCAGGGCTACATCGTGGTGGCACCGAACTACGCGGGCTACGACACCTCGCCGCTGCCGTATCACCCGTTCCTGAATGCGGATCAGCAGTCCAAGGACATGATCTATGCGCTGACCGCCGCACGCAGCGCCCTGGGCCACATTGCGGCCGCCTCGACGCTGGACGGCGGCAAGCTGTTCATCACAGGCTATTCGCAGGGCGGTCACGTCGCGATGGCCACACACAGGGCGATGCAGGTCGCGGGGATGACGGTGACAGCATCAGCGCCGATGTCGGGGCCGTATGCGGTGGCCGCGTTCGCCGACGCGATCTTCTTCGGCAGCGTCAACCTCGGTTCGACCGAGTTTTCGCCGCTGCTCATTTCGAGCTACCAGCACGCCTACAAGAACCTGTACCGGACCACGTCGGACCTCGTCGAGTCGGCCTACGCGACAGGGTTCGACACGCTGCTGCCGGGACAGTCGTTCTCGACACTGGTGCAACAGGGCAAGCTGCCGCTGACGCAGCTGTTCAACAGCACGCCGCCGACCGGTACCTGCGACGATCCGTTGTTTCCGACCATCACGCCGCCGGTGCCGCCGGCCGTTACCCCGGCCCAGGCCGCCCTGTTTGCGGTTGGCTTCGGCACGAAGGATCTGCTCAAGAACAGCGTGCGGGCTGCCGTGGTCTGTGATGCGCTGGTGAATCCGGACGGCGCCTTCCCGACAACAACGACCGGGCTGCCGGCCGTCAACCCGCAGAACGCCATACGGATGGACACCAAGATCAACGACCTTCGCGGCTGGGCCCCAGCTACAGCACCCATCCTGATGTGCGGCGGCGGCAATGATCCGACCGTGTTCTTCACGAACACGCGGATCATGCAGGGCCTGTGGCAGGCTTTCCCGCCCGGGGTGATCACGGCGCTGGACGTGGACCTGTCGACCGCGAACGCGCAGGACTCGCCCCTGCCGTTTGTGCCTCTGCAGGCAGCCTTCAGCTCGACCTATCTGTCGCTGCAGACGGCGGTGGGTCCCCAGAACGCGATCGCCCAGTATCACACCCTGGTCGCGCCGTTCTGCGCCGTGGCGGCGGCCGGATACTTCAGGAATTTCTGAGGGGGAGAAGGTTCGATCATGAAAACGACAACAACGATCGCCTCGCTGGGCATGGCTGTCGGGCTGGCGCTGTGCTCGTCGGCCGTGGTGGCGCAGGACAACACGGTGCGGATCGGGCTGTACGCGGTCTTCTATCACACGGCAGCCGACCCCGTGTCGGGTCCGTTCACGCAGCCGGGGCTGACTGCGGACGTGGGCAACGTACAGACCCTGTACCTGGCGTACCTGCGGCGCCTGAGCGAGCATTTCGACCTCGAGCTGACGGCCGGAATTCCGCCAAGGACCGATACGATCGCGAGAGGTCCGGCCAAGGTGGGATCGGTGCCGTGGGACGGCCAGACGGTCGGAACCGTGAAGTGGTTCGCGCCAACCATGCTGCTGGAGTACAAGTTCAACGACGACTCGGCGGCCTTTCGGCCGTTCGTCGGGGCGGGCCTGAACTTCACGCACTTCTATGACCGGAAGATCAACGCCGCCGGCGACGCGGCGCTGGGCGGGCCGACCTCGGTTTCGCTGAAGAACTCGGTCGGTCCGGCGGCCACGATAGGCGTGTATTACCGGGTGTGGCACACCTGGCACGTGGTCGGCTCGTTCTCCGCGTCCCAGGTGACGAGCACGTTGGAGACCAACACGGCCGGCGTGGTGCGCAGGACCAACGTCAGCTTCAACCCGGAGGTGATCGTGCTCTCGGTTGGCTACTCGTTCTGAGTGCGGTGGGCGGGTCGCTTACAGCGATTCGCCCAGGTAAGCCTCCCGCACCCTTGCATCGTGCAGCAGCTCCGATGCGTGGCCCGAGAAGCTGAGCTGGCCCGAGTCCATCACGTAGCCGCGATGGGCGATCTCCAGCGCCAGCCGGGCGTTCTGCTCAACCAGCAGGATCGATATGCCGCGCTCGGATACTTCGCGAATCACCGAGAAAATGCGCTCGACCAGGATCGGCGACAGTCCCATCGACGGCTCGTCCAGCAGCAGCAGCCGGGGCCTGGACATCAGCGCGCGCGCCATCGCCAGCATCTGCTGCTCGCCCCCGGATAGCGTACCGGCCAGCTGGTGCGAGCGCTCCTTCAGACGCGGGAAGCTCTGGTACATCTTCTCGAAGTCGTCGGCTATCTCGCCGTCGCGCCGCGTGAACGCGCCCATCTGCAGGTTCTCGGCAACGGTCATGCGGGCGAACAGACCCCGCCCCTCCGGCACCAGGGCGAGCCCGCGCCCGGGCAGCTGATGGGCGGGGACGGCGTCGATGGGCTGGCCGAACAGCTCGATCGATCCACTCCACGGCAGCAGGCCCGCGATCGCCTTCAGCGAGCTCGTCTTGCCGGCGCCATTGGCGCCGATCAGCGCGACCAGCTCGCCGGCTTGCACCTCCAGATCGATCGACTTGACGGCCTCGATGGCGCCGTAGCTGACACGCAGCCCCGAGATCCGCAGCGCCATCGGGCTCACGCGGCGTCCTGCCGCGGCGCAGCCGCGGTGTGGGCGCGGCCCAGGTACGCTTCGATCACTTCCGGGTCGCACTGCACCTTCGCCGGCGTTCCCATCGCAATCACCTTGCCGTAGTCGAGCACGGTCACGCAGTCGCACAGCCCCATCACCAGTTTCACGTCGTGCTCGATCAGAAGGATCGTGATGCCGCGCTCCCGGATCCGCCCCAGCAACTCGCGCAGCGCGATCTTTTCGGTCGCATTCATCCCGGCGGCCGGCTCGTCCAGCGCGAGCAGCCGGGGCTCGGTCGCGAGCGCCCGCGCGATCTCCAGGCGCCGCTGATCCCCGTACGGCAGCGTGCGCGCCAGGTGCCCGGCGTAGCGGCCGATGCCGATGTCGTCGATCAGCTCTTGCGCGCTGCGGCGGATCGCGGCCTCCTCGGTGCGGGCGCGCCGCGTGCGCAGCACCGCGTCGAGCGCATTGGCGTGCGTGCGTACGTGGCGTCCGACCATCACGTTCTCGAGCGCCGTCATGTCCGGAAACAGGCGAATGTTCTGGAAGGTGCGCGCGATCCCGGACTTTGCCACCCGATGCGCATCGGTCGGCCAGTACGGATGACCGCACAGCTCGAACGTGCCCGAATCGGGCGTCACGAGGCCGGTCAACACGTTGAAGAAAGTCGTCTTGCCGGCGCCGTTGGGCCCGATCAACCCGTAGATCTGGCCCTCGTCGATCTGGATCTCGACGCCCGACAGCGCCTGCAGGCCTCCAAAGCGCTTGTTGACCGAACGGGCCCGCAGCACGCACTCAGCCATTTCGGGATACCGCTTCTGCCGCGGCGGGGGCGCTGTCGAACGCGGGCCGCCATCCTGGTTCGGGCGACGGCCACAGTCCCCGGGGCCGATACAGCATGATGCCGACGGTCGCCAGTCCGTACAGCAGCATCCGCAGCACTTCGGCGTCGATCAATACCCGGCCGAAGACCGCCAGCTGTATGGGCACCGCCGTATGCCGCAGTGCTTCGGGCAGCATCGCCAGCATCACGGCGCCCAGCACGACGCCCGGCACGTGCCCCAGTCCGCCGAGCACGATCATCGACAGCACGACGATCGATTCGTTCAGTGAAAACGACTCTGGCGAAACGAATCCCTGGAATGCCGCGAACAGTCCCCCCGCGACGCCGCCGAACGTGGCACCGAGAGAAAACGCCAGCAGCTTGACGTTGCGCACGTTGATCCCCATCGCGCGCGCCGCGATCTCGTCTTCCCGGATCGCCATCCACGCCCGGCCCAGCCGCGAGTGCTGCAGCCGTACGCACACCAGAACCGCGAGCATCGCCATGGCCACCAGCAGGTAGTAATACAGCACCAGCGACGACGGGCGCACTCCCAGCACCGCGCCCGGGTGCGCCAGGTCGAAATGCCCGACCCGGACCGGATCGATCAGCGTGAGTCCGGATGGGCCGTTGGTGAAATTCAGCGGCGCGTTCAGATTGTTCAGGAAGATCCGGATGATTTCGCCGAAGCCGAGCGTGACGATCGCCAGGTAATCGCCCCGCAACTTCAAAACCGGCGCGCCCAGCAGAATGCCGAACGCGGCGGCCAGCGACGCTCCGATCGGCAAAGCGACCCAGATCGAGACGTGCAGTCCGGACGGGAAGGCATGCGCGAGGGCTGGAAAATGCTCGGTGAGGTGGGGCGAGGCGAGTAGAGCGTACGTGTACGCGCCGACCGCGTAAAACGCGATGTAGCCCAGGTCGAGCAGGCCGGCGAAGCCCACCACGATGTTCAGTCCCAGCGCCAGCATCACGTACAACGTCACGAAGCACAGGGCGCGGATCCAGGCATCGCCGAACGCCCCGGCCACCCACGGCAGCACGATCAGCGCCGCGCCGACGGCGAGCATTGCGGCAAGCACCCGAGGCGGCGGCCGCCCGCCGGCAGGCGCAGGTTGTTTCGGGGGTCCGGCCGCGGTCTCGTTCATGTGCGGCCGCGTCAAGCCCGGTCGGCCACGCGCTCGCCCAGCAGCCCCGAGGGGCGCAGGATCAGCACCGTGCACAGCACGATGAAGGCGAACACGTCCTGGTAGTTGCTGCCGAAGATGCCGTTGGTGAGCTGCCCGATGTAGCCCGCGCCCAGCGCCTCGATCAACCCGAGCAGAATGCCGCCCACCATCGCGCCGGGGATGTTGCCGATGCCGCCGAGCACGGCCGCGGTGAAGGCCTTCAACCCCGGGATGAACCCCATGTAGAAGTGCGCCACCTGGTACGTCGCCTCGATCATCACCCCGGCCACAGCGGCCAGGCCGGCCCCGATCGCGAACGTCATCGCGATGACCGAGTCGGGATTGACTCCCATCAGGCTGGCCACGCGCGGGTTCTCGGCGGTGGCGCGCATTGCCCGCCCCAGCCGGGTTGCTTGCACCAGCCACAGCAGCGAGCCCATGATCAGCGCCGCCAGCACGATCACGACCACCTTGGTGATGCTGATCGTGGCCGCGCCCACGTGCAGCGGCGCCTGCGGCAGCAACTGCGGGAAAGTCAGGTAGTTGCGCCCCCAGATCAGCATCGCCATCGTCTGGATCAGAATCGAGACTCCGATCGCCGTGATCAGCGGGGCCAGCCGGGGCGCATGACGCAGCGGGCGGTAGGCGACCCGTTCGATCACCAGGCTGAGCGAAACACACACCGGAACGGCCGCCGCCATCCCCAGGATCAGCAGCAGCCAGCCGGGCAGGCCGGGCCACACGCCGTGCAGCACCCCGACCGCGCTCAGAGCGGCGAGGGCGCCGACCATCAGCACGTCACCGTGCGCGAAATTGATCAGGTTCAGCACCCCGTAGACCATCGTGTAGCCGAGCGCGATCAGCGCGTACAGGCTGCCCAACACCAGGCCGTTGATGACCTGCTGAACCAGCGTTTCCATCGATTCCTCCTCCGGGGCGCTTTTCAGTTGTTCTGGGCCCCGCCCCCGCATCCTGCACGGGATGCTATCAAGACGCGATGCACATTGTGTGCCGCAGGACTACGGATCGGACAAGCACACCGCAGTGCGGTCAGTGGAAACTCGCCAGCAGGTTCAGCTTGCCGTCCCGCACGTCATACACCGATATCTCGCCGTTTTTCAGGTCGCCGTGCTCATCGAACTCGATATGCCCGGTCAGGCCCTCGAAGCTGGTCTTGGACATCGCGTCGACCAGCGCAAGCCGGTCCGGGCGTCCGGCGCGCTTGAGCGCGTCGACGATCGCAAAGACGGCGTCGTAGGAGTAGGGCGAGTAGCGCTGACAGTCGATGCCGAACTTCTGCTTGTACCGCTTCGTAAACTCATCTCCCTTCGCCATCTTCTCGAGCGCGCGCCCGGCGACCGAGCAGGTCAGCACGCCGGACGCATCGCCTGCGATCGAGATGAATCCCGGATCGCAGACGCCGTCGCCGGCCAGCATCGTCGCCTTCATGCCGAGTTCCTTCATTTGCCGCGCCATCGGCGCTGCCACGCTGTCCATGCCTCCAAACATCACCACATCGGGCTTCATCGAGCGGATCTTGGTCAGGATCGCATTGAAATCGGTGGCTCTGTTGGTGGTGAACTCGCGATCGATCACGTCCACGCCCTTGTCCTTGGCGACTCGCTCGAACACATCGGCCAGCCCCTGGCCGTACTGCGTGCGGTCATCGACAATGGCTACCCGCTTGGCTTTCATCTCCGAGGCGGCGAAGTTGGCCAGCACGGCACCTTGCTGGTTGTCGTTGGCGACCACGCGATAGGTGGTCCTGAATCCCTGCAGCGTGTACTTTGGATTGGTCGCCGAGGGCGAGATCTGCACCACGTTGGCATCGGCATAGATCCGCGAAGCGGGGATCGATGTGCCCGAATTCAGGTGCCCGATGACCGCCACCACGCCTTCGTCGACCAGCTTCTGCGCCGCCAGCGTGCCTTCCCGCGGGTCCGCCTTGTCGTCTTCCCCGACCAGTTCCAGACGGTACGTCTTGTCGCCGAGCTTCACTCCGCCCGCGGCGTTGATGTCGTCCACCGCCATTCTGGCCCCATTTTCGTTGTCCTTGCCAAGGTGAGCGATTTCCCCGGTCAAGGGAGCCGCCGACCCGATCTTGATCACAGGGCCCTGATCTGCGCCACCGGGCTTGCAGGCGGCCAGCACGAACGCGGCGATCAGCGCCGTCCCGAGTGCAGCGATCTTGTATCGCATATCGGCTCCAGGTCTTCGCTCAGAGGCGTAAATCGAAAGTCTACTTTTAAAACGAGGGCGGGGCGCCCTGGAGCGCCCCGCCGATTCGGCCTGCCGCCTTTTACTTAAGCGAAAGGACCCATTTGACCAGTTGCAGCGACTCGGCCTCATTGACCTGCGGGTTGGCCGGCATCGGGATCTGGCCCCACACGCCGACTCCGCCCTCCCGCACCTTCTTGGCGAGCCGCGGGGCAGCGTCCTTGTCGCTTTCGTACTTCTTGGCGACGTCCTTGTAGGCGGGTCCGACCAGCTTC
Organism: Betaproteobacteria bacterium; assembly: GCA_005882215.1. Lineage (GTDB taxonomy): Bacteria > Pseudomonadota > Gammaproteobacteria > Burkholderiales > Burkholderiaceae_F > VBCK01. The sequence continues at coordinate 7,098 of VBCK01000145.1, read as the reverse complement.
TTGTCCACCGTATGGCACGCCAGGCAGTTCTTCTGCTTGGCGAGTTCGAGCTGTGCCGAGGCGGACGTGCTGATCAGCATGGCTCCGAAGGCCGCTAGCACGGCGATAACGCGTGTCATCAAGGTCTCTCCTGAACGAGTGGGAAACGGGGCGATGCGGTCCGTACGGACCTGATTCTGACCGATGTTAACGCGCCGGCGGGTCCCCCGTTGACCGGCGCGGCGGACCTGGATCAAGAATCGATCGCGCGGGCGGCTATAGTTCCACCGCGTGCGCGGGATCGGACGATAGCGGAGCTGGGAGCGATGTGGCTGGTCTGGATTGGCGTGGCCCTGCTGGTGCTGCACCTGATTGGCATCGGCCCGTTCGCCACCATGAAATGGTGGTGGTGGGCGCTGCCATTTGCGCTTGCCTTGGTCTGGTTCGAGGTAATCGAGCGGACCTTCGGGCTGGACCGCAAGAAGGCCTTCGACGAGATGGACCGCGCCAAGCGCAAGCGAATCCGCAAGGCGCTGGGCGACCACGCGCCGCCGGCCAACAAGAGCAAGTCGCGCCGCTAGGCGGCGCGCGCGGGCATGCCTTTCGCGGCGGCCAGTCAGCTGCAGGCACCGGTGAAGCCGCAGGCGGTGCAGAATTCGCAGCCGTCGCGCCGGATCATGGCCGCCGCGCCGCAGCTTGGGCACACTTTCCCCTTGATGGCCGCCGTTCCGAGCTCGACCGTCTTGCGCGTCTGAGGCATCGCCAGGATGCCGACTGAACGGATCGCTCGGCCGTCGTCGTCCAGGATGCCCAGCACCTTGTACCGGTGCAGCAGCAGCGCGGCGATGTAGGCCACCGTGCTCGGATACAGCGCCGAGCGGTCGGCTCCGGGCACCGGCGCCCAGAACTCGCCGTTCTGCTCGCCGAAGTTCAGCAGCTTCTTCAGCTTCAGGCCGATCCAGTTGGCGTCGACCACCCGCATGTCCAGCGACAGCAGCTTGCACAACCCGTCCAGCACCTTTGGATATTCGCCGGCCAACCACAGCGAGTACGGTCGCCGGCTGCCGTCGGGCAGGTTCAACTCCTTCACTCCGAGCACGAAGTCGTCGCCCGTGTTCGGATTGGACACATCGACGGTCCAGCTCATCGTGCCGAGCGCACCGGCCTTGGGCTCCTTGCGCGAAAACAGGGCATCCAGCACAGGGGTCGGATGCTTGTCGATCTCGCGGAACGTGCCAAGCTCGTCGCAGCGCTGATGCACGATCCGCGCGAAGGCCGCCACCACGCCGCTGACCCAGACCGGTTCGCCCGTGGGCGGGAACGGAATCTGGAAGCCCTGCTCGTCGCGCGACTTGGCCAGCGCGTCCAGTTTCATCTTCAGCCAGGCCCGGTCTTCCGAGCGCATGTCCATCGACAGCGTCTTGGCGATCGCGCCCAGGCCGCGCGGCTGCTCGGCCCCGTTGACCCAGACCTCGAACGGAATCGCAGGGGCGCCGACCTCGCCGATGAAGATCGCGAAGGACTCGTTGCGCGCCGGGATCTCGACCATGTAGGTCCAGGCCATGTTGCCCGAGGCCAGGTCCGGCCGGCCGGGCCATTTCAGGCTGGCCAGCGCCGGTACCGGCGTCGAATCAAGCCGGACGCGCCGGTCCGGGTCCTCGCCCAGGTCCTGCGGAGCAACGGCCCCGTCCTTGCGCACCGTCGTCAGCACCTCGCCGATCACCTGGTTGGGCCGATACGTGGTGATGCCTTTCAGGCCCGCCTTCCACGCCTGCAGATACAGGTCGCGGAAATCGTCGAACGGGTAGTCTTCCGGCACGTTCACGGTCTTGCTGACCCCCGCGTCGATGTAGGGCTGCACCGCCGCGATCATCAGCATGTGGTCGACCGCACGCATCTCCAGCGCGCCGACGAAAGCCGGCGGCAGCTCGGACGGGTTGCCTCCCATGTGCTTGTACAGCCGGAACGCATAGTCCTCGACGATGTAATCCTGCCGGGTGCCATCGGGCATCCGCTTCTTGCGAACATAGGTCCAGGCAAAGGTCGGCTCGATGCCGCCCGAGGCGTTGCTGGCAAACGCGAGCGATATGGTTCCGGTGGGCGCGATCGACAAAAGGTGCGAATTGCGTACGCCGAACTGTCGGATCTTGTCCTGCAGGGGCTCCGGCAGCCGCGAGGCGCAGTGGGGCCGGGCCAGGTAGCGCGGGGCATCGAACAGTGGAAAGCGGCCCTTTTCCCTGGCCAGCTCGACGGAGGCCTCGTAGGCCGCGTCGCGCATCGCGCAGCTGATGCGGGCGGCCAGCTCGCGCGCCGGATCGGTGTCGTAGCGCAGGTTCATCATCGTCAGCGCGTTGCCCAGGCCGGTGAACCCCAGGCCCACGCGCCGCTTGTTCCTGGCTTCCGCTTCCTGCTCCTCCAGCGGCCACAGCGTCGCATCCAGCACGTTGTCCAGCGCGCGGATCGCCACACCGACCACTTCACCGAACCCATCGAAATCGAAACCCGCGCCGTCCGCAAACGGATCGCGCACGAAGGGGGTCAGGTTGATCGATCCGAGGCAGCAGCAGCCATAAGACGGAAGCGGCTCCTCGCCACAGGGGTTGGTTGCGGCGATCGACTCGCAGTACGACAGGTTGTCGTCGCGATTGACCCGGTCGATGAACACCACGCCCGGCTCGGCGTGGTCGTAGGTCGAATGCATCATCTGGTCGAACAGGTCGCGCGCGCGCACGCGCCGGTATGCCCAGGTGCCGTCGGCGCGGCGCGAGGCGCCTTCCTTGTCGTAAGGCTCGGCGGCATGCCACAGCTCCACCTCGCCGTCCGATTCGACCGCGTCCATGAATGTGTCGGTCACTGCCACCGACATGTTGAAATTGGCCAGCGAGCCGTCACGCTTGGCATTGACGAAGTCTTCGATGTCCGGATGGTCGCAGCGGATCATCCCCATCTGGGCCCCGCGCCGGCTGCCGGCCGACTCGAGCGTCTCGCAGCTCTTGTCGAACACGCGCATGTAGGACAGCGGGCCGCTCGCGCGCGAGTGCGTGCCGTGGACCAGCGCGCCGCGCGGCCGGATCAGCGAGAAGTCGTAGCCGACGCCCCCGCCGCGGCGCATCGTCTCGGCCGCCTGGTTCAGCGCCAGGTAGATCGAGGGCACGCCGTCGTTGCTGCCGCTGATCGCATCGCCGACCGGCTGCACGAAACAGTTGATCAGCGTGGCCGAGATGTCGGTGCCGGCCGCCGAATTGACGCGGCCGCCCGGAATGAAGCCGGCCACCATCGCCTCGAAGAAGCGCTGCTCCCAGTGCTCGCGCAGCTCCGGCCTCTCGACCGCGGCCAGGCCGCGGGCCACCCGGCGACGCACGTCGTCCGCGGTCTTCTCGTCCGCCTTCGCATACTTTTCGAGCAGCACGTCCAGGCAGATCGCCTGTTCGTCCAGCAGTGTTGCCGCGTGGTCGAGCTTCATCGACAGATCCCTGATTGCAAGCTCGCATTATAGAAACGCTTCGCGCGGGCAGTGGCCTCTCCGAAGGAATGCTTCGTGGCCCGGGAGCGGCCTCTCTATATACTCGCGGCCGTGAATCTGCAGCAATTCCGATACTTGCGCGAGGCCGCCCGTCAGAAGCTGAACCTGACGGCGGCGGCCAAGGCCCTGCACACATCGCAGCCCGGCGTGTCCAAGGCCATCATCGAGCTGGAAGAGGAACTGGGCCTGTCGATCTTCGCGCGACACGGCAAGCGCATCCTGGGCCTGACCCCGCCGGGGCAGCAGGTGCTGGATGCGGCCGAGCGGATCATGACCGAGATCGACAATCTGAAGAAGCTGGCGCGCGACTATGCGGGCAGCCCGGAGGGCACGCTGCGCCTGGCCACGACCCACACCCAGGCACGCTATGTGCTGCCGCCGGTCGTTCAGAGCTTCGCCGAAAAGTTTCCTCAGGTCCGGGTCAAGCTGTTGCAGGGAAACCCGCCGCAGATCGCCGCCATGCTGGCGGCCGGCCAGGCCGACATCGGAATGGCCACCGAGACGCTGGCCGAGACGCCCGGATTGAAATCGATTCCCGTTTTCGAGTGGGAGCATGTCGTGGTGGTCAAGCCGCCGCACCCGCTGGAGCGCTTCGCGCGGCATCCGGATCGGCTCACGTTGAGGGAGCTCGCCAAGTACCCGATCATCACGTACGAATCGCACTTCTCGGGCCGCAGCCGGATCGACGCGGCGTTCGGCGCGGCCGGCATCGAGCCCTCGATCGTGCTGGAAGCGATCGACGCCGACGTGATCAAGACCTACGTGCTGGCGGGCATGGGCGTGGGGATCGTCGCGGACCTGGCCACGCAGAATCATTCGGAGGGCCTGGTCGCCGTCAAATGCGGAGGACACCTGTTCGGCCGCAATACGACCCGGCTTGCCGTCAAACAGGGCGCTTACTTGCGGGGATTCGTCTATGCGTTCATCGAGATGGCTGCTCCTGGCTGGGACAGAAGACGGGTCGAGCAGGCGTTTCGATAGCGTGCCGGCGTCGTGAAAGTCTGCGTGGTAGGCGCCGGCTCGATCGGCGCCACGATCGGCGCCAAGCTGTCGGCTGCAGGCGAGCAGGTGTGCCTGCTTGCCCGCGGGGCTCATCTGGAGGCGTTGCGCAGCCAGGGGTTGCAGTTCGTCGACCGGGTCGGCTCCCGCTCCGGCACCTATCGATTGCCCGCCAGTGCCGAGCCGTCCGACTTCGGGCCGCAAGACGTCGTGGTGATCGCGTTGAAGGCCTATTCGGTACCCGCCATGCTGCCGCGGCTGGCTCCGCTGGTCGACTCCGGAACCGTCGTGCTGCCGGCACTCAACGGTCTGCCGTGGTGGTACTTCTATCGGTCCGGGGGGCCGTACGAAGGCATGCGGTTGCGGTCGCTCGATCCGGGCGGAACGATGGATGCCGCGCTGGATTGCGCGCGCGTGATCGGATGCGTGGTGCACCTGGCCGCCGAGGTGGTGCAACCGGGGCGCGTTCAACATACGGCCGGGCGTCGCCTGATCGTCGGCGAGCCGGACGGCTCCGATTCCCCTCGGCTGCGCCGGATCCAGGCCGCGCTCCAGGCGGCCGATTTCGATTGCGAGGCTTCCGGGCGGATTCGCCGCGATATCTGGACCAAACTGATCGGGAACCTCAGCTTCAACCCGGTGGCGGCCTTGACCGGCTACCGGATGGACCAGATCTGCAACGACGCCGAGGTGCTGGACGTGATCCGCGAAGTGCTGCGGGAAGGCATCGAGGTCGCGGGGCGGCTCGACGTGGAGATCGGCATCACGGTCGACCAGCGGATCGAGGTGGCGCGGCAGCTGGGAGCAGCCCGCATCTCGATGCTGCAGGACCTGGAGCAGCGGCGTCCACTCGAGCTGGCGGCCATCGTCGGTGTCGTGATCGAGCTGGCGGAACTGACCCGCGTGCCGGTGCCGTCGGCCCGCGTGCTGCACGCGCTGGTGCAGGCGCGGGCGCGCGCGCTCGGCATCCCGGTCTGAGGCGGCCGGCCGCCCGCTGCGCACTCATTTGCGGATCAGATCGAGCGCCGCATCGAACAGCGGGCTTGCCGGGTCCGGCAGGGCATCGATGACCTCGAAGTGATTGCAGCCCGGCATCGGGACGTCGCGCACCCGGTTCGAGCGCCAACGCTGGGCGATCAGCGCGGTCTGGCGCGCGAATTCGCTGGATTCGGAGCCGCCGACCGCGGTGATCAAACGCACGCCGGGGCGGGGAGGGTAATGCACCGGAGACAGGCGCTTGGCCCGCTCGCGGTCCAGTTTCAGATCCACGTTCAGAAACGGTGCGTGCACCAGCGGTTCGAGGTCGTACAGGCCGCTGATCGCCAGTACGCCCTTGACCAGGTCGGCCGGCAAGTCGTCTGCGTAAACGCTCCACAGTGCCGCCATCGACAGCGCGGCCAGATGGCCGCCGGCCGAATGGCCGCACAGGCTGATCCGGTCGCGGTCGATCCCGTAGCGCTCGGCTTTGCGGTACAGCCAGGCGATGGCTGCGAGCGTCTGCCGCACGATGTCCTCCAACGGCGTGCGCGGCGCCAGGCCGTAGTTCACCAGCGCGACGGTGACGCCGTGCTTCACGAAGCTGGGCGCTATCCAGGAGAAGTCCGACTTGTCCAGCGCCCGCCAGTACCCACCGTGGATGAAGACGAGCAGGGGCGAGGACTCTTCGCGCGCCGGAAAGATGTCGAGCCGCTCGGCCGGCTCGTCGCCGTAGGCGATGTCGAGCAGGCAGGCATGGAGGCGGCGCGTCGCCGCGCCCTGCGCAGCCCAGCGCGAAAAGATCGCCGGGTACTCCGGCAGGAGCGCGCGCACGTTGTACTCGCGCTCGCAGAATTCCGCTGTGTATTTCATCGCCTCCTCCTGTCTCCCCGTGGGCGAAGGCTGCGCAGTTTATCCGCTGCACGGCGCCCTTGGACGCCGCCCATTGCGCTCGGTAAAATGGCAGGCGTGGGGACGTAGCTCAGCTGGGAGAGCGTCGCGTTCGCAATGCGAAGGTCGAGGGTTCGATCCCCTTCGTCTCCACCAAAGTCCTTGATGTAGCAGCGCTTTCTCGGCGCCGAACAGGGTCCACGAATGCGAAGGTCTGGGCATTTCGTGGTTTCTGAAATGCGATGGTCTAGACCATCGCTTGTTCGGAGCCGAAAACGTGAGCGAAGCAGAGACGCCGGCGGGCGTGGTGCGGGACTTCCCGCTCGCACCGAACCGCGCAAACCTGACGCTGCGGACTCTCGCAGACGTCTACATGGCAAACTTTGCTGGTCGCGACACTACGCGCACCTACTCGGTCGCGTTCTGGGTCCGCGAACTGGGCGAGCGCGGCCTCATCGAAATCGATGCGGACGCCGTTGCCGATGTGCTGGATTGCCTCGTAGCAACCCCCGTGACCAAAGTCGTGGGGAAGGATCCCCTAACGGGCGAGAAGCGCCTGCGTACATTCGGCAGACGCAAACCGGCAACGATCAACCGACTGAAGTCGGTTATCAGCAGCATGCTGTCCTTCGCGCAGCGTCGTCGGTTGATGCCACGCGGTTGGAGCAATCCGTGCAAAGAAGGATAAGGTGCGCTGCTGTTCACACTATCGGTACTGCGTGGCCTGTAGG